>JAAFHX010000034.1 GCA_013297695.1 Rhodobacterales bacterium | reverse complement strand
CCCCCACCCATACCGAACCCAGACTCTTTCCATACTGTTTCCAGCCGCCCTATTCCGCCGCCTCGGCATAGCTTTCGACCGGCGGGCAGATGCAGACCAGGTTGCGGTCGCCGAATACGTTGTCCACCCGCCCGACCGGGGGCCAGTATTTGTCCACCCGGAAACTGCCCGGCGGAAAGCAGCCCTGCTCGCGGGTATAGGGGCGGTCCCAGTCGGCGACAAGGTCGTTGACGGTATGGGGGGCATGCTTCAACGGGTTGTTTTCCCTGTCGATTTCGCCTTCCTCGACCGCGCGGATTTCCGCGCGGATCGCCAGAAGGGCGGTGATGAAGCGGTCGATCTCGGCCTTGGTTTCCGATTCCGTCGGCTCCACCATCAGCGTGCCGGCCACCGGCCAGCTCATCGTCGGCGCGTGAAAACCGTTGTCGATCAAGCGCTTGGCGATATCGTCCACGGTAATCCCAGCCTCGGCGAAAGGCCGGGTATCCAGAATGCACTCATGCGCCACCCGGCCCCTGTTGCCCATGAACAGCACCTCATAGGCCCCCCGCAGCCGCGCCGCGATGTAGTTGGCGTTCAGGATCGCCACCTTGGTCGCCTGGGTCAGCCCAGGCCCGCCCATCATCAGGCAATAAGCCCATGAAATCAGCAGGATAGAGGCCGATCCATAAGGCGCGGCGCTGACCGGCCCCTCGGCCCCGCCGGTCTCGGGATGCCCCGGCAGATGCGGTGCCAGATGCGCCTTGACCCCGATCGGACCCATCCCGGGGCCCCCGCCGCCATGCGGAATGGCAAAGGTCTTGTGCAGGTTCAGATGGCTCACGTCGCCGCCGATCTCGCCCGGTTTCACCAGCCCCACCATGGCGTTCATGTTGGCCCCGTCGATATAGACCTGCCCGCCATGTTCATGGGTAATGTCGCAGACCTTGCGGACCGTTTCCTCAAAGACACCATGGGTAGAGGGATAGGTGATCATGCAGGCCGCCAGATTGCCGCCCGCCGCCTCGGCCTTGGCGCGGAAATCGTCAAGGTCCACATCGCCGTTCGGGGCAGATTTCACCACCACCACCTTCATCCCCGCCATCTGGGCGCTGGCCGGATTGGTGCCATGCGCCGAAACCGGGATCAGGCAGATGTCGCGGTGCCCCTCTCCCCGTGCCCGGTGGAACGCCTGGATCGTCAGAAGCCCCGCATATTCCCCCTGCGCCCCCGAGTTGGGCTGCATCGACATCGCGTCATAACCCGTTATCACACAAAGCCTTTCGGCCAGATCGGTGATCGCCTCATGGTAGCCCTGCGCCTGATCGCGCGGCGCGAACGGGTGCAGCGAGCCGAATTCGGGCCAGGTCAGCGGCATCATCTCGGCCGCCGCATTGAGCTTCATCGTGCAGGAGCCAAGCGGGATCATCGCCCGGTCCAGCGCCAGATCGCGGTCCGACAACCGGCGCATGTAGCGCATCATCTCGGATTCCGCGCGGTTCATGTGAAACACCGGATGGGTCAGGTAGTCGGTCGTCCGCAGCATCGCCTCGGGGAAGCCCAGGGTCGCGCGGTGCGGCGGCAACCCGTTGATTCCGAAGGCTTGCAGCACGCGGATCAGCACCTTGTCGTCGCTGGTCTCGTCCAGGCTGATGCCCACGCGGTCGGTGCCGATCTTGCGGAAATTCAGCCCCTCGGCCCGCGCGGCGGCCAGGATGCCCGCCTGCCCCACGCCGACCTCGACGGTGATCGTGTCGAAGAAGGCCCGCGGGCTGACCCTGGCCCCCGCCGCCTTCAGCGCGCGCGCCAGCCGGTTGGTCAGGAAATGCACCCGCTCGGCAATCGCCCGCAGGCCCTTCGGCCCGTGGAACACGGCATAGAAGCCCGCCATCACCGCCAGCAGCGCCTGCGCGGTGCAGACGTTCGACGTGGCTTTCTCGCGCCGGATATGCTGTTCGCGGGTCTGCAGGCTCAGCCGGTAGGCCCGCCCGCCCCGCGCATCGACCGACACGCCCACGATCCGCCCCGGCATGGCCCGCTTCAACTCGTCGCGGCAGGACATGAAGGCCGCATGCGGCCCGCCATAGCCCATCGGCACGCCGAACCGCTGGCTCGACCCCACGGCAATATCCGCCCCCATCGCGCCCGGTTCCTTGAGCAGGCACAGCGCGAGCAGGTCGGTCGCGACGATGGCAATCGCCTTCGCCTCGTGCAGGGCAGCGATTTGTGCCGTGAAATCCTGCACATGGCCATAGGTGCCGGGATACTGGAAGATCGCGCCGAAATAGCGCGCGGCCTCCATCGCGGCGGGGTCGCCCACGACGGTCTCGATCCCCAGCGGGGCGGCGCGGGTCTCGATCACGGCGATGGTCTGGGGGTGGCAGTTGCGGTCGATGAAGAAGGCCCGCGCCTTCGACTTTGCCGTGCGCTCGGCCATCGTCATCGCTTCCGCCGCTGCCGTCGCCTCGTCCAGCAGGCTGGCATTGGCCACGGGCAGCCCGGTCAGGTCGGCCACCATGGTCTGATAGTTCAGGAGCGCCTCGAGCCGACCCTGCGCGATTTCCGGCTGATAGGGGGTATAGGCGGTGTACCAGGCCGGGTTTTCCAGGATGTTGCGCTGGATCGCGGGCGGGGTGACGGTGCCGAAATAGCCCTGCCCGATCAGGCTGGTCATCACCCGGTTCTTCGCGGCCACCCCGCGCATCTTCGCCAGCAATTCGTGTTCCGCAAGCGGTGCCCAGGGCAGCGCATTGGCCTGCCGGATGCTTGCGGGGACCGTTTCGGCAATCAGCGTCTCGAGGTCGGGCACCCCGACCACCTTGAGCATTTCGGCCATCTCTTCCGTCGAGGGGCCGATGTGTCGGCGGTTGGCGAAATCGTAGGGGTTGTAGGTGGTGGCAGTAAAGGTCATGGCGCTCTCCCCGTTTGCCTCAGGCCGGGCACCGGCACCTTCGGTGCCGCCCAAAATCCTTGAAAGGATTTTGGCAAGAGTTTTCAGGAAAACTCTTGCGTGCCCGGTCCAGCGGCAGCCTATGCGATCAGGTCGTTGTATTCGTCCTCGTCCATGAACTCGTCCAGGACCGACAGGTCATCGACCTTCATCTTGAACATCCAGGCCGCACCTGTCGGGTCGTCGTTCACAAGGCCGGGCTTGTCCACCAGCTTGTCGTTGACCTCGACGATCTCGCCATCCACGGGCGCAAGGATGTCGGATGCCGCCTTGACGCTTTCGATCACCACCACCTCGTCGCCCTGCGCCACCATCGCCTCGACCTCGGGCAGTTCGATGAACACCACGTCGCCCAGTTGCGTCGCCGCATGTTCGGTGATGCCGACGACGATCAGGTCGCCCTCGACGCGCAGCCATTCGTGTTCCTCGGTGTACTTCATCACAGGGTCCTCAGCGTTTGTAGGTGGAAGCTCGAAACGGCAGGGCAGATACGGTCAAAGGCAGACGCTTTCCGCGCACTTCGCCGGTCAGCGCGGTGCCCGGTTCGGCAAGGCGCGAAGGAACATATCCCATGGCAATCGGGGCCGAAAGGCTGGGACCGAAGCCGCCCGAAGTGACCCGGCCTGCCGCCACATCCCCTTCGAACAGCGCGGTGCCCTCACGCATCGGCGCACGACCTTCGGGCTGCAGGCCGACGCGGACGCGTGACGGCCCTTCGGCCAGTTCACGCAGGATGCGATCCGCACCGGGAAATCCGCCCGCCCGCGCCCCGCCCGCGCGCCGCGCCTTCTGGATCGCCCAGGCCAGCCCCGCCTCGACCGGCGAGGTCGTGGTGTCGATGTCGTGGCCATAAAGCGGCATGCCCGCCTCCAGCCGCAGGCTGTCGCGTGCGCCAAGGCCGATGGGCGCCACCTGCGGCGTGGCAAGCAAAGCCTCGGCAAAGGTCCGGGCGGCGCTGTCGGGCACCGAAATCTCGAACCCGTCCTCGCCGGTATAGCCGGAGCGCGACAGCCAGACTTCGGCACCCTGCCAGTCCATCACGGCCACGTCCATGAAGCGCATCGCCGCCGCCCCCGGCACCAGGTGCACCAGCGCCGCTTCGGCGGCAGGGCCCTGCAGCGCCAGAAGCACGCGGTCTGTGACCTCGGTCACCTCGGCACTGGTCAGATTCGCCCGCAGGTGGTGCAGATCGGCGGCCTTGCAGGCGGCATTGACCACGACGAACAGATGATCCCCCCGGTTGGCGAACATCAGGTCGTCAAGGATGCCGCCACCGTCATCCGTGAACATCGCGTAGCGCTGCCGCCCCGGCGCCAGCCCCAGCACATCCACGGGCACCAGGGTCTCAAGCGCCAGGGCAAGCGACCCCATCCCCGCCCCGGGACGCAGCAGGACCTGCCCCATATGGCTGACATCGAACAGTCCGGCCTGGGCGCGGGTGTGCAGATGCTCTGCCATCACTCCCGCCGGGTATTGCACCGGCATCTCGTATCCGGCGAAAGGCACCATGCGCGCACCGAGCGACTCATGCAGGGCGTGCAGGGGCAGCCGTTTCAGCGCGCTTGCCTGTGCATCCGCCATACGCAACCCTCCCATCCGCCTCTCTGGCTGCAGTGTTCCCGATCCCGTCGGACTTGGCTAGCCCCGCCGAAAGGGCCGCGACACATCACCGACGACTCAGGGGGCCGCACCATGCAGGGGGGCAGGACCGTGCACCGCCGGTGCATTTTTCAGCGCCGGGCGGGCAATCACCCGCAAGGCCAGCCCCCAGGCGAGCCCCCCGAAGATCACGCCGCCCACCGCCTGCCCCACCATCACGCCCGGTGCCCCCCAGATCATGCCGAATCCCATCACGAAGGGAATCGTGCCGACCGTATGCCGCCCCCAGTTCACCAGCGTGGACAGGAACGGCCGTCCCAGATTGTTGCAGGCGGCGTTCGACACAAAGATCACGCCGTTGAAGAAGAACAGCAGCGACAGCGGCCCGCAGAACAGGAAGATCAGCTCACGCGTCACGTCTGTTGCCTGGAACAGTCCGGCAATCGGCCCGCGCAGGGCAAACAGGATCGCCGAGACCACCAGCGTCACGATGCCGGTAAAGATCAGCCCGTCGCCGAAGGCACGGCGCACCCGGTCCATGCGCCCTGCGCCGGCATTCTGACCGATGATCGGCCCCACGGCCCCCGAAAGTGCAAAGATCACGCCGAAGGCCACCGGCGTCAGCCGCCCCGTCACCGCCATGCCAGCCACCGCCGCCTCGCCAAACCCGGCCATGGCACGGGTGACAAAGGCCATGCCGACCGGGGCTGCCACCTGCGTCAGGATCGCCGGAAGGGCGATGCCGAACACCGGTCGCAGGTCAGCCATCACAGACGGTGCGCTCGGGCTGTCGAACCCGCCGTGATGGCGCAGGATCGGCCACAGCGCGGCCCCGCAGATCACCATGCGCGAGACAACGCTGGCAAGCGCGGCCCCGGTCAGTTCCAGCCCGAAACCGAAGATCAGGATCGGGTCCAGCACCGCATTGGCCAGCCCGCCAAGGACCGTCGCCATCATCGCCCGGCGCGCGTCGCCATGGCTGCGCAGGATCGCCGAGCCAATCATGCCGACCATCAGCAGCGGCTGCGAGGGCGTCACGATCTGCAGGTAATGCACGGCCAGATCATGCGTTTCCCCTGTCGCCCCCAGAAGGGTCACCAGCGGCGACAGCATCAGCCAGACCGCTGCGGCAAAGACCGCCCCGAACCCGGTGCCCAGGATCAGCCCGTTCGTCGCCCGCGTTCTGGCCCCCGCCCCGTCCCGCGCCCCAAGGGCCCGTGCCGTCAGCGCACCGACCCCGATGCCCATGCCGATGCCGAACGAGGTGGTAAAGAACAGGATCGCCCCGGCGTAGCCTATGGCGGCAGCCAGTTCGGCCCGTCCCAGCATGGCGATGAAGATCATGTTGATGAAATCGACGGCGAACACCGCCATCAGCCCGACCGAGGTGGTCAGCGACATGACGCTTACATGCCGAAACAGGTTTCCCTCCAGAAACCGTGCCGGTGAGCCTGCCTGTGCCATCCCGTCCCCGCCCCGCCTGCCGCTGCCCCGCCTGCCGCTGCCGTGCATGCCCCCGCAGGCGATAGGCGCTGTGCCTTGCGCTGGCAAGCGGTGACCGGTCGTTAACCGCCTTCCAGGATTCTTGCACCACCGGTGAAACTTTCGAAACCAAGCTTCCGTAGCTTTGGGGCGCGTGACGAGGGCACGGTGCCTTTCCCGCCATGGCGCAGATCAACAAAGGAAATCCCCATGACGCGACGGACCCTTCGCCTGCTTGTTCCTGTGGTGGCAGCCTCGACCCTGTGCCTGTCGGCGCTCTCCGCCCCGGCCGCAACAACCCGCCTTCAGCCGAACGAGGCTGCCAGCAGCGACGTGCTGCTGTATGAATTCGACGTGCCGGGCGTCTTCGGCATTCCCACCCCACCCCGCAGCACCAACCTCGACAGCGATACGCTGAATGCGATCCTGCCGCCTCCGGTTCCCTTCGGCAACTTTCTGGGATCCGCCGAAACCGATCCGTTCAGCCTGACCGCGAACGGGCCGCTGCGGGAACATGGCACGCGATCCCTACTCAAGTTCGATCTGGCCGGTATCGCGCTGATGGCGTCGAAAGTGAAATCCGCAACGATCAACCTGTTTTCGCTGAACGCGCTGCGCGCGTTCGAGAACCCGACCGCCAGCCTGCCGGTGACGACCGACCTTCGGCAGGTGACCGAGGACTGGGACGAACAGAAGGTGACATGGGACAGCCGGCCCGCCGTCGCGGCACATCCGACCGCTTCGGTGGTGCAGACCGGGGTCGGCAAATGGGTCACCTTTGACGTCACCGACCTGGTGAAGCTGTGGCTGGCCGATCCGTCGTCGAACTTCGGCGTCCAGATATCGCAGCGCGATGTCGTGGATTTCGCGGTTCCCGGCGCGCGCGACCGCTATGTCGCCTCGCTCTATGCCTCGTCGGCCTCCGCAGATGCTACGCTGCGGCCCTTCATCGAAGTGGCCCCGGTGCCGGTGCCTGCGGCCTTCGGGCTGCTGGCCATGGCGGTAACGGGCCTTGGCGCCCTGCGCCTGCGCCGCCGTCCCGCCTGAGATTTCATCACGAAACCGTTTTCGGAACGAAGTTGTTTCACGACAGCACGGGGGCAGGCGGTAACGCCTGCCCCCGAATTTCTCGGCCCCTACAGACGCGGCGTCTGCTGCAGAAGAGGCATCACGTCGGCCATTTCAGGGCCGGCCTCCAGCCCGGTCAGGGCGCGGCGCAGCGGGCGGAACAGGCCCTTACCCTTGCGCCCGGTCGCAGCCTTGACCGCCTCGGTCCATTGCCCCCAGGTCGCCGTGGTCCAGGGCCGGGGCGGCAAGAGCGCCAGCGCCTGCGCCACGAATTCGGCATCCTCCGGATCGACCAGCGGTTCGGCGCCGTCACGGAACAGTCTCCACCATCCGTCCAGATCGCCCAGCACGGTGATGTTCCCCTTGGCCACGGCCCAGAACGCGGGGGCCAGATCGTGCGGCACGCCCAGATCGCGGAGGCGCGCGGCGACGTGGTCCAGCGGCAGCGCCTGCACATGGGCGCGGGTCAGCGGGAACAGGTCCTCGGCGTCGAACTTGGTCGGTGCCGCACCGAACGAGCCCAGATCGAACCCTTCGATCAACTCCTCCACCGACCCTGCGAGCTCCACCGGTTTCGATGATCCCAGCCGGGCCATCAGCGACAGAAGCGCCATCGGCTCCACCCCCTGCGCGCGCAGGTCGCGCAGGCTCAGCGTGCCCAGCCGCTTTGACAGCGCCTCGCCCTGCGGCCCGGTCAGCAGGCTGTGATGCGCAAAGGCCGGCGGCGTGCCGCCCATCGCCTGCATGATCTGGATCTGCGTCGCGGTGTTGGTCACATGGTCCGCGCCACGCACAATTGCAGTCACGCCCATGTCGATGTCATCGACAGAACTGGCAAAGGTGTACAGGATCTGCCCGTCGGCCCGGATCAGAACCGGGTCCGACACCGAGGCCGCGTCGATCGAGATCGGCCCGAGGATGCCGTCTTCCCACTCGATCCGTTCCTGATCCAGCAGGAACCGCCAGTATCCCTCGCGCCCTTCCGCCCGCATCGCGGCACGGCCTGCCTCATCCAGCCGCAGCGAGGCGCGGTCATAGACCGGCGGGCGGTGCATGTTCAGAAGCTTCTTGCGCTTGAGGTCCAGTTCCACCGGTGTCTCGAAACACTCGTAGAACCGGCCTGCCGCGCGCAACCCGTCTGCCGCCTCGCGATAGCGGTCGAACCGCAGCGACTGCTTCTCGATCCGGTCCCAGGTCAGGCCCAGCCAGGTCAGGTCTTCCATGATCCCGTCCGCGTATTCCTGCTTGCTGCGCTCCTGATCCGTGTCGTCCAGACGCAGGATGAACGTGCCGCCCGCCTTGCGTGCAATCAGCCAGTTCATCAGCGCGGTGCGCAGGTTGCCGACATGGATATAGCCGGTGGGCGACGGGGCGAAACGGGTGGTGGTGGTCATGAGGACGGACCTTTGCTGCAAGCGCCCTTGCCTGTCACACCCGCCTTCGATTGTCCAGTTGGACAGGGCGCAGGGCCAACGGCGGGCGGTGCGTGCAAGCACGCACCTTACGGGCGCAAGTAGGGTGCGTGCTTGCACGCACTGCCCACCCGGCGTCTTGTGCCGGGGCCTTCCGCTTGTCTGTCCCGGGGTTTATGACACGGGCATGACCCGCGCCACGCCCGACCTTCTCGCCCCCGACCTCGCCCTGATCGAGGCACTGGCCCACGACGCGGTTCGGGCCCTGCCGGCCCCGTACCAAAGCGCCGCCGCACAGATCGTCCTGCGGATCGAGGATTTCGCCCCCGACGACGTCATCGAGGCGCTGGACCTGCACGACCCGTTCGAACTGACCGGGCTGTACGACGGCATCCCGCTGACCGAGAAATCGGTGGCGGACCTGCCCACCTACCCCGACGTCATCTGGCTGTTCCGCCGCCCGATCCTTGACGAATGGGCCGAGCGTGGCAACGTCACCCTGGCAGAACTGGTGACCCATGTCCTGGTGCACGAGGTCGCGCACCACTTTGGCTGGTCTGATGAGGACATCGCGGCCATCGACCCTTGGTGGGAATAGCTGCACAGGGCCGCTGCGCAGATGCACAGGGTCTGACGGTTCCGTGACTGGAAGCCCGGGTGCATCGGTTTAATTTGTGAGGTGATCAAGCCGAAAGGACACACCATGCGTGCTCTCGACCTGTCGCGTCGTCAGGCCCTGTTTGCCGGCGCTGCCCTGCCTCTTGCGGCGGCCCTCGCACCGCTGAGCCTTGCCAGCCCCGCCCGGGCCGCTGCCGGAATGGTGGGAACCGGACCGACGCCGTTCAACCGCTTTGCGCTTGGCGGGTTCGAGCTCACCACCCTGCTTGCCGGAACGCGCACCAGCGACAAGCCGCAGGAAACCTTCGGTCTGAACGTGACACCCGAGGAATTCGCCGCCGCCTCGGCGGCCGCCTTCCTCCCTGCCGACCGGTCGCAGAACTTCTTCACCCCGGTCGTGGTGAACACCGGCACCGAACTTGTCTTGTTCGACACCGGCCTTTCCGCCGAAGGAACGCTCGCCGCGCTGACGGCGGCAGGCTACACCGCCGACCAGATCGACGTGGTTGTCCTCACGCACATGCATGGCGACCATATCGGCGGGATGATGACCAACGGCACCCCCACCTTTGCCAACGCCCGCTATGTGACAGGCGCCGTGGAACACAACTACTGGTCAGGCGCGGCAAACGAAGGTTTCGATGCCAATGTCAGGCCACTGAACGACCGCTTCACCTTCCTGGATGACTCGGGCAGCGTCGCTTCCGGGATCACGGCCATCGCCGCCTTCGGCCACAGTCCGGGCCACATGGGCTACATGGTGGAAAGCAACGGCCAGCGCGTGATGTTGATCGCCGATACGGCGAATCACTATGTCTGGTCGCTGGCCAATCCCGACTGGGAAGTGCGCTTCGACATGGACAGGCCCGCTGCCACCGCCACCCGCCGCGCGGTGCTGGGCATGATCGCGGCGGATCGGATTCCGTTCATCGGCTATCACATGCCTTTCCCGGCTGTCGGCTTCGTCGAGGTCGCAGGCAACGGCTTTCGCTATGTGCCGATGACCTATCAGATGATGATGCAGGCCGGCTGAGCCTTCGGCACCTGCACCGACAGGCTGAAGCTGGGGCAGGATGACCTGCCCCCGCTTCTGATTTTTCGCAGAAAAATCGCGGCGCGATCAGGCCGAAAGCTTCGCCGCCATCGTCACCAGCCGCGTTGCCTGATGCGCGATGGCCGCCTGCGCCTTGTCGTCCAGCGGCTGGCCCTGGGTGTGGCTGTAGCCATAGGGGTTGCCGCCTGCCGCAAAGATCGAGGCATCGGTATAGCCCGGCGGCACGATGACCGATCCCCAGTGGCAGAAGGTGGTGTAAAGGCTCAGGATCGTCGCCTCCTGGCCGCCATGCGCGTTCTGCGCCGAAGACATGGCGCTGATCGCCTTGTTCGACAGCTTGCCGGTGAACCACTGCCCGCCGAGCGTGTCGATAAAGGCGCGCACCTGGCTCGGAGCGCCACCGAACCGGGTCGGGGTCGAAAACAGGTAGGCATCCGCCCATTCCATGTCGGCCGGTGTGGCCGCCGGAATATGCGCCGATTTCTCGACCTGCGCCTTCCAGGCGTCCTGGCTGTTCACCACCGCTTCCGGGGCGGTTTCGGCGATGCGCAGCACCTTTACCTCGGCCCCCGCCGCACGGGCGGCCTCGGCGGCGATTTCGGCCATGGCATGGTTGGTGCCGTAGGTCGAATAGAACAGGATGGCAAGCTTAACGGTCATGGGACCCTCCATAGATGCACATCTACAGACGTATTGCAGCCGCACGGCAGGGGCCATTCCGCGTGGCAGAGGACCCTCTGTGCGCAGCCGCACAGCCCGGCGTGGCGGCGCCGCGCGATTGTGGACCGCATTGTGATCCGCCGCGCGCTCTGGCAGGGTCGCGGGGTATCGTGCCGGCAGACAAGGTTGCCCATGACCCCGATCCTGACCCTGACCCTGAACCCCGCGCTCGACATGGCGACGACCGTGCCCTGCATGGTGTCCGACGAAAAGCTGCGCTGCACCGACCCCCAGCTTGACCCCGGTGGCGGCGGCATCAACGTCAGCCGCGCGATCCATGCGCTTGGCGGCGAGACGCTTGCGCTGGTGGCGCTTGGCGGGCTGACCGGCGACCGGCTGGCCGACCTCTTGCGCAAGAGCGGCGTCAGTTTCCTTGGCATCACCGGCCCGGGCGAGACGCGCACCAGCCTGACCGTGACCGAGGATGTCTCGGGCCGCCAGTTCCGCTTCATGCTGCCCGGCCCGGTCTGGGGCGAGGAAGACCGCGCCCGCGTGTTCTATCTGCTGCGTGCGGCGGGTAAGCCGGGCGGCTATGCGGTGATCTCGGGCAGCCAGCCGCCGGGCGTGCCGGTCGATTTTCCGGCGCAACTGGCACAGGCCATGGCGGGAATGCGCGTCGTGCTTGACACTTCGGGCAAGGCGCTGACCCAGGCGGTCGAACAACCGATCCCCGACCTTCAGCTTTTGCGGATGGACGGCGAAGAGGCCGAGGCTCTGGCGGGCCGCCCGCTCGACAGCAGGTCCGATACGGCCGATTTCGCCGAAAGCCTCGTGCGGCGCGGCGTTGCGCGGCAGATCATCATCGCGCGCGGCGCGGACGGGTCCGTGCTGGCCGAGGCGGGGCGTCGGCTGCACGCCCGCGCACCCAAGGTCACAGTGGTGTCAAAGGTCGGCGCGGGCGACAGCTTTGTCGGTGGCTTTGTGCTTGCCATGGCGCGGGGCGAAGACCCCGGCGCGGCACTGGTCCAGGGTGTCGCCGCTGCGGCTGCCGCCGTCACCACCCCGGCCACCGAACTCTGTCGCCCGGACGACGTGCAGCGTTTGCTGCCGGAGTGCACCCTGTCCACGGTCTGATCGGCCGCAGTCTTCCGAAACCGCCGCCTCAGAATCGCACTTCCGCCACGACCGCCCTGTGGTCCGATGGCCACGGCATCACCACGATGTCACTGCGCGGTCCATCCTCGCCCACGATGGCAGCGGCGGTGACGCGCAGCCCCGGCCCCCGGGCAAAGACAAAGTCGATCCGGTCCGGGTGATCGTCGGTTGCCGACTCGTCGTTGCGCGGCGTCCAGGTAAAGGCGGGTTTCGCCACCGGATCGGGGTATACGGCGCGGTAGGCATCGGTGAACCCGTCTGCCATCAGCCGCCCTGTGGTCGGCCAGTCCACCCGGACGGGATGCAGGCCCGCCGCCACGGCAGCCCCGGTCCAGTCCAGCCCCGACGGCTCGTTGAAATCGCCGGTCACGAACACCGCCGCCGCCCCTTCGGCCGCCGTCAGGTCCGACGACAGAAGGTCCATCGCCGGCCCGCGCGTGCGGGTCGCCCAGTCCACCGCCTCGGCTTCGGTGGCGATGAAGGGTGCGGGGCCATATTCGATCCCGAGGAGCTGATAGGGCTGATAGGGTTCGTCGTCGTGGTGGATGTTGAACAGCCAGACAGTCCTTCCCTCCACATCGATCGGCACACCAAGGTCGTTCGGGCTGGCCGGACCGATCGGATAGCGCGAGATCACGGCATTGGCCCAGAGCGCCACGTTCTGCTGTGTCTGGTCATGGTGGTACCAGCCCAGAGCCCTGGCAATCGCCGGGGCCACGCTGTCGCCGGTGGCGGCACAGTCGGTGGCCGTGCAGGGATCGGGCTCCAGCCGCGTTTCCTGCAGGCCGACGATGTCAGCGCCCGCAGCCCGGATCGCCGCAACCGTTTCCTCTACCCCCTTGCCCTCGTTGCCGCCGCCGCCCCAGATGTTGAAACTCATCACCCGTAGGGTGGTTTCGGCGGCTGCAGGCAAGGCGGCACAGATCGCAAGGGCAAAGGCAGGGGCAAGGGCGGCAGGGCGCATGGTCGTGCTCCGTCACGTGTGCATGTGCCTTGCCTACCCCGTGCCGGAAACGGCTTCATGACGCCGTCCCCCCCCCCGGCCCCCTAGCGCGGCTCGCCCAGATAGCGCCGCTGGATCGCCGTCCAGTCATCCGAGGCCAGAACCTCCAGCAACGCCCGGTTCACCGCCTCGCGTTCCGGCGAGTCCGGGGGCAGCACGATGGCATAGTCCTGCGGCGCAAACCGCACCGGGGCCATGACCACGCCAGGAACGGCGGCAATCTCCCAGACAAGGATCGGCTCGTCATGCACGAACGCGTCAATCTCGCCGCGTGCCACGGCCGCAAGACCTGCGGGCACGTCCGGGTAGGCGCGCGGCCGCACCCCATAGCTTGCCAGAATCTCGGTTGACGCTGCATCGGCCACATTGCCGACCCGCACCCGGGTCAGATCGGTCGGCTGGGTGATCGGGCTGCGGATGGCCCCGGCGGTCAGGGTCGCGGCAAGTTGCGCCGTAAACCCCGCCGTCAGGATCAAGGCCGAAAACATCCACAGGATTGCAAGCACCCGCCCCGCGACCGTGGCCGGGGCCTTGTCGCCATAGCCGGTCGTGGTCATCGTGACGGCGGCCCACCAGAACCCGCTGAACAGGCCGCGTGCCGGGTCGCGTTCGAACTGGCCCGAATTGTGCCGGTGTTCCAGCAGCCAGACCAGCGCCCCGACCGAAAAGAGCAGCGCCGCCAGCACGCCGACCACGCCCAGAAAATCGCGCGAGGTCAGTGCGGTCCAGATCGCCGAAATCCCGGTCATGTGGCGTTCCGCCACCGCAACCCCCAGACCCGAGCGATAGTAGGAATAGGAAAAGTCGATGACTTCCTCGCGCGCCCCAGTCATCGTCATGGCCGCCACCGACGCGTCAAGCCGGCCGTCTGCCACGTCGTCGATCATCCCGGCCAGCGTGGTTTCCTGCAAGGTATAGGTCACTCCCAGCCGGGCCGCGAGGAGTGCCAGCAGATCGATGCTGATCCCCTCCCAGGTGCCATCCGATGCCTTCATGGCAAAGGGAGGGGCCGATTTGGTCCCGATCTTCAGGACGCGCGCCGGTGCATCCGTCTCCTGCGCCATCACCCCATGGTTTCCGGGGGCCAGCCCCATCAGAACGGCAAGGGCCACGCTCAGCAGCGCCCGCTGCAAGGGCCGGATCAGGTTCCGCACGCCGGTTTCTCCAGGTTCGCCGGGCCGGCCTGCCGCCGTCGCGCGGCGCGGCAAGCCGCACTTCGGCAGCAGTCTAAGGGCCGCGCGCGTGCCGCGACAAGACGCGCCGGTCAGTTGACCGCAACGTAGTCGAACTTGCCCGGCTGATAGATGAAGAACAGGCAGCCTTGGGCTGACAGGCACTTGGTCACATGCGCTTCCTCGCCGCGCTGGAACCAGTAGGACCCCGGGCGCAATGCCACATCGGCAGAGCCTGGCAGACCGTTCGCGCCGGTTCCTTCGATCACGATGCCCAGATAATCCTCGGTATGGGTGTGCACCGGGCTGACAAAGCCTGCGGGCATGCGGATGAAGGTGCCGTGCCGACCTTCGGCAAGATTGCCGTAGGCAGGGCCTGCCATCAACTCTCCGGCGTCGGTCTTGATGCCGGTCGGGCCGAACAGGACCTGGTCGACCGGCAGGTTCAGCGACGGGCCATCATGTGCGGTTTCGGCCATGGCCGAGGTGGACAGCGCCGCGAGCAGGGCGGCAAGGGCAAGGCGGGCAGGAAACATGGTCAGTCCTTTCAGGGTGCAAGGCGTGACACCATTCATATTATTTTTATTGGTTACTCGGCCTCATTGCTACTGGTCAATTGTTGTTTTACAGGTTACATACCAATGCCGAAAGTGTGAGGATGCCCGCATGGCACGCGCCGAACATCCGGATTTCCGCGAAGCGATGCCCTTTCTCGGCGGCGCTTTGTGGATCGACCTTCTGAACACCACGCCGGTGATCGGCGGGCAGGCACGGGACCTGATCAGGGATGCCGACGCCTTGCGGCGCTGGTCCGCGCTTGCCGGAATAGAAGGCGAGGCAGCGCCGGACGACGCGGCACCTGCCCGCCTGCGCCAGATGCGCGCGGTGCTCCGTGATGGCTTTGCGGCGCTGGCGCAGGGTCGGCCCCTGCCCGAGGTGCTGGTGGCGCAGATCAATGCGCAGCTTGCGCATGTGCAGGTCGAACTGGCCGTCGAACCCGATCCGGATGCCCCTGCGGGCCTTGCCCTGCACAGCCGCGAAACGGCGTCGGGCGATGCCCTTGCCGTCGCCGTCGCGCTGGATTTCGCGCGCTATCTGGCCTGGGCCGACCCGTCGCGCCTGCGCCACTGCGCCAATCCGGCCTGCACCATTGTGTTCCACGACCACGGCAAGAACAACCGCCGCCGCTGGTGTTCGATGGCGGCCTGCGGCAACCGCGACAAGGTGGCAAGCCACCGGGCCCGCAAGCGCGGCACCGACGGAACGGCCACGGTGTGACCGCAGGTCAGACCTCGCTGACCGGTCTCAAACGCCGCTGCGCGGGCCGTGCCCGGCCGGGTGGCACTGCCCCGGCGCTCAGGGCAGATGAAACCGCATCCAGAAATCGCGTCACCGCCGCCTGATCGGCTTCGGGCATTCCGGCCGCGATCGCGTCGATCTGCAAGGCCATCGGCAGCATGTCCAGCGCCGCACGGTCCCCCGAGGCCGGGCTCAGAACCACGAAATAGCCGCGACGGTCATCGGGGTTGCGCTTGCGCTCGACAAAGCGCTTGGCCTCCAGCCTGTCGATCAGCGCCGTGACCGAGGCCGAGGGCATCGCCAGCCTTTCGCCCAGTTGCCCCGGGGTCAGCGGCCCTTCGGTCTGCAGGTGCTCCAGCGCCGCCACCTCGGCCAGCCCGATCTTCATCCGCCGCCCGGCCCGCGAGGCGAATCCGTAAACCGCCGCCGTCTGGCGCTGCCAGGACATCAGCGTGGGCGAAAAGGGGGGAAGGGCAGGTCCGGCCATGAATTTCTCTCGAAACCAGAGAATATAGGGAAATAGTGCAATCCTGTTCCCGAGACAAAACTATACTCCAGACAAGGCGGATTGCCACAGTCAATCCGCAGCCACGACGCGGAGAAGATTGGAATGACTTGGAAAATTCGCCGTCGCGCCACTGGCGCGGCGCTGGTCTCCTGTTGCCTTGCAGGCGCTGCCCCGGCCCAGGACCTCGGGTTCCTGAACTGGACACCCGGAACCTTTGCCGTGACGCAAGGCCGTATCGGCCTTGGGGCGGGGCTGGCCCCGGACTACCTCGGCTCGGACGATCTGGTGGCGGTTCCGCTGCCCTCTTTCGCCTTCAACATCGGGCGCATCCCGATCCAGAACAACCTGCTGGGGGTCGAGATCAACATCCGCCCCGGCTTTCGCGCGCCCGCCTCGGGTGAGGCGATCTTTGCCTATGGCCCGATCCTGCGCTATGACAGCGGCCGGAACGACGGCAGCAAGGTTGAGGATCCGGTCGTGGCGCTGACCACGCCGGTCAACGGCACGCCCCAGATCGGCGGCTTCATCGAGGCGACCCTGCCGCTGGCGATGGCGCAAGGCGACCCGGCGCTTCTGACCGCGCGGATTGCCGTGGTGCAGGCGACGCAGTCCTACAAGGGCGCGACACTCGACGCCTCGGTGGGCGTCGTGCGCCCGCTCGGGCAATGGACGGTGGGCGGCGGGGTTGCGGCCACCTGGGCGGACGGCGACTACACCTCGGCCTATTTCAGCGTGACTCCGGCGGATTCCGCCGCGACCGGCCTGCCCGAATACACCGCCTCGGGCGGGCTGCTGACGGCGGGCCTGTCGCTCTTCGCCTCCTACGCGATCAGCGAGGCCTGGTCGGTCGATCTGCTGGCCGGCTACACGCTGGTCACCGGCAGCGCCGCCGACAGCCCCATCGTGGCCGACCGCGGATCGGCGAGCCAGCCCTTCGCGGGGCTTGGCCTGACGTGGAGGTTCTGAGCCATGGCACCAGCACCCTGGCACCGGCCCTCGTCCGGCCCGGCCGGACTGGCGGCCAGCGTTCTGGCCGCAACCGGACTGGCGGCCCTGGTCAGCGGGGCCCTGATCTTCGGTCTGCCCGGAGGGGCGGGCAGCATCGACCGCACCCTGCCCGGCACCGGCAGTCTGGGAGAGCTGGTATCGGCCATCGTTCCCTTCGTCTGGCTGGGGCTCTTCGCCGCACTGGGCGCAGCCTTCTGGCTGGTGGAACGCGGATCGGCCCGGCTGACTGCCGCCGGCGGGGCGGTTCTGGGGCTGATTGCGGTGTGCAGCCTCTATCCCCTGGTTGCCAGCGGGCTGAGCGACCCCGCAATCGCCATCGCGGGAAACCTGATCGTCCTCCTTGCCGCCCTCGGCACCGCGCTCGTCTGCTCGGTCGCCTCCGGCCTCGCAGCCGGGCTTGTCGCCCTTGTCGCGGCCTGGGTGACCGTGGCCACCATGGCCCTTGCGGCGCTGGCCCTCGGCATTCCGTTCTGACCCCGGGGCAGGCTCAGACGCGGTCGCGCCACCGGTTCACGATGGGATAGCGGCGGTCAAGCCAGAACGCCCGCGCCGTCAGGCGTGTACCGGGAGCCGACTGGAACCGTTTGTATTCGCTTAGATAAAGCAGGTGCTCTACCCGCTTCACGGTGGCCCGGTCAAAGCCCTTCGCCACCAGATCGGCCACGCTGTCCTCGCGGTCCACCAGCCCTTCCAGGATCGCGTCCAGCACCGGATAGGGTGGCAGGCTGTCCTCGTCCTTCTGGTCGGGGCGCAGTTCGGCGCTTGGCGGCTTGTCGATCACGCGGGGCGGAATGACCTCGCCCGCCGGGCCCAGCATCCAAGGCCGGTGGTTGTCGTTGCGCCAGCGGCACATCGTAAAGACGCGGGTCTTGTACAGGTCCTTGATCGGGTTCCAGCCGCCGTTCATGTCGCCATAGATCGTGCAGTAGCCCACCGCCACCTCGGACTTGTTGCCGGTGGTCAGCAGCATCTCGCCGAACTTGTTCGACAGCGCCATCAGCAGCAGGCCCCGCAGGCGGCTCTGGATGTTCTCTTCCGTGATCCCCGGCGCAGTGCCGTCGAACAGCGGCCCCAAAGCCGTGCCCACCGCCGCCTGCGGCCCGGAAATCGGCACCGTATCCAGGCGGCAGCCAAGCGCCCCGGCCACCGCCGCCGCATCCTCCAGCGAGGCGGCCGAGGTAAATTCCGATGGCAGCATCACGCAGCGCAGGTTTTCCGGCCCGATGGCATCGGCGGCAATCGCGGCGACAATCGCGCTGTCGATCCCGCCCGAAAGACCCAGCAGCACCTTGCGAAAACCGGTCTTGCCAAGATAGTCGCGCAGGGTTTCCACCATCGCGCGGTAATCCGCCTCGTGCCCGGACGGGATCGCGGCCATGATGCCGGGCCGCGCCCGCCACCCTTCGGGCGTTTCGTCGAAATCCACATGGGTCACGCAGTCGTCGAACTGCGGCATCTGCACCGCCAGCCGTCCGCCGGGGTTCAGCACAAAGGACGCGCCGTCGAACATCTGGTCGTCCTGCCCGCCCGTCATGTTCAGATAGACCAGCGGCAGCCCGGTCTCGATCACGCGGGCGACCATCAGGTTGGTCCGGACGGTCAGCTTGCCGCGGTGATAGGGCGACCCGTTCGGCACCAGCAAAATCTCGGCCCCGGTCTCGGCCAGGGTCTCGCAGACATCGGGGTGCCAACTGTCCTCGCAGATCGGCGTGCCGATGCGCAGCGGGCCGATCCGGTAGGGGCCATGCACCTCGGCGAGCGTGAAGACCCGCTTTTCGTCGAACACCCCGTCGTTCGGCAGGTGATGCTTCAGCACGACCGTCTGCACCCGCCCGCCCTGCAGGATGTGATAGCCGTTGTACAGTCGCCCGCCCGCCCGGTGCGGCCCGCCGATTCCGAGGGCGGGGCCATCGGCACAGGCGACGGCCAGATCGGCAATGGCGGCCTCGGCAGCCTCGGCAAAGGCGGGCTTCAGGATCAGGTCCTGCGTCTGGTAGCCGGTGATGAACATCTCGGTCAGCGCCACCATCTGCGCGTCCGCCGCGCGGCCCGCCTCCCATGCGGCACGCGCCTTCGCGGCATTGCCGGCAAGGTCGCCCACCACCGGGTTCATCTGCGCCAGCGTCAGGCGGAAGGTCTGCGGCATCGGCCTCTCCAGTGCGGCCCGCTGCGGGCCCTGAACGGTGTTCTAGCAGACTGCCGCGCAAGGGAAAGGCAGTGACCGGCGCGACGCTTGCCACGCCCGGAGCGGGCGTTTAGGTGTGGCATGGCGGGGGCCTTGCCCCCCGCGATGCGTCGGCGGAGGCAGCGCGGGTGTTCGGATCGGCGATTGGCAGGGCGATGCGCCCGGGACTGGCGGCACTTGCCCTCATCGTGGCAACAGGCACGGCCCAGGCCCAGTCGGACGAGGTCGTCACAAAACAGTATGATGATGGATCGGTCTATGAAGGCACCTTCAGGGATGGCCGCCAGGATGGCACCGGCACCTACCGGCTGCCCAACGGCTATGAATACACCGGCCAGTGGGTTGCGGGCCAGATCCAGGGCCAGGGCGTCGCGCGCTTTCCCAATGGCTCGGTCTATGAAGGCAGTTTTGCGGCCGGAAAACCCGAAGGCCGCGGCAAGATCACCTTCCCCGACGGTGGCACCTACGAAGGCGACTGGTCGGGCGGCGAGATGACCGGTACGGGCACCGCCCGCTATGCCAACGGCGCGATCTACACCGGGCAGTTCCGCAACGGGGTGCATGACGGCCAGGGCCGGATGCAAGGCCCCGACGGCTATGTCTATGAAGGGGCCTGGGTTGACGGCATCAAGGATGGCCGCGGCAGGATCACCTATCCCGACGGCGCGACCTATGACGGGACGCTGGTTCAGGGCCAGCGCGCCGGTGAAGGCACGCTCATCATGCCGGACGGGCTGACCTATGTCGGACAATGGGCCGATGGCCAGATCAACGGCACCGGCAAGCTGACCCAGTCGAACGGTGACGTCTACGAAGGCAGCCTGGTCAATGGCCAGCGCGAGGGGCAGGGGCGCGTCAGCTACGCCAACGGCGACAGCTACGAAGGCGGCTTTGCCGCCGACCGGCCCCAGGGCAAGGGCGTCTTCAAGGGCCGCGACGGCTATCTCTATGACGGCGACTGGGTCGAGGGGCGGCGCGAGGGGCAGGCGACCGTGACCTACCCCGACGGCGCGGTCTATGTCGGCAGCTTTGTGGCCGATCAGGCGGCCGGCACGGGGCGGATCACCTATGCCGACGGCTCGACCTATGACGGCGACTGGAAGGCGGGCGTCCCCGACGGAAAGGGCCGCGCCACCTATCCCGGCGGCCTGGTCTACGAGGGCGATTTCCGCAAGGCCCGGATCGACGGGACCGGCAGCATGACCTACCCCGACGGAACGCGCTATGACGGCCAGTGGGCGGCGGGGCAGCGCGAGGGCACCGGCATCGCCACCTATGCCGACGGCACGGTCTACAAGGGCCAGTTCGTCGCGGGCCAGCGCCAGGGACTGGGCGAGCTGACCATGCCCGACGGCTTCCGCTATGTCGGCACCTGGGCGAATGGCGAGATCGACGGCACCGGAACCGCCACCTACCCGAACGGCGATGTCTATGAAGGCAGCTTCCGTGCCGGCAAGCGTCAGGGCGAAGGCGTCATGCGCTATGCGACCGGGCAAGAGGCGGCAGGCACCTGGGACAAGGGCGGCCTGATCGCCCCGCCCGCCGCACCCGCACCCGCACCCGCACCCGCACCCTCCGAGTGACCCGGCCCCCAGTTCATCTTGGCGCAAGTATCCTCGGGGGGTGAAGCGCCGGCGGCGCTGAGGGGGGCAGACAGCCCCCCTTCTTGCGGCAGCTACACCGTCTCGCCGGCCTCCAGCCGCGCGAGGAACCCGGCAGCCCCGGCCAGCACCGTATCGCGGTGCCCGGCCGCCATCCGGTCCCATGTCGCATACATCTGCCCCATGCGCGGGTTCATCCGGAAGCGGTCACGGTGGCGCACCAGGAAATCCCAGTACAGCAGGTTGAACGGGCAGGCATCCGGCCCCGTCCGGTCCTTCACGCGATAGGTGCAGCCACCGCAGTAGTCCGACATCCGGTCGATATAGGCCCCCGAGCTGACATAGGGCTTCGAGGCCACCACCCCCCCATCGGCGAACTGGCTCATCCCGATCACGTTCGGCGCCTCGACCCATTCCAGCGCGTCGATGTAGACCGACAGATACCAGTCATGCACATGCGCCGGGTCGACCCCCGCCAGCAGCGCGAAGTTCCCCGTCACCATCAGCCGCTGGATGTGATGGGCATAGGCCATGTCGCGGGTCTGACCGACGGCCCGGGCCATGCAGGCCATCCGCGTGTCGGCCCCCCAGTACATCGGCGGCAGCGCGCGGGTCGCCCCAAGCGCGTTGCGCCCGGCGTAGCCCGGCCCTTCGCGCCCCCAGATCCCGCGCAGGAACTCTCGCCAGCCGATGATCTGGCGGATGAACCCCTCGGCCGCGTTGATCGGCACGCGGCCTGCACGCCATTCCGCCTCGACCCGCCGGCAAACCTCCATCGGTGCCAGAAGGCCAAGGTTCAGATAGGGCGAGATCGTGGCGTGGTTCAGCACCGGATCACCTGTCAGCATCGCATCCTGCGTCTCGCCGAACCGCGGCAGATGCTGAGTCACGAAATGCTCGAACACCGCCAGCGCGCCGTCGCGGTCGGTTGCCCAGCCGAACGGGCGCAACTGCCCGAAGTTTCGCGGAAACCGCGCCTCGACCAGCGCCAGCACCTGTTCGGTCACGGCGTCGGGGGCAATCCGCAGCGGGCCCGCGCGGAACAGGTCAGGGGCGGCCGGTTTGCGGTTGTCGTGGTCATAGTTCCACTGGCCCCCGGCAGGCTGGTCGCCCTCCATCATCAACCCGGTCCGGCGGCGCATCTCGCGATAGAAGAATTCCATCCGCAGCGCCTTGCGCCCCTCGGCCCAGGCGTCGAATTCGGCCTGCGGGCACAGGAACCGGTCATCCGCAAGCAGCGTCACCTGCAGCGGCAGCGCCTCCAGATCGGCAATCACCCGCCATTCGCCGGGCCGCGTCGCAAGCACGGCCCCGGCCCCGAACTCTGCCGCCCGGCGCAGCAGTTCCGACGCAACCGACGGACCCGTTGCCGGATCGTCCAGTCGGGAATAGGCCACCCGCCAGCCGTCCCGCTCCAGCGCCCGTGCGAACTTGCGCATCGCGGCAAGGAACAGCGCGATCTTCTGCGGGTGGTGTCCGACCGATTCCGTTTCGCCCGCCACCTCGGCCATCACGACCACATCGGTGGCCCTGTCCGCCACGCGCAGCGCGGCCATGTCGGGCGACAACTGGTCGCCAAGCACGAGGACCAGACGGGTCACCACGCCACCCGCTGGCCCTTCCAGTCGAAGAAGCCGCCGCTGTCGGCGGGGGTCAGCCCGTCCAGCACCGACAGCAGATGCCCCGCCGCCGCCTCCGGGCTTAGCGCCGGATGGCTGCCGCGCTGTGCCGCACCAAAGCTGGTCGCCACCGTCCCGGGATGCAGGCACACCACCACCGCCTGCCGGTGCGACCGCGCCACCTCGACGGCCGCCGTATGGATCAACTGGTTCAGCGCCGCCTTCGCCGCCCGATAGGAATACCAGCCGCCCAGGCTGTTGTCGCCGATCGACCCCACCCGCGCCGAAAGCGCGGCAAACCGGCAGGGCGCATCCTTGGGCATCAGCCGCAGCGCGTGCTTCAGCACCAGCACCGGCCCCGCCGCGTTCAGCGCGAACTGCGCCGCCAGCGCCGCAGGGTCCAGCCCCCGCAGCGCCTTTTCCGGCCCTGCGCCCGCAATTTCCAGCGCACCTGTCGCCACGATCACCCGGTCGAACCGCCCCTCCAGCGCCCCCAGACACCGCACCACCGAAGCCTCGTCGGTCACATCCAGCCCGTCGCCCGACCGCGACAGCCCCACCACCGCCTCACCCCGCGCCACCAGCGCCGCCACCAGCGCCCCGCCGATCCCGCCCGACGCGCCCACCACCAATGTCCTGCCCATGCCGATCTCCTGCTGCGCCCCAGCACCTAGCCCGGACATAGCAAGCGGCAATCCAACCTGACTTCCTGAGCAATGTCCTGATCGCCCCGAGACTTCCAGATCGAAGGCACCAACGATCAACGATGGCATGAGGCGCAGGATACCTTCTGCGCAGACACGAACGGGAAACACTTCACGACGCTCACGAGAAAAAGCTGCCTTACCAGGGCGTTTTCCCCAACCCGCTCATGTTCCATTTCGGTTTGAACATAAGGATCAATCCTGCCTCGAGCCCCTCTGCGATCACGACCGGAAGACCGTTCCAGGTGCTTTCACCCGGAACGGCGCACAGCACCCTGACCGTGGTTCCAACCGTCAGGGTCTCTTCGATGCGCTTCTTGATCCGCGAACTGGTCTTCTGCCCTGGGTGGCCGACCCGATAGTCGTTCATCCGTTTTGCAAGCTTTCTGGCGGTCACACCGATGTAGACGACTTCATCGTTCACGACGAAGACATACACGCCGGGAGCATCCGGCGGGCTCCTGTCAATCAACAGCTTGCCGTCGCCGCCACGCTTCCAGTCCTAAGTGTAGGAAAATCCGTTCTTCAGCAGAACCTTCCAGTCTATTGCGCCGATCACAACCGTTCCAGTAGGCCCGCCGTTGACAGCACCTTCCGTCTCAACTGGCGCGGCTTCTGCCTCGACGCTTCCCGTTTGCTTTCCTGCCGACCTCGACCAGTGGCCATATTGCGTCGATCCGGTCGCTGCATTGCCTCCCTCTGCAACAAATCGTGCCACCACCTCGGCACGCCCCGCCTTCGTACCAAGCGCCAGCGTGAGTTCGTCGGCAATGTCCCAAACCCTGCCCGTTCTCGTGCCCGCCCCGGGGCGGTCGTGGGCCACCTACAACATCCCCGGCACCACCTGATCGGGCGGGCGGTGGCCGTCGGCGAAGGTCTTGATGTTCAGGATGACCTTCTCGCCCATCTCCACCCGCCCTTCGACCGTGGCCGACCCCATGTGCGGCAGCAGGACCACGTTCGGCAATTCGCGCAGGCGCGGGTTGATCTCGGCCCCGTGTTCAAACACGTCAAGCCCCGCCCCCGCGATCTCGCCCGCGCGCAGCCCGCGCGTCAGCGCGTTCTCGTCGATCACTTCCCCGCGGCTGGTGTTGACGATCACCGCCGACGGCTTCATCAGCTTCAGCCGCCGCGCGTTCATCAGGTGGAACGTGCTGGGCGTGTGCGGGCAGTTGACGCTGATGATGTCCATCCGCGCGACCATCTGGTCCAGGCTTTCCCACCAGGTTGCCTCAACCTCGGCCTCGACCTCGGGGCGCAGGCGGCGGCGGTTGTGGTAGTGGATCTGCATGCCGAAGGCGCGGGCGCGGCGGGCCACGGCCTGCCCGATCCGGCCCATGCCCAGGACACCCAGCCGACGCCCCGTCAGCCGCCCGCCCAGATGCGCCATCGGCGACCAGCCCTTCCAGATGCCCGCCTGCATCTCGGCCAGTCCTTCGGGGATGCGCCGCACCACGGCCAGGATCAGCGCCAGCGTCATGTCGGCGGTATCGTCGGTCAGCACGCCCGGCGTGTTCGATACCAGGATGCCGCGCTGCCGCGCTGTGCCCACGTCGATGTTGTCTACCCCGGCACCGTAATTCGCGATCAGCTTCAACTGCGGCCCGGCCTGCGCCAGCAGGGCCGCGTCGATCCGGTCGGTGATCGTCGGGACCAGAACATCCGCCTGCGCCACCGCCGCAGCCAGTTCGTCGCGGGTCATCGGCACATCGGTTTCGCGCAGGTCGACGTCGAACAGCTCCTTCATCCGGGTCTCGACCACCTCGGGCAAGCGTCGCGTCACGACAACACTCAGGCGTCCGGTGGGCATCGTTCGTCTCCCTGCGCTTTCAAATCGGGCCATCGCATGGCAAGGTGACGCCAAGCGGGGCGCGGCACAAGCCCTGCAGAACGGGAACAGCCGCCGCAAGTCGGAACGTGCTGTGCAGGGCAGGACATCGGGCGATGCAGGCGCGGACGGAAAGATGAGGACCCCCCGCCCGACCTCGCTTGCGCTGGCGGGGCTGGCCGCGCTGGTGCTTGGCCTTGGCGCGCCGCTGCCCGCCGCTTTCGCCACCACCGCGCCGACCGACCAGGTGCGCCCGAAACCGGCCCCGAACCGCCCGCCGCTTGACACCATGCCCGACGGCACCGCCCCCCTGCCGAGGAGGAGCCGCCCGCCGGTGCGCCCGTGCCCGAAGCCGCGCCGCCGCGCGACCCCGGGCGGGGGGCCGTCACCAACCTGCCCCTGCCGCGCTATGTCTCGCTGAAGGGCAGCGAAGGCAACGCCCGGCGCGGCCCGGGCCGCACCCATCGCATCGACTGGGTCTTTGTGCGCCCCGGCATGCCGCTGCGGGTCACCGCCGAATACGAGAACTGGCGCCTGG
>JAAFHX010000033.1 GCA_013297695.1 Rhodobacterales bacterium | reverse complement strand
CCGGCATCCCAGGGCGTGATCAGCACCGGCCCGCGCAAGACCGTGCCGCCGATCCGGAAAAAGCCGGGGCCATAGCTGTCGATGGGCCGGGCCTCGGAATAGGTGATCTCGGTCAGGCGCATTGCAGCCCCCCCTGATCCGGTCAGGCGTCGATGTTGGCGTATTGCCCCGAGGCACCGCCCTTTGGCTTGTCGCTGCGGTCAAGCCCGATCATCAGCACGATGTTCTTTGCAACATAGACCGACGAATAAGTGCCCAGAAGAACGCCCAGAAAGATCGCCAGACTGAACCCCCGGATCACGTCGCCACCGAAGACAAGCATGGCGCCCACCGCGATCAGCGTGGTGATCGATGTCATCAGGGTTCGGCTCAGCGTTTCGTTGACCGACAGGTTCATCACGTCACGCAGCGGCATCGTCTTGTATTTCTGCAGGTTTTCGCGCAATCGGTCAAACACCACCACGGTGTCGTTGATCGAATATCCCAGAATCGTCAGCAGCGCGGCCACGATGGTCAGATCGAACTTCAACTGAAAGACCGCAAAGATGCCGATCGTGATGAACACGTCATGCAGCAGGGCCAGCACACCGCCCAACGCAAACTGCCATTCGAAGCGCAACCAGATATAGGCAAGGATGCCCAGGCTCGTCACCGCCACCGCCAGGACCGAGGTCCATACCAGTTCACCCGACACCTTGGGGCCGACGGATTCCACCGAGGTGAACTTGATGCCGGGGTCCATCACGCTCAGCGCGGCCTCGACATCGGCCAGCGTTTCCGGTGTGACCGCTGCCGTCTTGTCCTGCGCCGAGATGCGGATCATCGCAACGTGCTGGTCCGCGGCAAAACTCGGGTCGAAGACTTCGGTGATCGCCACGTCGCCCAGCGGCAGCGCCTCCAAAGCGGACCGATAGCCGCCGGTATCGATGGGTGTCACCGACTCGGTGCGGATCGTGGTGCCGCCCTTGAAGTCGATGCCGAAGTTCAGCCCCATCACGCCCCAGGCCAGGAAGGCCAGCAGCATCAGGGCCATCGACCCGCCAAAGGTGACCCACTGCCAGCGGAAGAAATCGATGCTGGTCTTTTCGGGAGCAAGTCTCAGACGCCAGGCCATGCTGCCCTCCTCATACCACGATGGTCTTGGGCCGCCGCCAGGCGTACCAGATCTCGATCATCGCCCGCGTCACCAGCAGCGCGGTAAAGACCGATGTGACAACCCCGATCCCAAGCGTCACGGCAAAGCCGCGCACCGGCCCGGCCCCCAGGAAGAACAGCGTCCCGGCCGAGATCATGGTCGTCAGGTTGGCGTCCACGATGGCGGACATGGCGCGTTCATAGCCGATCTCGATGGCGCGGATCGGGTTCTTCTGGCCGCGCAACTCTTCCCGGATGCGCTCGAACACCAGCACGTTGGCGTCCACCGCCATGCCGATGGTCAGCACGATCCCGCCGATGCCCGGCAGCGTCAGCGTGCCGCCGATGATCGACAGGATGGCAAAGATCAGCGCCATGTTCAGCACCAGCGCGATGTTTGCAAAGATGCCGAACAGGCCATAGCTGGCCCACATGAACAGCCCGACCGCGATCATCGCGATCACCGCCGCCTTGGTGCCCGCGTCGATGCTGTCCTGCCCCAGTTCCGGGCCGACGGTGCGTTCCTCCAGGAACACCAGTTCCGCAGGCAGCGCACCCGCGCGCAGCAGAACCGCCAGTTGGGTCGATTCCTCGACCGTGAAGTTGCCGGTGATGATGCCGGACCCGCCAGGAATATGGCTCTGGATCACCGGGGCCGAGATCACCTCGTCATCCAGAACGATGGCAAAGGGTCGCCCGATATTGGCAGCGGTATAGTCGCCGAACTTGCGTGCGCCGGTCGGATTGAACCGGAAATTCACCGCCGGGCGGCCGTTCTGGTCAAAGGCGGGCTGGGCATCCACCAGATCCTCGCCCGACACGACCGGAGCCTTTTCAAGGATATAGAAGGTGTTCTTGTCGTTCTGGGCGGGCAGCAGCACATTCCCGCTGCCGGGCTGCGCCTTCGCGTCGCCGGTGACCTGCACCACCGAATTGAACGTCAGCCGCGCCGTCGTTCCGATCAGCGCCTTGAGTTCCGCCGCAGACCCGATGCCCGGCACCTGGATCAGGATGCGGTCGGCCCCCTGCCGCTGGATCGTGGGTTCGCGCGTGCCGACCTCGTCGATCCGGCGGCGCACGATTTCCAGCGACTGCTGGATCGTGCGGTCATCGGTCGCGGCGCGTTCGGCCTCGGACAGTTGCACGACGATGTCGCCGTCCACCACCGTCACCTCAAGGTCGTTCTGGCCCACGCCGGTCAGCGTGATCACCGGCTGCGCCAGCGACTTGACCGCCGCCACTGCCGCCTCCAGCCCGGCAGGAGTGGAAATCTGCACCCGCAGTTCCCCCGGAGGCGACGGCACGCGGCGCACGTTGCCGATCTGGTCGCGCAGGTCGCGCAGCTTGTCGCGCACATCGGGCCACAGCCCGTCGATCCGGGCGGCGTAGACATCGGCCACCTGCACCTCGGCCAGCAGATGCGCCCCGCCGCGCAGGTCAAGGCCCAGGTTCACGATGCCCGACGGCAGCCAGTCCGGCCACAGCGCCATGGCGGCTTCCTGCTCGGGCGTGGCGAAGCCTGCCTTGGCTGCGGCCTCGGCCGCGTCGTTATGGCTTTCGACCCGTGCAAAGAACAGGTTCGGCATCGCATACAGCAGACCGAAGGCGACGATGCCCCAGATCAGCAGGCGCTTCCACAGCGGGGTTTGCATTCAGGCTTTTCCGGGTTCAGGCGGCGGGTTCGGTCTTGGACATGACCTGCGTGATCGTGTGGCGCGGCGTCTTGACCCGCACGCCTTCGGCGATTTCCACCTCGAGCACGCCATCATCGCCGACCTTGGTCACCTTGCCGATGATGCCGCCCTGGGTCAGCACCTGATCGCCGCGCCGCAGCGCCTCGACCATGGACTTGTGCTCTTTCAGCTTCTTCTGCTGCGGGCGGATCAGCAGGAAATACATGATCGCGAAGATCAGGATCAGGGGCACAAAGCTGGTGACGGCGCTGGCGGTGCCGGCATCCATCGCTTGGGCAAAGGCGGGCGTGACGAACATGGAACGTCCTTGTCTGTAGACCGGAAAGCCGGGGCCTGGTGGCCGGGACCCCCGGTCATGATTGCGGCGCACCCTATCGCCGGGCCTCGGGGAAGGCAAGGCGACGGGTCCGACGGATATGTGGCGGGCGGCAGGACCGTTCAACCCGCTGCAACGCGGTTGACACCACGGGCGCGAAACACCGCCTGTGGCGGTCGCCGTGCCGGTGGCCCGCCGGGGCGGTGCGTGCAAGCACGCACCCTACGGACCCGCGCCGCCCGGGACGCGCCAGAGGGGCCTGACCCCTTCCCCCGTCGGCAGCAATCGGGCATAGGAAAGCACGTCATTCCAAAGGTCCGAGCCCATGCACGATATCCGCGCAATCCGTGACAACCCCGCTGCCTTCGACGCCGCGCTGGCCCGGCGGGGTCTGTCGGGGATGTCGGCGGAGGTGCTGGCGATCGACGAGGCGCGGCGCGCAGGCATCCTTGCGGCAGAAACCGCGCAGGCGGCCCAGAACGCGGCAAGCCGCGAGGTCGGGGCGGCAAAGGCACGCGGGGATGATGCCGAATTCGAACGGCTCCGCGCGCTGGTCGCCGAAAAGAAGGCCGAGATCGCCCGGCTGAGCGAAGGGGCCGCCGCAGAGGATGCACGGTTGCGCGACCTTCTGCTGACCATCCCGAACCTGCCCCTGGCCGAAGTTCCCGACGGCCCCGACGAGACCGGCAATGTCGAGATTTTCCGGTGGGGCACCCCGCGCAGGTTCGATTTTGCCGCGAAGGAGCATTTCGACATCACGGGCGTGAAGCCCGGCATGGATTTCCAGATGGCGGCAAAGCTTTCGGGCAGCCGGTTCGTGGTATTGCGGGGCGCAGTGATCCGGGTGCACCGGGCGCTGGCGCAGTTCATGCTGGATACCCACATCACCGAACACGGCCTGACCGAGACATGGACGCCCGTGCTGGTCAAGGAAGACGCGATGTTCGGCACCAACCAGTTGCCGAAATTCGCCGAGGACAGCTATCAGACCACCAACGGCTGGTGGCTGATCCCGACCTCGGAAGTCACCCTGACCAACACGGTGGCGGGCGAGATTCTGGACGAGGGGCAGCTTCCCATCCGGATGACGGCGCATACCCAGTGCTTCCGGTCGGAAGCGGGCAGCTCGGGCAAGGATACCGCCGGGATGTTGCGCCAGCATCAGTTCGAGAAGGTGGAGATGGTCAGCATCACCACGCCGGAAACCAGCCTGGCCGAGCATGACCGCATGACCCGCTGTGCGCAAGCCATCCTGGAAAAGCTGGGCCTGCCCTATCGCACGGTCGTCCTGTGCACCGGCGACATGGGCTTCGGCGCGCAGAAGACCCATGACCTCGAGGTCTGGCTGCCCGGGCAGAACACTTACCGCGAGATCAGTTCCGTCTCGGTCTGCGGCGACTTTCAGGCGCGGCGAATGAATGCGCGCTATCGTGCGCCGGGGGGAAAGCCCGAGTTCGTGCACACGCTGAACGGCTCGGGGCTGGCCGTGGGGCGTGCGCTGATCGCGGTTCTGGAGAACGGGCAGCAGGAAGACGGGTCGGTGGACCTGCCGGCGGTGCTGCAGCCTTATCTGGGCGGCAGGACGCGGATCGCCGCCGACGGGACGCTTGCATGACGCCGCGTCTGCGGGCCGGGCTGGTTCTGGTGGCGGCGCTCGCCTTCGGCATCTCGCCGGTGTTTACCCAAGGCTTCAAGGGCTATGACAAGTCCCAGTTCCCCATCCTGATCGCGGACCCTGCGATTCTGCCTGCGGGCTATGCCTTTTCGATCTGGGGGCTGATCTACCTGTGGCTGTTCGCCCATGCAGCCTTCGGGCTTTGGAAACGGGCCGGGGATGCGAACTGGGACCGGGTTCGTCTGCCTTTGCTGGGGTCCCTTGGCATCGGTGCGATCTGGCTTGCGGTGGCGGTGCGCAGCCCGTTCTGGGCGAGCGTTCTGATCACGCTGATGGCAGCGGGGGCGCTGGTGGCGCTGGTGCGTGCCCCGGCGCGGCCCGACCGCTGGTTGTTGCTGGCACCGGTCGCGATCTATGCGGGCTGGCTGAGTGCCGCCACGGGTGTCTCATGGGGCGTGCTGCTGGCAGGGTTCGGGGTGATGCCCGACACCGGCGCGGCGCTGGTGATGCTGACGCTGGTGCTGGCGCTGGCGCTGGCGATGCAGTTCCGGCTGCGGCGTGCGCCGGAGTACGGGATCACCGTGATCTGGGCGCTGGCGGCGATCATCGCGCGGCAGGGGGCGGACAACCCGGTGATCTCGGGCTTTGCCGCGCTGGCCATCCTGCTGGTCGGCGGGGCGGCCTTGCGGGCGGGATCGTCCGGATCGGCCGGGACCGGGGGTTTCACACCCCCGGACCCCCGTGGGATATTTGGCCCAAGATGAAGGGGGCGGGGCCTGATTCGACCGGGCCTGTGCGATTCAGTCGCCGGTGTTCTTTTCCTTGTGCTTGCGCAGCCGGCTCGGCGTGTGGAACTTGGGGTCCTTGAACGGGTTCTTGTCGCCCTGCCCGCGCATGGTGATGCGGATCGGGCTGCCGGGCATGTCGAAATGGTCGCGCAAGCCGTTGACCAGATAGCGCCGGTAGGTGTCGGGCAGCAGGTCCGGGTGGCTGCACATGGCGACGAAACCGGGGGGGCGGGTCTTGACCTGCGTCATGTAGCGCAGCTTGATCCGGCGGCCGCCGGGTGCCGGCGGCGGATGCGCCTCGGTCATGGCGCCGAGCCAGGAGTTCAGCCGCGCGGTCGGGATGCGGCGGTTCCAGACCTCGTGCATCTTCAGGATCGCGGCATGCAGGCGGTCCAGCCCCCGGCCTGTCTTTGCCGACACGGTCACCAGCGGCGCGCCGCGCAACTGCGGCAGCAGGCGCTCGAACATCTCGCGCAGTTCGGTCAGTTTCTCCTGCTTTTCGCCTTCGAGGTCCCACTTGTTCACGGCCACCACCACGGCGCGGCCCTCGGTCTCGGCGTAGTCGGCAATGCGCAGGTCCTGCGTCTCGAACGGAGTTTCCACGTCCAACAGCACCACCACCACCTCGGCAAAGCGGGTGGCGCGCAGCCCGTCGGCGACCGACAGCTTTTCCAGCTTGTCGCTGATCTTGCCGCGCTTGCGCATTCCAGCCGTGTCGAAGATGCGGATCGGGGTGCCCGACCAGTCGGCCCGGACCGAGATCGCATCGCGGGTGATCCCCGCCTCAGGCCCCGTCAACAGGCGGTCCTGCCCGATGATGCGGTTGATGAGGGTGGATTTCCCGGCATTCGGGCGGCCGATCACGGCGATCTGCAGGGGGCGCTTGTCGGACGGCTTCCAGGCGTCGGGGTCGGGTTCGGCCTCGGCTTCCTCTTCCGTCAGGTCCATATCCACCACCGGCGCATCGGCGGCGGCACGGGCGGCGAACTTGTCGGCGAAGGGGCGCAGGATGTGGTAAAGGTCGTCCATCCCCTCGCCATGTTCCGCCGACATCCGCACCGGATCGCCCAGACCGAGCGACCAGGCCTCGATCGCTCCGCCGTCGCCCGCGCGACCCTCGGCCTTGTTCACGCCCAGGATCACATGCGCGTTCTTCTTGCGCAGGATCTCGGCAAAGACCTCGTCGGTCGGGGTCACGCCCGCGCGGCCGTCGATCAGGAACAGGCAGACATCCGCCATGTCGACCGCGCGTTCGGTCAGCCGCCGCATCCGGCCCTGCAGGCTGTCGTCGGTCACCTCTTCCAGCCCCGCCGTGTCGATGGCGGTGAACCGCAGGTCGTGCAGCCGTGCATCTCCCTCGCGCAGGTCGCGCGTCACGCCGGGCTGGTCATCGACAAGCGCCACCTTGCGCCCGACAAGGCGGTTGAAGAGCGTGGATTTGCCGACATTGGGTCGGCCGACAATGGCAAGCGTGAAGGTCATGAGGCACCCCTCCGGGGGCGAAGGACGAAAGGCGGTTCAAGCCGGTCGTCCTACACGCTTCGCGCCCTAGCGGAAAGCGTGAAGTTGCCCGTTCCCGGCCACGACATACAGAACGCCGCCCACAACGACCGGGGCCGAAGCGGCACCGCCCGGAAGCTCCACCGTGCCGACAAGGCTGCCGTCGGTCGGGCTGAAGAACCGCAGAAGCCCGTCGGACGAGGCGACAACCAGCCGCCCCCCGGCCATCACCGGGCCGAAATGCGCAAAGATCGCCTGTTGCCGGCGCGGTTTGGGATTTTCGAAGTAAGGCATCTGGACGGACCAGATGCGTTCGCCCGTGGCGGCGTTCAGGCGCACCAGATCGGCCTGATCGTTCACCAGAAACAACGAACCGCCCCCCACGGCGATCATGCTGTAGGCACCTTCTTCGGCAGTCCACAGACGCTCGCCCGTTTCGGTGGCAAGTGCCACCGTCCGACCGCTGAGATTTCCGACATAGGTGGTTGCGCCTGCGACGACCGGATCGGCCCCAAGCCCGCTGACCTCGGTATAGGCGCGGCCCACCCTCTCGCCCTTGACAAAGCCGGACCAGGTCTGCACGCCCCCTTGCCGCAGCGCCCCGACAACCTCGCCGCTTGGCAGCGGAAGGATCACCAGCCGGTCGGACATGGCGGGCCCTGCAGCCACGGTCATGCCCGCCTTTTCGGGTGCGCCGGTCAACTGCCAGCGTTGCAGCCCGTCGGCGGCGTTCACCGCCCAGGCCGAACTGTCGCGCGTCACCACATAGACGATGCCGCGATCCACCGTCGGCGCACCTGTCACGGGCGAGCCGAACCGCTGGCGCCAGACCACGGCACCGGTCACCGGGTCAAGCGCCAGCAATTCGCCGAAGCCGGTCGTCACGAACAGCTTGCCTTCGCCGAAAGCCAGACCACCGCCGATCCCGTCGTCTTTGGTATCGGCAGCAGGCGACACGTCGGTGGACCAGAGCGCACCGCCGCCGACAGACGTGGCGGCGACCGAGGCCTGGGAATCCATCGTGAAGATGCGCCCGCCGGCCACAACCGGTGTCGCGGCGATCCGGTAGCGGCGCGAATTGCCCTGGCCGATGGGCGCGCTCCAGATCCGCACCGGTTGCGGCGACAGCGCCGAATGCGGGGCCAGATGGCGCGCGTTGCTGCCGCGATGCGTCCACTCGGCAAGGCGCACCTGCGCGGGCAGCGAGATCGCGACTGACCGGTTCGGTTCGGGCGGGGCGGGAACCGGCGCGGGCTTGCCCTCCTGCGGCATGCTCGCATCAAGCGGGGCCGTCACGTCAAAGCGCGGGCCGGGCAGGATCACTTCCTTGTCGGCACAACCGGACAGCGTGGCAACCGCAAGCAGGGCAAGGGACAGCAGCACCCTGCCCGGTTTTCTCCGCGTCATGCTGACCGCTTTCCCACCCGGCTGCATCGGCTACTGCGCCACCGGCGCACCGCCAAGGGCGATGACCATCTGGCCCACGCGCTGGCGTTGCGAGTTCGAGGTCCGGGGATCGTCGGCCAGCGCCTGCAGGGCTTTCGCTGCGGCGGCACGATCACCGCCTTCGACCTGCAAAAGCGCCAGAAACTCCAGCGCCAGCGGACGGTAGGGCCGCCCTTCCTGCGCCAGCGGGTCAAGCGCTGCCTTGCGGTCGGCAACCGGCATGTCCGCCCCGGCGACCGAGACACGGCGCAGCACGGCAAGATCGCGATAGCTGGCAGGTAGTGCTGCATCGGCCGCAACCGCGTCAAGCGCCGCAAGCGTTGCCGCCCGGTCCTGCGTCGGATCAGAGGCCAGCAGCAAACCCAGCACGGCAGTCTGCTCGCCGCTGGCCGAAACCGCCGACAGGGCACTGCGCCGGGCTGCGGCATCGGGCGTGTCAAGCGCGGCCAGGACGGCATCGCCGAAAGCCTCGGCCCGGGCCTGTGCCTGCGCCTTCTGCCATTCGTTCCAGGCTGCACCGCCCACGATCAGCAGCACGGCAAGGATGCCGATCCAGCCATAGCGGCGGAACAGCGCGAAAAGCTTGTCGCGCCGAACCTCGTCGGTCACCTCGTCGATGAAACTTTCGGGATTGCTCACCCGGGCCTCCGCCTGCTTTGGTCCGTCTTACTTTGGCCCTGCACGGGGCGCAAGCCCACGCCCCCCCTGCCGCCGACCGGGTACGGTCAGGCCGCCGCCGCCTGTTCTTCTTCGGTGGACTGGCGCGCCCACATCGCGGCATAGCGGCCGTTGCGGGTCACAAGATCGTCATGCCGCCCTTCTTCCACGATATTCCCGTCTTCCAGCACCACGATCCGGTCAGCGTCCGCGATGGTTGACAGACGGTGCGCAATGGTGATGACGGTGCGGCCCTGCGACATGGCCTTCAGGCTGTCCTGGATATCGCGTTCGGTCTGGGTGTCCAGCGCGCTGGTCGCCTCGTCCAACAGCAGGATCGGCGGGTTCTTCAGCAGCGTCCGGGCAATGCCCACGCGCTGCTTTTCGCCGCCCGACAGTTTCAGCCCGCGTTCGCCCACCGTGGTCTGATAGCCGTCGGGCAGCCCCATGATGAAGTCGTGAATCTTGGCCGCCCGCGCGGCGGCAACCACCTCGGCCTCGGTCGCATCCGGGTTGCCATAGGCGATGTTGTAGCGGACAGTATCGTTGAACAGCACGGTATCCTGCGGCACGACGCCGATCCTGGCGTGCAGGCTGTCTTGCGTCACGTCGCGCAGGTCCTGCCCGTCGATCCGGATCGCCCCGCCGGTCACGTCGTAAAAGCGGAACAACAGCCGCCCCACGGTGGACTTGCCCGACCCCGACGGGCCGACCAGCGCCACCGTCTCGCCCGCCCCCACGCGCAGGGTGATCCCCTTCAGGATCGGGCGCGCCGGGTCATAGGCAAAGAACACGTCGTCGAACTGCACCTCGCCGCCCCTCACCACAAGATCGGGCGCGCCGGGCTTGTCCTTGACCTCGGCGGGCTGTTCCAGCAGGCCGAACATCTCGCCCATGTCCACCAGCGCCTGCCTGATCTCGCGGTAGACCGTGCCCAGAAACCCGAGCGGCAGCGTGATCTGGATCATGTAGGCGTTGACCATGACGAAGTCGCCCACCGTCAGCTTGCCCGCCTGCACGCCCATCGCGGCCATCACCATCACGGTGACCAGCCCGCAGGTGATGAGAAAGGCCTGCCCTGCGTTCAGCACGCTCAGCGACAGGCCGGTCTTGACCGCCGCCACCTCGTAGCGCTGCATCGCGCCGTCATAGCGGCGCGCTTCGCGCGTCTCGGCCCCGAAATACTTGACTGTCTCGAAGTTCAGCAGGCTGTCGATCGCCTTCTGGTTCGCGTCGGTATCCTGCGTGTTCATCTCGCGCCGGATCTTCACGCGCCATTCGGTGACCTGCACGGTGAAGATGACGTAAAGCGTGATCGTCACGATCACCGCGACCATGTACTGCCAGCCGAACAGTACCAGAAAGATCACCGAAACCATCAGCAGTTCCAGGATCAGCGGGCCGATGGAAAACAGCACGAAGCGCAGCAGGAAATCGACGCCCTTGACCCCGCGCTCGATGATCCGGCTCAGGCCCCCGGTCTTGCGGGTGATGTGATAGCGCATCGACAGGCGGTGAATGTGGGTGAACGTCTCCAGCGCCAGTTGCCGCAGCGCGCGCTGCCCGACCCGCACGAAGATCGCGTCGCGCAATTCGTTGAACCCCACGGCCATCAGCCGCGCCATGCCATAGGCCACCGTCAGCCCGACCGCCCCGAACATCAGAAGCCAGGCATCGTCGCGCTGCTGGCCCGACAGCCCGTCCACCGCCGCCTTGTACAGGAACGGCGTATAGACCGACACGAGCTTGCCCGCGACCAGCGCCAGCATCGCCAGAACAACGCGCCGCTTGACCCAGGTCTGCCCCTCCGGCCAGAGGTAGGGCACGACCCGGCGGATGGTCTGCCAGCCGCTCGTCGGCCTGTCCGTTGGGTCTGTCATCGCCATTGCCGTCTTGCCCGCGCCGCCCTGCTCGACCGCCTACCTATGCCCGGGGCGCGCGGAATGCCAGAGGGGCCCTGCCCGGCCCGCCGCGCCGAAGCGCCGGGGCCGGGGCCGGGCAGTCAGTCAGTCAGCCTGCGGAACCGTGAACACCTGGCCGGGGTAGATCAGGTCGGGGTCCCGGATCAGGGTCTTGTTGGCGTCATAGACGCGGACATACAGCATTCCGTCGCCGTAATTCTCGCGTGCGATCTGCCACAGGGTAAAGCCCGGCTGCACGGTAATGTTGACCATTCCGGGCGCGGCGGCGGCCACCGGGCTGCTGTCGGCAGCGGACAGGGCCTGCGGGTCCTCGCGCTGGAACGGCGTTTCATAGCGCGATGTCACCTGCCCCGCCGCCGAGACCTGATCTGCCCGCAGCACATAGACCCCCGGTGCCACGGCCGGCAGCGTGCCGCCCCAGGTGCCGTCGTCACCGATGCCGGTTTCCAGCAGCGCGCGATTGTCCAGGTATAGCCGGACGAATGCCTTCGGCACCCCTTTGCCCGACAGCGCAACTTCGCCCCGCGCCGTGTAGGAAATGGCGTCGATGCTGACCGTATCCGACGCGGCGGCATCGCCATCCTGCGCGGATTGAAGCACGCGGACCCTATCCCCCGACAAAAGAAGCGCGGTGGCCGCTTGCGGCGGCACGGGGGCGGTCGCTGTCTTGGTCGCGATCTGGCTGGCCGCTGCCGTGGCGACCGGATCAGGCAGGGGTTCGGCGACGGGCGGTGCATCGGCAGCACCCGGTCCTGCGGCAACGGCAGGTTGCGCCGGTTCTGTCAGGATCGGGCGGCCCGGCGCAGGCAGGCTTGCCGCAGGTTCGCTTTCCGGTTCAGGTGCGGCTGCAACAGGGGCAACCGCAACGTCGGCAGGCAACAGGTCTGCCGCAGGCGTTGAATCTGCAGATGCAACCCGGTCGACAAGAGATGTGGTGCCTTCCCCGACCGATGGTTCGGCACCCGGCAGAGGGGTGGCTTGCCCGGTCGGATCGGGTGTCGTGGCCGAAAGGCCCGGTGCATCGGACCCCGCAACGGCGGCAGAGGCAACCTGATCGGATGCGGCCTCTGGGGCCGGGGTCGGGGCCAGCAGGACCTGATCGGTGGACCTGACCGCCGGGCCCGCTGCCGGGCGCAGTTCCAGCGTCATCACCCGGGGTGCGCTGCTGGCGGCAAGGGTCAGGAAGACCACGAACCGGCCCTGCGGGTTGGCAGCCGACAGCGCAACCTCTGCGCCGTCAACCAGCACCGCCACATCAAGGCCCGCCTCGGCCCGACCGGCGACCAGCGTCGCGCCATCGGGCTCCACGCGCACCACATCGAAACTGGGGGGGGCGGGCTGCGCTGCCGACGCTTCCGGCGGCGCGGGTGCCGGAACCTTGGCCTGTGGCGCGGCGGTCGCCTGTTCCGCAACCGGGGGTGCGGCCGGCTGCGGGGCCACCGGGGCCGACACCGGGGCCGCGATTTCGACCGGCTGGGCGACCGGGGCTTTGCTGCCCTGCCAGATCACCCCCGCCACTCCTGCGGCGACAAGACCGCCGCCGCCCAGAATGAGCGTCTTGAGCCCTGTTCCCAGACTGCTCCACCCCGCCATGCGTCATCCCCGTGCCGGGCCTTGTGCGACCCGTGCTTGTCCTGCCCCTAGAAACCCCGATATCAAGCCGCAAAGCAACATTTTTCCGGGATTCTGTCCGTCATGCCCCAGCTTCGATCCGTCTGCGTGTTCTGCGGCTCACGTCCCGGTGCGCACCGCGCCTATGCCGAGGGCGCACGCGCCGTGGGACAGATGATCGCCGACGAAGGCTGGCGCCTGGTCTATGGCGCGGGCGACGTGGGCCTGATGGGCGAAACCGCGCGTGCGGCCAAGGCGGCGGGGGCAACCACGCTTGGCGTCATCCCGATTCATCTGATGCAGCGCGAACAGGGCAAGCGCGACCTGACCACCCTGATCGTCACCGAGGACATGCACGAACGCAAGAAGGTCATGTTCATGAATTCGGACGCCATCGTCGTTCTGCCCGGGGGGGCGGGAACGCTGGACGAATTCTTCGAGGTGCTCACATGGAAACAGATCGGCCTGCACGAAAAGCCGATCCTGATCCTGAACACCGACGGCTACTGGACGCCGCTTGCGGCGCTTCTGGACCATGTTGTCGCCGAAGGCTTTGCCGAGCCGGAGACCCGCGCCCTCAGCCGGATGGTGCCGGATGTGCCGACACTGGCACAGGTCCTGCGCCAGCATCTGACAGCCTGACCAGGCCCTGGCGACCGGGTCCCATTTCTGGCGCGCGTCCCGACAGGCCGCGCGCTCTTGCGATCACATCCGGGCGGCGACGGCTTCCCAGTTCACCAGCTTTTCAAGAAAGTTGGTCAGATAGGCTGGCCGGCGGTTGCGGAAGTCGATGTAATAGCTGTGTTCCCACACATCGCAGCCCAGCAGGGCGGTCTGCCCGAAACAGGGCGGGTTCACGCCGTTTTCGGTTTTGGTCACCTTCAGGCTGCCGTCCTTGTCGCGCACCAGCCAAGCCCAGCCCGACCCGAACTGCCCGGCTCCGGCGGCGGCGAAGTCGTCCTTGAACTTCTGCACCGACCCGAACGCCTCGACCAGCGCCTTTTCCAGGTCGCCAGGCATCGCCTTGGCCTCGCCCGGCCCCATCACTTCCCAGAACAGGGTGTGGTTCCAATGCTGGCTGGCGTTGTTGAAAATGCCGCTCTGCGCGACCGCGCCCGGCTGATAGGTGCCGACGACGATCTCGTCGAGCGACTTCATCTCCCACTCGGTCCCGGCGATCAGCTTGTTGCCGTTATCGACATAGGCCTTGTGGTGCAGGTCGTGATGGTACTCCAGCGTCTCTTTCGACATGCCAAGCGACGCCAGCGCGTCATGGGCATAGGGCAGATCGGGAAGGGTGAAGGCCATGGTCTGATCCTTTCGGGAAGCGGTGGGTAATCTGGCTGCCGTTGAAGTAGGGTCGGGGTTGTCGCAAGGTCAAGGGCGGAATGGCACGCGAAGGCCCCGTTGCCTGCGTTTCGTCCGCCGACCGTAGGCCGTGGCGCGGAACTGATTCGCCAGCCACCCAAATCATAGGGCCTCTCGCAGGGTTTGCCACCGCAACACGGGCGATTTGGTTGTTTGCGATACACCCGTTGCAATCCCAAGTTGTTCCGGCGAGTCAGGTTTCATGACAATTGCATGACAGATGGGCCGCGGGGTCCTTCCCTATCACCTCCGACACCGCCCGCTGCCCGAAAACAATGCAACCTGATGATGGAGTATTCAATACTTCTGCCACCCCCTGGCCATGCTCGATCAGGCGAAGATATTAAGAAACCAAGAAAAATCCCAGGTCGTCCCTTCTGGCGACCAATCCTGCAAGGCTTGACAGATTAACCAAGTTTTCACTACCTTTTGAATGCGTGTGTATGGGCCTTGTGACAGGGCGACAGGGCATGCGCCGAACATGCCAAACGGCACCTGTTTTTTGCGAACGTGAACGAGAGGGTTGGAGAAATGAAAAAATACCTTGCAGCAATGGCACTTTCCGCGTTCGCCGTGGGTTCCGGTGCCGCGAATGCTGCGACCGTGATGCTGACACCGGTACAGGAGGTGTCGTTTCCCGAAGCGCAGACCGACTACAACAAGACGGTTCAGTTCGACAAGTTCGACCCGACCGTTTTCGGGTACATGCTGAATTCGGTCCATGTGTGGATCGAAGCGACCGTCAACGCTGCTCCGACGGTCGTTTGTATAACCCCCGGTCAGAACGGGTTGTGTGAAGGTAGTTTGGAGGGCACGCTGACTGCAGTCCTGTCTACCCTCGGCGCCGATGATCTGGTCACCGTGATCCCGATCAGCAAATACGACTATTCTCAAGGCCCTGGGTACCAAGCCTATCCCACGGTCTCTGACACGAAGAACAAAGGCAAGGTGTATTGCGTCATCAACGTCGCCGGTTGCGATGTCATTGACGCCGCGATCGTTGGCCTGTTCTCGGGTCCCGGCACGATCGACATCAAGCTGGACGCCGACGGCGAGTCGAGCGGCACGCAGTCAAACGGGTTTGCTGTGATCGGCATGTCGCTGACCGCGCTGGCCAAGGCGCGTATCTACTACGACTACATCGTTCCGGCACCCGTTCCGGTTCCGGCCTCGCTGCCGCTGCTGGTCGGCGGTCTGGCGGCACTTGGCTGGGTTGCGCGCCGTCGCAAGTCCAACTGAGCCTTTTCATCTTGCACCCGAAGGTCGCCGCTGTTGCGGCGACCTTTGTCGTCTGCGGATGGTGAACCCCGATGCCCTGAAGCCACCACACCTCGCGTGGAGCTTTCAGGACGGAAACAGCGCTGATCCCGCTTGGGCCGAATGGCCCAGAAGGCCCATGACATAGCCCGCAACCGACCGGAACGAGACCAGCGTAAAGCCTGCCTCGTCGGCCCAGAAGGCGCAGGCGACCTGCGCCGCGCGGCTGCGGCGCAACTCGCCGGGGGCAAGCGCGGACAGGTCGGCGGGCGTCAGCTTCATCAGCACTTCGGCTGCTTTCGGCCCTTCGATGCGAAACACCGCACGGGCGTCCGACACATCCACCGCCAGGTGATGCGCCGCGCCAAGCGCCTCGCGCAGCCGGTCCAGGGTATCGCCGACCTGCGCATAGGGCAGAATCAGCAGCCATTCATCCGGTGCCATCCAGCCAACCGCGCGGTCACCCTGCCGCACGATCCGGCGCACTGCCGGCATCTCCAGCCCAAGCGCCCTGTGAACCGCCTGTGCCAGACCCGGTGTATCCGGTCTGGCGCGCAGAGTAATCATCCCCAGGGGGCCGATTTCGCGGATGCTGGCAAAGCCGTCAAACGTCGCGTGGCCCAACGCGCTTGCGGGTTCAGACATTCTGCTTTTCCCCGTCCTTGTCATGGAACACCGGGTCCACGATCCGGGCCATCACCGACCCGCCGCCGACCTTCGGAAACTCCACCGTCTCGCCCATCCGCTCGGGTCCGCGCCGGATCAGGCCCATGGCGATGCCGCGCCCGAGGGTGGGCGAGAAATAGGTCGAGGTCACCCGCCCCTGCACATTGCGCTGGCCGTTCGGGTTCACGCCCGCATCCACCGCATAGGCCCCGTCGGGGATGACCGAGCCATCCAGCGTCTCAAGCCCGACAAGCCGCCATCGGTCGGGGTCGGTCAGGAAACTGCGTTCCTGTCCGCGCTTGCCCAGGTAATCGGCCTTCTTCTTGCTGATCGCCCAGCCAAGGCCAAGGTCCTGCGGGATCACCGTGCCGTCGGTCTCGTCGCCGATCATGATGAAGCCCTTTTCGGCGCGCAGCACATGCAGCGCCTCGGTGCCATAGGGCATCAGGCCAAGGTCGGCCCCGGCGGCAAGGCAGGCCTGCCAGAAGGCCAGCCCGTGGCTCGCGGGAACGGCGATCTCGTAGCTGAGTTCACCCGAAAAGCTGATCCGGTAGGCCCGGACCGGAAAACCGCCAAGCGTGCCATCGGCAAAGGTCATGAAGGGCAGCGCTTCCTTCGACACATCCATGCCGCCCAGTTTCTCCAGCAGCGCGCGCGCCTTCGGCCCGACGACCGCGACCTGCGCATATTGCTCGGTGACATTGGCGGTGAACACCTGCCAGTCCCACCATTCGCATTGCAGCCAGTCTTCCATATGGGCGTGGATACGGTCGGCCCCGCCGGTGGTTGTGTGGCACAGGAAGGTCTGATCGTCGATCCGCGCCACCACGCCATCGTCGATCAGAAACCCGTTCTCGTTGCACATCAGCCCATAGCGGCACTTGCCCACCGGCAGGCTGGACATCACCCCGGTATAAAGCATGTCGAGGAACCGCCCCGCATCCGGCCCCCTGACGATGATCTTGCCAAGGGTCGAGGCATCCAGAAGGCCCACGTTCTGCCGGACATTCAGGATTTCCCGATGCACGGCCTTCTCATGGCTTTCACCCGCGCGCGGGAAGCAATACGGCCGCCGCCACAGGCCGACAGGCTCGAAATAGGCGCCCTGATCCTCGTGCCAGCCGTGGATCGGCGTGCGCCGCAGCGGCTGGAAAATCTCGCCCCGCGCCTCGCCTGCCAGCGCGCCGAGGGTCACAGGCGTGTAGGGCGGGCGGAAGGTCGTGGTGCCGACCTGCGGAATGGCTTCGTTCAATGCCTGGGAAAGCACTGCAAGACCATTGATGTTGCTCAGCTTTCCCTGATCCGTCGCCATGCCGAGCGTGGTGTAGCGCTTGGTATGCTCGACGCTTTCATACCCCTCGCGGGCGGCAAGCTGCACGTCCGAGACCTTCACGTCGTTCTGGTAGTCGAGCCACATCTTGGACCGCAGCGCGACCGGGGCACCCTGCGGCATGATCCAGACGGGTTCGGTCGCGGGCGCGGTGGGGTTGTCGACCCCCGGCGCTTCGGGCGCGGCGATCCCCGCAGCGGCGGCCCCGGCGGCGGTGGCATCGGCCAGAAGGCCCGCCTCGTCCAGCACGCCGTTGGCGGCCCCGGCGGCGATCACCATGGCGCTGCCGTCATGGGTGATTGGCGGCTGCGCAGGGTCGGGGCGGAAGCAGACCTGCGCGTCGTCCCACGTCAGCTTGCCGCCGCAATGGCTCCACAGATGCACGACCGGCGACCAGCCGCCCGACATGGCGACGGCGTCGCAGGCGACCTCCTCCTGCACCGCGCCCTCGCCCGCCTGCAGGCAGAGCGCGACGCCGGTCACGCGCTTGCCGCCCTTGACCTTTGCGATGGCGCGGCCGGTTTCCACGCGGATTCCCATCGCGCGGGCCGCCTGCGGCAGCACGCCGTCGGCGCGGGCGCGGGCATCGACGATCACCGGCACGTCCAGCCCCGCCTGTTTCAGCGCGATGGCCGTGCGGTAGGCGTCGTCGTTGTTGGTGACGACAACGGTGCGGTCGCCGGGCGAGACGGCGAAGTTCACCACGAAATCGCGCACCGCACCGGCCAGCATCACGCCGGGAATGTCGTTGCCCGCGAAGGACAGCGGCCGCTCGATGGCCCCGGTCGCGGTGACGATCCGGCCCGCGCGGAGGCGCCAGAGCCGGTGCTTCGGCCGCCCGTCGCCGGGCGTGTGGTCGGCCACCCGTTCGTCGGCCAGAACATAGCCATGGTCATAGACCCCCGCCCCGGTGCAGCGCAGCCGCAGGGTCACGTTGGGCAGGCTTGACAGTTCGGCCACGGTTGCCGCAACCCAGGCGTCCGCCGGCTGGCCATTGATCGACAGGCCATCGACCGGCGCTCGCCCCCCCCAATGGGATGCCTGTTCGATCAGCCAGAGCCGCCGACCCGCGCGGCCCGCCACCAGAGCCGCCTGCAGACCCGCGATCCCGCCCCCGATCACCAGCACGTCGCAATGGGCATAGGCCTGTTCATACCGGTCGGCGTCGCGGTCCTTGGGTGCGCGGCCAAGGCCCGCCGACTGGCGGATCACCGGTTCGAACATATGTTTCCAGAACGGGCGCGGATGGATGAAGGTCTTGTAGTAGAACCCCGCAGGCAGCATCCGCGCAGCATAGTTGTTCAGCACGCCCACGTCGAAATCGAGGCTGGGCCAGTGGTTCTGGCTGGCCGCCTCCAGCCCGTCGAAAAGCTCGGTCACCGTGGCGCGCTGGTTCGGCTCCAGCCGCGCGGCGGTGCCAAGGTTGACCAGCGCGTTCGGTTCTTCCGGCCCCGAGGCGACCACCCCGCGCGGACGATGATACTTGAAGCTGCGCCCGACCAGCATCTGGTCATTGGCCAGCAGGGCCGCGGCCAGCGTGTCGCCCGCAAAGCCCTTCATGTGCCGCCCGTTGAAGGTAAAGCCCTGTGCGGTGCTGCGGTCGATCAGGCGGCCGCCCTTGGCCAGACGCGTGCTCATTCTGACGGCTCCCAGTCCGGACGGCGGGCCCGGATTTTCGCGATGATCCCGGGTGTCGGACCCGACACCTGCGCCGGATAGGTGCCGAACACTTCCAGTGTTGCCGTGCAGCGGGCCGCGAGGAACCATTTGCCGCAGCCATAGGCGTGGCGCCAGCGTTCGAAATGCGCGCCCTTGGGGTTCTTGCGCGCGAACATGTAGCTTTCGAAGGCATCATCGGGCGATCCGGGTCCGGACCGCTTCAGATGCGCCTCATAGCCTGGCGTCAGTTCGGTTTCCTCGGCCCACACGCCACAGTACGGGCATTCCAGGGTCAGCATGACAGATACCTGCGCAGGGGACAGGGCGCGGGGGCCGCCTGCCCCCCCGGCCCATCTGTTCCGTGAAGCGACGGCGGAACCAGCGAACCGCCCGCACCGGAAGCCGGGACGGGAAAACGATCCGGGTGGTCAGTAAAGGACGTAGGGCGACGGCTCGACAACCGGCCTGTCCGACAGGCCGCCGCCGTCAATGGCCGACAGCATCCCGACAAGCAGAAGTTGCAGCGCAGCGCCGGTCGCAAAGCCCGCAAATTTTGCCCGATGGCGGCGGAACCATGCGGTATCGGGAAGGCGGGAAAACAGGGCATGCATCTGAGGATCTCCGGTCGGGTCTGCCGCCGAGATAAGGATGCCGTGCGCCGGGTCAATGGCGAAAGCAACGGCGGCGCTGCGACCGGCATCAATGCGCCACCCCTGCCGCAACCGACTCGTCGATGAACCGCCCCTCGCGGAACCGCTCCATCCCGAAGGCGGCGGCCAGCGGGCCAGGTTCGCCCTTTGCCATCAGCTCGGCCATCGCCCAGCCGGACCCGGGGATCGCCTTGAACCCGCCGGTGCCCCAGCCGCAGTTGATGAAGCAGTTGCCGAGGGGCGTCCTGGAGATGATGGGCGACCGGTCGCCCGTCATGTCCACGATCCCGCCCCATTGCCGCAGCATCTTGAGGCGCGAGATCATCGGGAAGGTTTCGACCAGCGCCCGCAGCGTTTCCTCAATGTGCTGGAAGCTGCCGCGCTGCGTGAAGTTGTTGAACCCGTCGGTGCCGCCGCCGATCACCATCTCGCCCTTGTCGGACTGGCTCATGTAGCCGTGGACGGTATTGGCCATGACGACCACATCCATGCAGGGCTTGATCGGCTCGCTGACCAGCGCCTGCAGGGCCACGGCCTCGATCGGCAGGCGGAAGCCGGCCATCTCGGCGACCTGGCCGGAATGGCCGGCCACGACGATGCCCAGCTTCTTTGTGCCGATGAAACCGCGCGTCGTCTCCACCCCCGTCACGCGGCCGGCTTCCGACCGGACGCCCTTGACCTCGCACTGCTGGAGGATGTGCATGCCCATGTCGGAACAGGCCCGCGCATAGCCCCAGGCGACGGCATCATGCCGCGCCGTACCGCCGCGCGCCTGGTAAAGCGCGCCGAGAACAGGATAGCGCGGCCCGTCGATGTTGATGATCGGCACCAGTTCCTTGACGCGGGCAGGCGCGATCCATTCGGTCGAAACACCCTGCAGCATGTTGGCATGGACCGTGCGCATGTAGCCGCGCACCTCGTGGTGGGTCTGGGCCAGCATCAGAAGGCCGCGCGGGCTGAACATGACGTTGAAGTTCAGGTCCTGGCTGAGCGTTTCGTACAGGCTGCGGGCCTTTTCATACAGCGCGGCCGAGGGGTCCTGCAGGTAGTTCGACCGGATGATCGTCGTGTTCCGGCCCGTGTTGCCGCCGCCGAGCCAGCCCTTTTCGATCACCGCGACATTGGTGATGCCATGGTTCTTGCCAAGGTAGTAGGCGGTCGCCAGACCATGCCCCCCGGCGCCGATGATGATCGCGTCATAGGCGGCTTTCGGTTCCGGGCTGGCCCAGGCACGGGACCACCCCTGATGATTGCGCAACGCCTCGCGCGCGATGGCAAAGACCGAATAGCGTGTCATGGGCGTCTCTCACCTCGCGGGCCGAAGGGGCGGGCCGCATCTGCTTCTGGATCAGGGGAATGTTTTAACCCCCTTCGCAAGCGGCACAATGCAGAGAATTGCGACATCGGCCTGCGACAGAGACGACACCCGTGCCGCGCCGCATTGGGCCTTTTGTGTGGACGCGCAGGCGACTACATCAAGGGGCGGCAAAGCGGGGCAGGCGATGATCTTCTGGATTGCGGCGGGCGGCATGGGGCTGGCGGTGCTGGCGCTCTTGGTGCTGGCGCTGGTGCGCGGGCAGGCGGGGGCGGAACCGGCTGCCGCGGCCGATCTGCGGGTTTACCGCGACCAGTTGCGCGAGGTGGACCGCGACCTTGCACGCGGGCTGGTTTCCCCTGCCGAGGCGGACCGGCTGCGCACCGAGATCGGACGTCGCGTGCTGGAGGCGGACCGTGCCCTGCGCGGGGAAAACCCGGGGGCCGAGGCACCGGGTTGGGCGACGCTGGCCATGGCAGCCGCCGTGGTGCTGGTGGTTGCGGGGGCAGGCTGGACCTATGCCGAACGGCTGGGCGCGCCGGGCTATCCCGACCTGCCGATGGCCGCCCGCATCGCGATGGCAGACCGGGCCCATGCCGAACGCCCCGGCCAGGCCGAGGCTGAGGCCGAAGCCGCCGCACAGCCCCGCCCTGCCGCTGCCGCGCCCGACCCGGCCTTTCTGGGCCTGATGGACAAGCTGCGCGCCGCCGTCAAAGCCCGGCCCGATGACCTGCAGGGGCAGGAACTCCTGGCGCGGAACGAGGCGGGGCTGGGAAATTTCACCGCCGCGCGCGCAGCACAGGCGCGGGTTCTTGCGATCAGGGGGGCTTCGGCCACTGCCGATGACCATGCCGCGCTGGCCGAGATGCTGATCCTGGCGGCGGGTGGCTATGTGTCGCCCGAGGCAGAGGCGGAACTGACACGGGCCGTGCAGATCGACCCGAAGAACGGCACCGCCACCTATTATGCGGGACTGATGTTCCTGCAGACCGGCCGGCCCGACCGCGCTTTTGCGCTGTGGGCACCGCTGCTGGACCGGTCCGGCCCGGCCGACCCCTGGACAGCCCCGCTGCGCGCGCAGTTGCCCGACGTCGCCGCGCGGGCGGGGGCGATCAACTACACGCTGCCGCCCGATGCCTCGGCCCCCGGCCCGTCTGCGGAACAGATGCAGGCCGCGCAGGACATGACGCCGGAACAGCGGCAGGACATGATCCGCGGCATGGTCGCGCAACTGAACGACCGGCTGGCAACCCAGGGCGGACCGGCGTCCGACTGGGCACGGCTGATCTCGGCCTATGGCGTGCTGGGCGACACGGCCCGCGCGCTGGAAATCTGGACCGAGGCGAAGACCCGCTTTGCCGCCGCGCCTGCCGATCTGGCCCTGATCCGTCAGGCGGCCGAGGATGCCGGGGTTTCCACCCCCAGCCTGACCGGCAACTAGGGGCGCGCAAGAATGGCCGTGCATGACCGGATCGAGGATTTCGCGGCGGCCCTGCCCCTTGCCCGGGCGCTGGCAGGCCTTGATCTGGGCGACAAGACCATCGGCGTCGCGGTGTCGGACGGGCTGCGGCAGGTGGCCAGCCCGTTGCAGACGATCCGACGGGTGAAGTTCACGCAGGATGCCGATGCGCTTTTGCGGCTGGTCGCGGCGCGGGGGATCGGCGGCCTGATTCTGGGTCTGCCGCGCAACATGGACGGCAGCGAGGGGCCGCGCGCGCAAGGCACCCGCGCCTTTGCCCGCAACCTGTCGCGCCTGACCGACCTTCCCATCGGCTTCTGGGATGAAAGACTGAGCACGGTTGCGGCAGAAAGGGCACTGCTTGAGGCGGATACGTCGCGCAAGCGTCGTTCCGAGGTGATCGACCACGTCGCGGCAGGCTATATCCTGCAAGGGGCGCTTGACCGCCTTGGCTATCTGGCGCGGGAGGCACGGGCGTGAAGGACGACATCTGGAAGCGCGACGAGGTGCAAAGCCCCTGCGTCAAGCTGTGTGTCGTGCATCCCGAGGAACGGCTTTGCGTCGGCTGCTACCGCACCATCGAGGAAATCAGCGCATGGTCGCGCCTGACGCATGAAGATCGCGCGGCGATCATGGCCGACCTGCCTGCCCGTGCGCCGCGTCTGGCCAAGCGGCGCGGCGGCCGGACGGGGCGGCTTGACCGATAGCAAGCGGCCGCTGCGCCGTCACGGTGCCCGCAGCCACTGCGCGATATCGGTGAACTCTGGCCTCAGATAGGCGATCATCCGCCCCTCCGGCCCGGCCTTGGCCCCCTCGGCCCAGGGGGCCACGCCGTGCAGAACAAGCCGGTGAAGCAGCAGCGCCTCGCCCGGGCGCGCGGGAAGCTCGACACGCGCGCAGGTGGCAAACACGCTGCGCCGGGCCGCCTGATAGGCGTCGGTCAGATCGATGTCCGGCCAGTTCCGGGGGGGATGCGGGCTCAGCACCTCTGCCAGGGCGCTCCGGATCACCTCATGGCTGCCATCCCACACGACCAGAGGCGCGGCGGCGGGATCGGCAGAGGTCAGCGGCAGACCCAGGATGAAGGCATGCGGCTCGCGCAGGTGGCGGCGTCGGTCGGGACCTTCGGGCAACAGCCCGTCCACATGCGCCGCATCGCGGTTCCGCCGAAAGCCGAAGGCGGCAGCACTTTCGCCATCCCAGGGCCGGGGATAGCCGGGCCGCAGGGTCGAAACCTGCGCGCGGTGCCAGACCGGCGGCAGCCACGGCAACATGGCCCTCAGCGCAGCCGGCAAGGCAACACCCGCAACACTGCCGTCCCCGGCATTCGGCAGCGCATCCACGCCCACGAACCAGGTGCCGCCACAGCGCCACGGCTCGGGGCTGGTGGCAATCGCCTGCCGCGCCAGCGGCAGCGCGGCGGCGGCCCAGTCTGCAACGCCCGGCACCCCGCCCAGCCGCACCCACCCTCGGGGTGCAAGGTCAGCAGGCGCGGCGGCGGCCGGCAACGGGACAGTCATCGACAAGGCCTTTCTCGCAGGGGGTGCCCCAAGGGTGATACAACCTGACCGCGCGCAGGGCCAGTGTGCGGTGGTGCCTCTGGTCCTTGGTCCCGGCGGGCGTTACGATGACGGTTCAACCCCTTTAAGGAACCCGTGATGTCCGAGAGCCTTTTGCGCCCGGCGCTGGTGCTGGGCCTTCTGTCCTGCATCGGCCCCTTTGCCATCGACATGTACCTGCCCGCGATGCCCGCCATCGGGGCCGATCTGGGGGCCAGCGTGCAGGCAATGCAGGGCACGATCACCGCCTATTTCATCGCCTTCGGCCTGGCGCAACTGATCTACGGACCCTGGGCGGATCAGGCCGGGCGCAAGCTGCCGATCTATGCCGGCGTCGGCATCTTTCTGGCGGGCGCGCTGATCTGCACGCTGGCCAGTTCGGTGGAAATGCTGACGGCGGGTCGCTTCGTGCAGGGCCTGGGCGGTGCGGCGGTGATGGTGATCCCGCGTGCGATCATCCGCGACATGTACACCGGCCACGCGGCCACCCGGCTGATGGCGGCGATCATGCTGGTGATCTCGGTCTCGCCGATGCTGGCACCGCTGGCGGGGTCGGGGATCATCGCGGTGGCGGACTGGCGGGCGATCTTTGGCGTGCTGGCACTGGCGGCGCTGATCAGCCTGGCCCTGACGCGCTTTGCCCTTGCCGAAACGCTGCCGCCCGAGGCGCGCCGCCCGGTCGCGGCCGCCGCCCTGTGGACGGGGGCAAAGGCGCTTTTTTCCGATGGCAAGTTCCTGGGTCTGACCTTCGTCGGCGGCTTCGGCATGGCCAGCTTTTTCGTCTTCATCGCCTCGGCGGCCTTCGTCTACACGCAGTCCTTCGGCCTGTCGCCCACAGGGTTTTCCCTTGCCTTTGCAGTGAATGCGGCAGGGTTCTTCGCGGCCAGCCAGCTTGCCGCCGGCCTGGGCCAGCGGTTCGGCGCACCGCGTGTGGTGCTGACGGCGACGGCCGGCTTTGCAGCCTGCACGGTGGCCCTGCTGGGGCTGGCGCTGCTGGGACTGGCAAGCCTGCCGGTGACCATCGGCGGGCTGTTTCTGGCCAATGCCTGCCTCGGGCTGGTGATTCCCACGACCATGGTCATGGCGCTGGACGATCATGGCGAGAATGCGGGCCTTGCCTCGTCGCTTGGCGGCACGCTGCAGATGCTGGCGGGCGGCGCGATGATTGCCGCCCTGGGGCCGTTCTTTGACGGCACGGTCGTGCCGATGCTGGCGGCGATCGCGTTGTGCGGCGTGCTGTCCTTCGGGCTCGCGCGGCTGGTGCTGCGCCGTCAGGCGCTGGCTGCCTGACGCTCTGGCTGAGGCAGCACCTGCGCCAGCGCGCGGTCAAGCAGGGCAAGGCCCGCCCCGGGTTTCGTCGCGCCCTCCGACAGGACGCGCCGCCAGCCCCGCGCCCCCGGACGGCCCGAAAACAGCCCCAGCATGTGGCGCGTGATCTGGTGCAACCGCCCGCCTTCGGCCAGATGTGCCTGAACATGCGGGCGCATCGCGGCAACCACATCAAACGCATCCGGCACGAAGCTGTCGCCCCACAGCGCATCCGCCCCGATCAGCACCGCGCCCGGATCGTGATAGGCCGCGCGCCCGATCATCACCCCGTCCACCCCCTGCCCCAGCAGATCGCGTGCCTGATCCAGGGTGGTGACACCGCCGTTGATCGCGATGGTCAGGTCGGGAAAGGCCCGTTTCATCTCCAGAACCAGAGGATAGTCGAGCGGCGGGACTTCGCGGTTCTCCTTGGGCGACAGGCCCTGCAGCCAGGCCTTGCGGGCGTGGATGACGAAATGACCGACCCCGGCGTGCGAAACCCGGTGCAGGAAGTCGGGCAGAACCCGCTCCGGCACCTGGTCATCGACCCCGATCCGGCATTTCACCGTCACCGGCACCGGGCTTTCGCCGATCATCGCCGCCACGCAATCGGCCACAAGCCCGGGGCGTTCCATCAGCACCGCGCCGAAACAGCCCGACTGCACCCGGTCGGACGGGCAGCCGACGTTCAGGTTGATCTCGTCATAGCCCCAGTCGCGGGCGATCCGCACCGCCTGCGCCAGTTCGGCCGGGTCCGACCCGCCAAGCTGAAGGGCGACCGGATGCTCCTCGGGCGAGAACCCCAACAGCCGGTCGCGCGGCCCGTGGATCACTGCGGCCGCCGTCACCATCTCGGTGTACAGCATGGCGCGGCGCGTCATCTGACGGTGAAACAGGCGGCAATGCCGGTCCGTCCAATCCATCATGGGTGCAACCGATAGCCTATGTGATTGATTTTCTGTCATTTATCTTGCATCGTTGCTTTCGTTTGCATCCGCGCCAGACGACGCCCTGATCGACCCGGACATCCCCCGTTTCGACGATTCACGGCCCCCAAGGCGGTCACGAAAAGGGCCTTGATCACCAAGCTTCCCGCCGGTGCTTACCGGGTCCGGATCAGACCGAACAGCCGCTGCCCGCGCGAGGCGAACCCCACGCCGGGACGACGCCCGGAAATGGGGGCGCCAAGCCGAGGCTCTGGTCGATCAGGGGGTTCCGCCCAACCTATCCTCCGTGGCCC
>JAAFHX010000032.1 GCA_013297695.1 Rhodobacterales bacterium | reverse complement strand
CCCGGCCCGGACCCTGCGCGTCGCCGTGCTCAGCCGCGAAGGCGGCGCACACTCCACCCGCCGCATCGTCGAAGAGGGCGAGGCGCGCGGCCATGTGGTCGAGGTGATCGATACGGCGCGCTGCTACATGGCGATCAACCCGCTGGCCCCCGAGGTGCATTGCGACGGCGCACGGCTGCCGCATTACGACGCGGTCGTGCCGCGCATCGGCGTGTCGGTCACCGCCTATGGCGCGGCGGTGCTGCGCCAGTTCGAACAGCGCGGCACCTATCTGGTGAACCCGCCGGAAGGCATCATCGCCAGTCGCGACAAGCTGCACGCCCACCAGATCCTGTCACGCCACCGCATCGCCATGCCCGCGACCGCCTTTGCCGCCAGCCCCAAGGATACCGACAACCTGATCGGACTTGTCGGTGGCGCGCCGCTGGTGGTGAAGCTTCTGGAAAGCAGCCAGGGCAAGGGCGTGGTGCTGGCCGAGACGAAATCGGCCGCGCAATCGGTGATTTCGGCGTTTCGCGGGCTCAAGGCGAACTTTCTGGTGCAGGAATTCGTGGCCGAGGCGAAGGGCGAGGATATCCGCTGTCTGGTGATCGACGGCCGCGTGGTGGCCGCGATGCGCCGCCGTGCGGCCCCCGGCGAATTCCGGTCGAACCTGCACCAGGGCGGCAGTGCCGAACCGGTCCGCCTGACCCGGACCGAACGCGATACCGCCATCCGCGCCGCCCGCGCCTTCCGGCTGGGCCTGTGCGGGGTGGACCTGCTGCGCACGTCTCAGGGTCCCAAGGTGCTGGAGGTGAACTCTTCTCCGGGTTTCGAAGGCATCGAGGCCGCCTCGCGGCGCAACGTCGCGGCCCTGCTGTTCGATGCGATCGAACGCCGGGTCCGCCCGACCCCCGCCCGTCGCCGCAAGGGAAAATGACCGTTCGAATGGTCGCCTTCCGGTGCCGCGCGGCGCACTGGACCTCTGGTTCGGAATTTCCTATATAAAGGGTCAGACATTCGACGAGGCCGCGATGACCAGCCACAGCCCTGACCGGATCGAAGGCGCGCCGCTGATCCGCCCGTCCACCACCGACCATCCGCTGTATGACAGCGTGGTGAACGCCTGCCGCACCGTGTTCGACCCGGAAATTCCGGTGAACATCTTTGACCTCGGTCTGGTCTATGCCATCGAGATCGGGGCCGAGAATGAGGTGGATATCCTGATGACCCTGACCGCCCCGGGCTGCCCCGTGGCGGGCGAGATGCCGGGTTGGGTGGCCGAAGCGGTGGAACCGCTGGCCGGGGTCAAGCAGGTCAATGTCGAGATGACATTCGATCCGCCCTGGGGCATGGACATGATGTCGGACGAGGCCCGGCTTGAACTGGGCTTCATGTAGGGTCTGCGGTCGGCGCCGCAAGTAAAAGGGCTTTCCTGACGCAAGGGAAAGCTTTCGGGATTGCACAGCCCCGGCGTTTTCGTCACTGTCATCCTGCGGGGGTGGGAATGCCGAAGACCATCGCAGTGATAAATGGTGATCTTGTGAAATCCAGCAGTCTGCCGGACGCCCGGCTTGCAAAGGCATTCTTGACTCTGGAAGCGGCGGCGGCAGAGATTTCGCAGTGGCACAGCCCGGCGGTTTCAACGGCGTTCAGCCGGAACCGCGGGGATGGCTGGCAGGTCTTCCTTGCCGACCCCCGCCTTGCCTTGCGCGCCGCGCTTTACCTGCGTGCCGCCTTGCGGGCGCAGGGCAGGGACCTTGCGACGCGCATGGCGGTGGGCATCGCCGAGGGCGGGCCGCCGGAAACCCCTGATCTGAACAGCGCCACGGGGCCCGCCTACATTGCCGCCGGACATGCGCTTGATACGATGAAGGCCCCGGTGGAACTGCGGGTCGCCGGCGAGGACCGGGCGCTTGAAGCGGTCTTTCGCCTTGCCGACCACCTGAGCAGGGGATGGACCCAGAAGCAGGCCGCGGCCCTGACACCGATGCTGGCCCCCGGTGCCGCAACCAGGGCGACCGTCGCCGCCCGACAGCAGGTCACGCGGCAGGCCGTAGGGCAGGCGCTGCGCAGCGCCGGGTACGATGCGATCAACGATGCGTTGCGAATGATCGAAGGAGAGGAGCCGCGAAAGTGAATTCGCTTTCCTTTCGAAAAAGCAACCCGAAAGCCTTTCCGGACCGAGGCAAGCGGAATGATTGAAACCTTTTGCGCCCTGCTGATTGCGCATGTGCTGGCCGATTTCCTGTTCCAGACCCGATGGATGGTCGACCAGAAGAACCAGACCGGGGTGATGCTGCTGCACGGGGCGATTGTGCTTGCGACGGCGCTGGCCCTGCTGGGAATTGCGGCATTTCCGGCCCTGCTGGCGCTTGCCGCCGTCCATGTCGGGATCGACCTCATCAAGACCGGATCGAACCGCAAGGACCTGGCGGCCTTCCTGCTGGATCAGGCGGCCCATATCGCCAGCCTTCTGGCGCTGGCGGCGCTGACACCGCATCTCTGGGCAGCAAGCCACCTTGCCACCCTGCCCGCCCCCTGGCCCACGGGCCTGCTGCACATCGGGATGCTCGTCACCGGGTTCCTGCTTTCCACCCGCGCGGGCGGCTTTGCCATCGGCATGCTGATGGCCTCGCCTGCCTGGCAACCGCCGGACGGCGGCCTGCCGGACGGCGGCAGGATGATCGGCCTGCTGGAACGCGGCCTGATCTTCCTGCTGGTGATCGCGGGGCAATTCGAGGCGATCGGCTTTCTGATCGCGGCCAAATCCATCCTGCGCTTCGGTACGGTCGGCGAGAACCGTGCCGTCTCGGAATACGTCATCATCGGCACGCTGGCCTCGTTCGGCTGGGCCATTTCGATCAGCCTGGTGACAGCGCACCTGCTTGCGGCCCTGCCGCCGCTTGTCCTTTCGCCGCTCGCGCCCTAAATTGCGATCAGGAACAGGAGATCGCCCATGTTCGGCATTCCCGGAAAACAGGCCGTCAGCATCACCCCCGCCGCCGCGCGCCAGATTTCGCGCCTGATGCAGGCCAAAGGGTCGGCCGGGCTGCGCATTGGCGTCAAGAAGGGCGGCTGTGCGGGCATGGAATACACGATGGACTATGTGGCCGACGTGAACCCGCTGGACGAGACGGTGGAACAGGACGGCGCGCGGGTGATGATCGCGCCGATGGCGCAGATGTTCCTGTTCGGCACGGAAATCGACTATCAGACCTCGCTGCTCGAGGCCGGGTTCCGGTTCAACAACCCGAACGTGGCCGAAGCCTGCGGCTGCGGCGAGTCGATCAAGTTCAAGGACGCCCCCGCCGCCTGACCCGGTTTCCTTCGCCCCCCCGATGGCGTAAACGTCACCCGGTGCAAAGCGGAGGGACAGGATGCGCAAACTTGCTGCCGGAAACTGGAAGATGAACGGGCTCGCCTCCCAGCTTGACGAGGTGGCAGCCCTTGCCGCAGCCCATCCCGACCCTGCCTGCGATGTCCTGATCTGCCCGCCCGCAACCCTGGTTGACCGGCTGGCCCGCAAGATCGTCCTGCTGGACAGCACCATCCTGATCGGCGGGCAGGACTGCCACCCCAAACCCTCGGGGGCCCATACCGGCGACATCTCGGCCGCCATGCTGCGCGATGCAGGCGCGACCCATGTCATCGTCGGCCATTCCGAACGCCGCGCCGACCATGCCGAAACCGACGCCCAGGTGCGCGCCAAGGCCGAGGCCGCCGTATCGCAAGGACTGGTCGCCATCGTCTGCATCGGCGAGACCGAGGCCGAACGCGACGCGGGCCGGACGCTCGACGTGGTGCGCGGCCAGCTTGCCGGGTCGGTGCCCGCCGGGGCCGCGCCGGAAACCATCGTCGTCGCCTATGAACCCGTCTGGGCCATCGGCACCGGCCGCACCCCCACGCCGGCCGAGATCGCCGAGGTGCATGCAGACCTGCGCGCGCGGCTGGTCCAGCGCTTCGGCCCCGGCGCGTCAGGCATCCGGCTGCTGTACGGCGGGTCGGTCAAGCCGTCGAATGCCGCCGAAATCTTTGCCCTGCCGCATGTCGATGGGGCCCTGGTCGGCGGGGCCAGCCTGAAGGCCGACGATTTCGGTGCCATCGTCGCGGCACTTTCCGCCGCCTGAGTCCCTGCCCCTGTCGCGGACAGGCGCGCGCGGTGCACCGTCGCGCGCGATGCAATGCTGAACCTCCGGGACGTGACCGATGATCGAAACTGCGCTCCCCTCCCGCTCGCTTCTGGCTGCGAACAGCATCTGCCTGCTGTCGATGCTGACCTGGGCGATCGGCCTTCCGGCACTGGCGCATCTGGTGACCTACATTCCGCCTTTCACCCTGACCGCGCTGCGGGTCGGCCTTGCGGGAATTGCCCTCGTGGCGGTCTGGGCGGCGCTGGAAGGAACGGGCACCGTCCGCCGCGCGCCCTGGAGGCGGGGCATAGCGGTCGGGCTGGTGGTGATGGGACTGGGCGCAGTTCTGGTCGCGGTGGCCCTGCAGCAGACCGACCCCGTGACCGTGGCGATCATCACCGCGATGATGCCGCTGGTCGGCATCGGCCTTGAATGCGCGCTGGACGGGCGGCGGCTGACGGCGGCGCTGGTGGCGGGGCTGGTGCTTTCGCTGGCAGGCGGACTGGTGGCACTCGACCTTGCGCGGGCCACGCCGCAACTGGGCCTGGGGGCGCTTGCGGCCTTCGGTTCGGTTCTCGCCTTCACCTGGGGGTCGCGCGCCACGGTCCAGTCCTTTCCGGACCTGACGCCGCTTGGCCGCACGGCCATCACGGTTGCAGGCGCGGGCATCGGCATGACGGTCGTCGCCGTCGCGCTGTTTTTGGCCGGTGGGCCGCAGGTGGACTGGTCCGGCATCGGCGGACCCGAGGTCGCGGCCCTGATCGCGGCATCCATCGGGTCGGTCGCGCTCAGCCAGACCCTGTGGATCATGTCGGTCGGCCTGCTCGGTGTCGGCATTGCCAGCCTGCACATGAACGCGGTGCCGTTCTACGTCATGCTCATCACCTTTGCGCTTGGCGGGGCGTGGAACTGGACGCAGGCCGCAGGGGCGGCGCTGGTGGTCCTGGGCGTGCTTGTGGCGCAGGGCATGATCCTGCCGCGCCGCATCTGACCATGCAGACCCTGTCGCAGTCGCCCAAGGATGCGGCCTTCGTCCAGAACCCCTACCCGTTCTACGACCGCGCCCGCGCGGGCGGGCCGTTCTTCCACTGGCAGGATTACGGGCTGACCTGCGCCACCTCCTATGCCGCAGTCAACGCCATCCTGCGCGACCGCCGGTTCGGCCGCGAGGTGCCGCCCGACCGCCGCGCGCCGGTGCCGAACCACCTTGCCCCCTTCTACGCGGTCGAGGCCCATTCGATGCTGGAACTGGAGCCGCCGCGCCACACGCGCCTGCGCGGTCTGGTCCTGCGCGCCTTCACCGCGCGCCGCGTCGCCGCACTTGAACCCGAGATCGCGCAGCTTTCCCATGACCTGATCGACGGGCTGCCGCCCGGTGACTTCGACCTGCTGCGCCATTTCGGCCAGAAGCTGCCGGTCATCATCATCGCCCGCCTGCTCGGCGTGCCCGAAGCGATGTCCGACGACCTGTTGCGCTGGTCGAACGCGATGGTCGGCATGTATATGGCCGGCCGCACCCGCGCGTCCGAGGATGCGGCGGTGGCGGCCACCCTTGCCTTCACCGATTTCCTGCGCGGCTACATCGACCAGCGCCGCGCCCGCCCGGCCGACGATCTCATCACCCACCTGATCGCCGCCGAGGAGGCGGGCGAGCGGCTGAGCACGGACGAACTCATCACCACCTGCATCCTGCTGCTGAACGCGGGGCACGAGGCGACGGTCCACACCATCGGCAACGGGGTCAGGACGCTGCTGGAAACCGGAACCCCGCGCGCGGCGCTGGCCCCGGATGCGGTCGCGGCCACGGTCGAGGAAATCCTCCGCTTCGACCCGCCGCTGCACCTGTTCACCCGCCAGGTCTATGAGCCGGTCGAGGTGATGGGCCACCGCTTCACCCCCGGCGATCAGGTCGGCCTGCTGCTGGCCGCCGCCAACCGCGACCCCGGGGCCTTCGACCGCCCGGCCCGCTTTCAGCCCGGCCGTCCCGAAAAGCCGAACCTCAGCTTCGGCGCAGGGCTGCACTTCTGCGTCGGCGCCCCGCTTGCCCGGCTGGAGCTGCAGACCGCCCTGCCCATCCTGTTCGACCGCCTTCCCGGCCTGCGCCTGACCGGAACCCCGCGCTATGCCGATGTGTTCCACTTCCACGGCCTCGACCGCCTGATGGTCGCACGCGGCTGACCCCTTTCATCTTGGAGAAATATCCTCGGGGGGCGCGGGGGGCAGACAGCCCCCCGTTCCGCCGCCTCACAGCGGCAGCGCGGTCGTCGACTTGATTTCCTCCATGCTCAGCAGCGCCGTCACGTTGTAGATGCGCACCTCGGCGATCAGCGCCTGATAGAAGGTGTCATAGGCCCGCGCATTGGCGACCCGCACCTTCAGGATATAGTCGATGTCGCCCGCCAGCCGGTGCGCTTCCAGCACTTCAGGCCGGTGGCGCAGCACCTCCAGAAACCGCCGCTGCCAGTCGGCCTCGTGCTCGCTTGTCCGGATCAGCACGAAGAAACACGCCTCCAGCCCCAGGGCCTCGGGGTCAAGGACGGCAGTCTGCCGCAGGATCACCCCCGCCTCGCGCATGCGCCGGATGCGGTTCCATACCGGGGTCTTGGAAGACCCGACCTTGCGCGCGATCTCGTCCAGCGACTGCCCCGCGTCGTCCTGCAACTCGCCAAGAATTTTCCGGTCCATCTCGTCCAGCCGGGCGGTCATTCGCGTTTTCCTTTCCGAACCGGAACAGATTTCCACTGCTTGAAGGTATGCAAACGATTGTCCTTATCTGCAACAGCCGCTGGCGCAAAAGGGGGAAAATGTCCTACTTAGTGTTCAACCTGCCCCTGTTTCGGACCCGTTTGCCCATGCGCCTCGCCGATCTGCCGCAGCCTGCCGCCACGACACCCGGACAGGTGACCTTCGTGGGCGCCGGACCGGGCGACCCTGATCTGCTGACCCTGGGCGCGGCCCGCGCCCTGGCCGAGGCCGAGGTGGTGATCCACGACCGCCTCGTCGGCGACGGCGTGCTGGCGCTGATCGCGCCCGGCGCGATCCGGGTCGATGCGGGGAAAGAGGGCTTCGGCCCCTCGACCCCCCAGGCCGCGATCCATGCGCTGATCGTGGGCCATGCGCTGACCGGCGCGCGGGTGGTGCGGCTGAAGGGCGGCGACTGCGGCATCTTCGGGCGACTGGACGAAGAGATCGACGCGCTGGAGGCGGCCGGCATCGGCTACGGCATCGTGCCCGGCCTGACCGCCGCCAGCGCCGCCGCTGCCGCCATCGGCCAGAGCCTGACCAAGCGCGGCCGCAACGGGGCGCTGCGGATCGTCACCGGCCATGACGTCGCGGGCTTTGCCGAACAGGACTGGCGCGGCCTGGCCCGCCCGGGCGAGGTGGCCGCGATCTACATGGGCAAGAAGTCGGCCCGCTTCCTGCAGGGCCGCCTGATGATGCACGGCGCGGCATCCGACACGCCCGTCACGGTGGTCGAGAACGCCTCGCGCCCCGACCAGCGGGTCGTGGCCGCCACGCTTGCCACCCTGCCCGAGGCGCTGGCCGATGTGTCCGGCCCCGCCGTCCTGCTTTATGGCCTGGCCCCGCGCCGCGCCACCCGTGCCCTGACCCAGTTGAAGGAAGCCCGCGCATGAAAGGCCGTTTCACCCCCAAGGTGGTCACCGCGAACGACCTGCGTCAGGGCGACGTGGTCTATCTGACCGCCGACGACCGCTGGTCGCGCCATCACCACGAGGCCGAGCTGATCGAGGACGAGGCCCATGCCCAGATGCGCCTGCTGTTCGCCGCCGCGCAGAAACTGGTCGTGGTCGGCGTCTATCTTGCGGATGCGAAGGCCGGTCCTGACGGACCCGAGCCCGTCCACTTCCGCGAAGCCTTCCGCACCCGTGGCCCCGGCAACTACTTCCACGGCAAGCAGGCCGAAACCGCCTGACCCGCCGCAGCCCCGGACCTGATCCGGGGCCTCCTCCGCCCCCTCCCCGCAGGACGACCCCGATGTATGACTACAGCGAATTCGACGAAGCCTTCGTGCGCGCGCGTGTCGAACAGTTCAGCCAGCAGGTGGCCCGGCGGCTTGACGGGTCGCTGACCGAGGATGAATTCCGCCCGCTGCGGCTGATGAACGGGCTTTACCTGCAACTTCACGCCTACATGCTGCGCGTGGCCATCCCCTACGGTACGCTCAACCCCCGCCAGATGCGGCAGTTGGGCATGATCGCCGACCGGTGGGACAAGGGCTATGGCCATTTCACCACGCGGCAGAACATCCAGTTCAACTGGCCAAAGCTTCAGGACGTGCCCGCGATCCTGTCCGCGCTGGCCGATGTGGGCATGCACGCCATCCAGACCAGCGGCAACTGCGTGCGCAACGTCACCGCCGACCACTTCGCCGGGGCCGCCGCCGACGAGATCGAGGACCCTCGCCCGGTGGCCGAACTTCTGCGGCAATGGTCTACCGACCACCCGGAATTCCAGTTCCTGCCGCGCAAGTTCAAGATCGCCGTCACCGGCAGCCCCCACGACCGCGCCGTGACCCGCGCGCATGACATCGGGTTGCGCATGGTGCGCAACGCCGCAGGCGAGCCGGGGTTCGAGGTGATCGTGGGCGGCGGCCTGGGCCGGACGCCGATGATCGGCCATACCGTGCGCGCCTTCCTGCCCAAGGCCGACCTGTTGCCCTACGTCGAGGCGATCCTCAGCGTCTACAACGCCATCGGGCGGCGCGACAACAAGTACAAGGCGCGGATCAAGATCACCGTGCACGAGACCGGCGTGGACGAGATCACCCGGATGATCGAGGACCGCTTTGCCGAAATCCGCCCGCAATGGGGCGGCCATGACCAGGCGCTGCTGTCCGAAATCGAGGCTGCCTTCGCGCCGCCCGCCTTCCGCGATGCGCCGACCGGCGCCTTTGACGCGTTCCGCGCCGCCGACCCGGTCTTCCGCGCCTGGGCCGACACCAACCTCGCCGAACATCGCAACCCGCAATATGCCATCGTCACGATCAGCCTGAAGGCCCATGGCGAGACGCCGGGCGACGCCACGGGCGACCAGATGCGCCTGATGGCAGACCTTGCCGAACGCTATGGCCATTCGGAACTGCGGATCAGCCACGAACAGAACGTGATCCTGCCCCATGTCCACAAGGCCGACCTGCCCGCGCTGCACGCGGCGCTGGCGCAAGCGGGCCTTGCCACGGCCAATGTCGGCCTGATTTCCGACATCATCGCCTGCCCGGGCATGGATTACTGCGCGCTTGCGACTGCGCGGTCGATCCCGGTGGCGCAGCAGATCGCCACCCGCTTCGACGAACTGAAGCTGGAGCACGAGATCGGCCCGCTGAAGATCAAGATCAGCGGCTGCATCAATGCCTGCGGACACCATCATGTCGGCCATATCGGCATCCTCGGCCTCGACCGCGCGGGGGTCGAGAACTACCAGATCACCCTGGGCGGCGACGGCACGGAAACGGCCACCATCGGCGAGCGCGCCGGGCCGGGCTTTGCCTATGACGAGATCATCCCGGCCATCGAGCGGCTGATCGCCGCCTATCTCGACGTGCGCCTGTCGCCCGCAGAAACCTTCCTTGAAACCTATCGCCGCCTGGGCCTCGCCCCGTTCAAGGCCGCGCTCTATCCCGGCGAAGGGGCGCAGGATGCCGCTTGAGGCCCCGCTTGCCCCCGTCGCCGAACGGGTGGCCGACCTGAACGACCGCTACCGCCACCACGGCGCGACGGCGGTGCTGGAACGCGCGCTGACCGACCCGCAGGTCGGGCGCATCGCGCTCGTGTCGTCCTTCGGGGCGGAATCGGTGGTGCTGCTGCACCTGCTGTCGGTGCTGGACCGCAGCGCCCCGGTGCTGTTCATCGACACCGAGATGCTGTTTGCCGAAACGCTCGCCTATCAGGCCGAGGTGGCCGACAAGCTGGGCCTGACCAACATCGTCACGGTGAAAGCCGACCCTGCAAGGCTGGCGATGGACGACCCCGACGGCACGCTGCACCAGTTCAGCACCGATGCCTGCTGCGCGCTGCGCAAGACCGAACCGCTGGAGCGTGCGCTGTCGGGCTATGACGCCTGGATCACCGGTCGCAAACGCTATCAGGGCGCGACCCGGTCTGCCGTGGAGTTTTTCGAAGCCGAAGGCGACATCCGCATCAAGGTCAACCCGCTGGCCCACTGGGGCAAGGAAGACCTGCAGGATTACATGGTCAACAACCGCCTTCCCCGCCATCCGCTCGTGGCAAAAGGCTACCCGTCGATCGGCTGCGCGCCCTGCACCAGCCCCGTCGCCCCGGGCGAGGACGAGCGCGCCGGGCGCTGGCGCGGCTCGGCCAAGGTCGAATGCGGCATCCATTTCATCAACGGGCGTGCCGTGCGCATGCCCCTGCCCTCGGGGAATGCGGCATGAGCGTGATCGTCACCGACGCGGGGTTTGCGCCCGATGACTGGGCCGAAGGATTCGCGGCCCTCGCCGATCTGGGCGCGGCCCCTGCCCGGGCGGTCGATCTGGTCAATACCGATGACCCCGCCCGCCTGTCGAACCGGCTGGCCGACATCGCGCTGATCCGCATCGCCTTTCCCGCCTTCAACGACGGGCGCGGGTTTACCCTTGCCCGGCGGCTGCGCACCATGGGCTACACAGGCCGCCTGCGCGCCGCCGGGCCGGTGATCGCCGATCAGTATGCCATGTTCCGCCGAACCGGATTTGACGAGGTGGAAATCCCGGACGAGATCGCCGCGCGGCAGCCGCAGGACCAATGGGCCTTTCGTGCCGACTGGCGCGCCCATGACTATCAGTCGCGGCTGCGCGCCTGATTCCGGGCTTTTCCCCCGGCCCGCACTGACGTATCCCCCGAACCGAGCAATCCCATGACCGAATTGGCGCCCGTGACCCAAGCCGCCCTGAAAGCCCGTCTGCCCGATGCCCAGACCGTCACCGCCGTGACGCACTGGACCGACCGGCTGTTTTCCTTCCGCGTGACGCGGCCCGCAAGCCTGCGCTTCCGCTCGGGCGAGTTCGTGATGATCGGCCTGCCCGGCGACAACGGCAAGCCGATCCTGCGGGCCTATTCCATTGCCTCGCCGTCCTGGGATGAGGAACTGGAGTTCTATTCGATCAAGGTGCCCGACGGCCCGCTGACCTCGCGCCTGCAGCACATTCAGCCGGGCGACGAGATCATCCTGCGCCCGAAACCCGTGGGAACACTGGTGCATGACGCCCTGCTGCCCGGAAACCGCATCTGGTTTCTGGCCACCGGCACCGGCATCGCCCCCTTCGCAAGCCTGATGCGCGACCCCGAGACCTATGAGAAGTACGATCAGGTCATCATGATGCACACCTGCCGCAAGGTGGCGGAACTGGCCTATGGCCGCGCCCTGGTGGAAAGTCTGGCGGACGATCCGCTGATCGGCGAGATGGTGGCGGGCAAGCTGCTGTATTACCCGACCACCACGCGCGAAGACAGCCCGCGCATGGGCCGGATCACCGACAACCTGACCAGCGGCAAGGTTTTCGCCGACCTCGACCTGCCGCCGATGGACGCCGCGCATGACCGCGCGATGGTCTGCGGCTCGCTCGCCTTCAACATCGATGTCAAGGCGGTGCTGGAAGGCTTCGGGCTGCGCGAGGGCGCAAACTCCGAGCCGCAGGAATATGTGGTGGAGAAGGCCTTCGTCGGCGACGGCATCTGACCGCCACCCGAAACGAACACCGCCGCAGGGTCGCCCCCGGCGGCGGTGATGGGGTGGCTGGAAGGTCGGTCAGAGACCCATTTCCGCCTTCAACTGGTCCAGCACCATCTGCACACCGGCGGCATTGTCCTTGACCGAGTTGTAGGTCGTGGTCAGCGTCTGCTTCACGCTGTCGGAGATCGGCGCCGACTGGATGCGCGCCAGAACATCGTCGCCGGTCAGCTTGGTCGCATCCCAGACCATGGCGGCGGCATCGCCGACGGCGGCAGCGGCCCCGGTTGCGGCATCGGTGACGGCCCCGGTCGCCCCGGTCGCCGCGTCGGTTGCGGCACCCACAGCCCCGGTGACGGCCCCGGCAGCCTTGGTGGCGGCGTCGGTCACGGCTTTTGCGGCATCCGTCGCGGCGGTGGCTGCGGCTGCCTCGGCGGCCTTCGCGGCCTCGTCTGCCGCCTTGGCGGCGGCAGCTTGCGCATCGGCAGCCGCCGCTGCCGCAGCGGCGGCTTCGGCAGCGGCGCGATGCGCCGGTACATAGCTGAACTGGTAGTAGCCAAGCGCGGCCAGCACCACCAGAACGGCACCAATCAGAACGGTCCTGTTCATCGCGAATTCCCCTTTTGATGGGCGATTGTTTCCATTGTGCCCAAGGCTATGGCAGTTTTCGGATTGGTTGAAAAGGAATTGCGGCACCGCCGGTCATGGGACCGGGCCTGCGGCAGCCCTCGCAAGGGCTTTTTGCGGGTTGAAAGGTACCCGTCCTGCGACTATCTTGCCGCCCGCCATACCGAAATGACAGAAGGATTGTCACCATAGCCCGCAGACCCCACAACGCCCCGCCGCAGCGCGACACAGGACCCCGGATCAACGACCGGATCAGGTCTCCGGAAATCCGGCTGATCGGGGCAGACGGCGAAAACGTCGGGGTCGTGACCCCGGCCCGCGCCATGGTGATGGCGGCCGAGGCGGGGCTGGACCTGGTGGAAATCTCGCCCAACGCCGAACCGCCGGTCTGCAAGATCATGGACTTCGGCAAGTTCAAGTATGAACAGCAGAAGAAAGAGGCCGAGGCCCGCAAGAAGCAAAAGATCATCGAGATCAAGGAAATCAAGTTCCGCCCCGGAACCGATACCCACGACTACGATGTCAAGATGCGGTCGGTGATGAAGTTCCTGGAGGAAGGCGACAAGGTGAAGGTCACCCTGCGCTTTCGCGGCCGCGAGATGGCGCACCAGGACCTGGGGCTGGAGCTTTTGCGCCGGGTCGAGGCCGACGTGGGCGATGCGGGCAAGATCGAAAGCATGCCCAAGCTGGAAGGCCGGCAGATGGTCATGATGATCGGGCCGAAGTAGGGTGCCGATGGCGGGACCGGGGGCCAGCCCCCGGACCCCCGGGATATTTGTTCCAAGATGAAATCAGGTGTTCTGCGGCGCGGGCTGCATGGCGCGGGGCTGCGCACGGATCGGGATTTCCTTCAGCAGCCCCCCGACCCCCATGGCCGCGATGTCGTCATCGGTGACCGCCAGCCCGCAGGCCAGCCGCTCCAGCACCCAGTCGGCCCCGTTCAGCGCCGGCGACCGCGCGCAGCCCGGCAGGCCGATGACCGGGCGCGCGCCGAGTGCCCCCAGAAACAGCAGGTTGCCCGGATCGACCGGCATCCCGAACCGGGCGACCTGCCCGCCCGCGCTGCGCAGTGCCTGCGGCGCGGTATCGTGCAGGTCCGACGTGGCGGTGCCGGTCAGGATCAGCAGCATTTCGCCGGGCAGGCGGGACAGGGCATCGGCCATCGCTTCAACATCGTGCCTCGTCGTGGCCACGCTTTCCAGCCCCATGCCCAGGGCGTGCAGCCGGGTTTCCATCGCCCTGCGGCCCTTGGTCAGCAGCTTTGCCTCCATCCCCGGATATTCGGTCAGCAACAGACCGGCCGAGCGCAGCACGACCGGCAGGACGGACACTGCCGCCTGCGCTGCCTGTTCGGCGGCGGCAAGTGCTGCTTCCGGCACGGCATAGCTGATGATCTTGACCGTTCCCGCCAGCATCCCCGGTGCCACGCGCGCCAGCGGCGGCAGGGTGGCCAGCGTGATCGCCGGATGAACGCGGTTCAGCGTGTGCACTGCAGCCGCATCGACGCGCAAGAGGCCGGGCCGCGCGGCGTTCAGGTTCACCCGGCCCGTGAACGGCGCGGTCGGGATCAAACCTGCCGCATCCGGGTCCGGCACCAGGGCGGCAGCCAGTCGCGCGGCCGCCGTATCCTCGGGCACGTCGTCGGGGCCGGGGCGGGCAACGGTCACCTCGACATGCCCCTCCGCCGCAATCCGCGCCACATCCGCAGCCGTCAGAACCTGCCCCTTGCGCAGCCGATGCCCGCCCAGCAACAGCGAATGCGCGAGAATCGCGCCTGTCGCCTGGGCCAGCGGAACCGGGCCGAACTCCATCAGCCCTGCCTCAGCCTCTGGGTGATCTGCGCCAGGATCGACAGCGCGATTTCGGCAGGGCTCTTTGCGCCGATGTCCAGCCCGACCGGCGCGTGGATGCGCGCGATGGCCGCTTCCGGCACCCCCTCGGCGCGCAGCCGGTCCAGCCGTTTCGCATGGGTGCGGGTGGACCCCAGACAGCCCAGATAGAATGCCGGAGAGGCCAGTGTCGCCCGGATCGCCGGATCGTCCAGCTTGGGGTCATGGGTCAGGGTGACGACGGCGGTGCGGGCGTCGGGGGCCAGCGCCGTCACCGCCTCGTCCGGCCAGTCGGGCAGGATCGTCTCGCCCGGAAAGCGGGCATCGGACCCGAAGGCCGCACGCGGGTCGATCAGCACGGGATCATAGCCGCAGGTCCGCGCCATGGTCAGCAGGGGCTGGGCGATATGCACCGCCCCCACCACGATCATGCGCAAGGGCGGGTTGTGGATGGCCGTGAACCAGCCGTCTTCCTCCACGCCCGACCGGTCGGCCCGGAACCGCGCTGCGAGGGCCTCGGACGCCTCCGGCCCCTGCATGCGGTGGTCCCAGCTTTCCAGATGCGTCAGCAGCGCAACGGCCCGCCGTGCGGCACGGGCCGCGACCAGATCGGCCAGCATCGCGTCGGGCAGGCTTTGCCCCACCGGATCGACCAGCACCCGGATGGTGCCACCGCAGGCCAGACCCACGGCAAAGGCCGTCTCGTCGCTGACCCCATAGGTCAGCAGGCGCGGGCGGCCATCGGCCAGCGCCTCCATCGCCTCGGCCACCACCGCGCCCTCGACGCAGCCGCCCGACACCGACCCCATGATCTGACCGTCGCCCGAAATGGCCAGCAGACTGCCCACCGGGCGCGGTGCCGATCCCCAGGTTTCCACCACGCTGGCCAGTGCCGCCCCGCGCCCCTCGCGGTGCCAGCGCAGGGCGATCTCGGGAATGCTGTCATGGTCTGCGCGCTGCATCGTCCGCCCTCCTGTCCGCTTCCTGCATGAATGCGCCCGGGCCCTGCTGGCCGTCAATCGCCGATCAGTCGCATCAGGCGGGCCTTTTCGCCCTGATCGCGCGGGTCGGCCAGCGCATCGGCCAGCATCTGCAAGGACGCGATGGAATGGCCCGCACGAAAGCTGTCGACATGCGGCAGCATCGCCCTGATGCCCGTGGCGCGCGGAGCAAAGCCATCCCACCGCAACAGCGGGTTGATCCAGACCAGCCGCCGGGCCGACAGGTGCAGCCGCTGCATCTCGCGCGCAAGGTCGGTGCCGCCCGCATCCTCGCGGTCCAGCCCGTCGGTGATCAGCAGCACCACCGCCCCCTGCCCCAGCACGCGCCGCCCCCAGTCGCGGTTGAACAGCCGCAGGCAGGCCCCGATGCGCGTGCCGCCCGACCAGTCCTGCGCCTCGGCCCCGGCGGCCGCCAGCGCGGCATCCACGTCGCGCCGGGCCATGTGGCGGGTGATGTTGGTCAGCCGCGTGCCGAAGGTGAAGGCATGCACCCGCGCCCAGCCCTGCCCCTTGGCGTTCGACACCGCGTGCACGAAATGCAGCACCACCCGCGAATACTGCGCCATCGAGCCGGAGATGTCGCAGAGCACCACAAGATTGGGCCAGCGCGTGACCGGCGATTTCCGGGCCATCCGCGACACCTCGCCGCCCTGCCGCAGCGCCTGGCGCAGTGTGCGCCGCCAGTCGGCGCGGCGGCCCAGACGGTCGGTCGCGGTGCGGCGCGACAGGATCGGGGCCACCGGCAGCGTCAGCCGCGCCAGCATCCGCCGCGCCTCGGCCAGTTCCACCGTGCTCATCTGTTCAAAGTCCAGATTGCGCAGCCGTTCCTGCGCCGACATGGTGAAGGTCGCGTCGATCTCGATCAGCGCGGCCTCATCCTCGTCGGGGTCAGGCGGCGGCACATCGCGCAGCGCGCCGTCCAGCAGCGCCTCGGCCGCGCGCTTTTCGGCGGCGGCGGCCTTGTGGTCTTCCTGCGTGCCCCGGACCGAAGGGATCAGCAGGCTCATCATATGTTCCAGATAGCGCGGGTCGCGCCAGAACAGGCGGAACACCTGGCCGAAGACCGCGCGGTGGTCGGGGCGGCTGACGAAACAGGCGTGCAGCGTCCAGTAGAAATCGGCCTGACGCGAAAACCCCGCCGCCTCGACCGCCCGGATCGCGCCGATCACCCGGCCCGGCCCGATGGGCAGCCCGGCCTTGCGCAGGGCGCGGGCGAAATGGGTGATGTTGTGCGCCAGCTTGCCGTCTTCGGGCAGCGCCAGGGCGGTGAAGTCAGCCATTGTCCCGCACCCGGATCATGCCGGAGCCAGCCCGCGCCGCGCCTCGTCCAGCAGGCGGCGCGCTTCCGACCCCTGAATGCGCTGGATGTCGTCCTGATACTTCAGGATCGCGCCCAACGTATCGGCAATCACTTCGGGCGACAGGGCGATCACGTCCAGCGCCAGAAGGCATTTCGCCCAGTCTATCGTCTCGGCCACACCCGGCTTCTTGAACAGGTCCTCGCCCCGCAGACGCTGGACAAAGGCCACCACCTCGCGGCTGAGCGCCAGCGATGCCTCGGGGGCACGGGCCTCGATGATCTGCAATTCGCGCGCAAAGCCGGGGTAATCGACCCAGTGATACAGGCAGCGCCGCTTCAGCGCGTCATGCACCTCGCGCGTGCGGTTCGAGGTCAGGATGACGATGGGGGGTTCGGGGGCCGCGATGGTTCCCAGTTCCGGAATGGTCACCTGAAAATCCGACAGGGCTTCCAGCAGAAACGCCTCGAACGGCTCGTCGGTGCGGTCAAGCTCGTCGATCAGCAGCACCGGGGCACCCCCGGGTTGCGGGCGCATGGCCTGCAAGAGGGGCCGCTCGATCAGATATTCTTCGGTGAACAGTTCAGTCTTCAGCGCCTGCCGGTCGGCCCCTCCGGCAGCTTCGGCGGTGCGGATGGCAATCATCTGCGCAGCGAAGTTCCATTCATAGACGGCGCTTGCGGCATCCAGCCCCTCATAGCACTGCAGCCGGATCAGGCGGCGGCCAAGACCCTTGGCAATCGCCTTGGCGATCTCGGTCTTGCCCACGCCCGCCTCGCCTTCCAGAAACAGCGGGCGGCCAAGGCGCAGGGCCAGAAACACCACGGTCGCCAGCGCCCGGTCACAGACATAGTCCTGCCCGGCCAGCATCGTCTGGACGGCATCGATGGTCGCGAAATCCTGGTGCATGAACGGTCTCCCCACGGCAATCGTGGCGGCACGGGGCGGCAGGGTCAAGTCAGCCCTTGGTCGGTAGCCTCATCGGTCACGATCCAGTCGCGAAAGGCGCGAAAGGCCGATACATCCTCGCTGCGCGCGGGCCAGGTCAGCACATAGGGGGCCGCGCTGACCATGCTGCGGCGCGACGCCAGCCGCAGACGGCCCGCCTCAAGGTCGGGGGCCACCAGCATGTCGGGCACCAAAGCCACGCCCAATCCGGCCTGAGCGGCGGCCAGCACCATGCCGAACTGTTCGAACCGGGGTCCGCGCAGGATGCGCACCGGGTCCAGCCCCGCATCGCGGAACCAGTCCAGCCACAGATCGGGCCGTGTGGCTTGCTGCAACAGCGGCAGCCGGGCAAGCGCAGGATCGTCCAGCGGACCGGACACCAGCGACGGGGCCGCGACCACGACCAGACGTTCCTGCGCGAGCAGCGCGGACCGCGCGCCGCGCAGCGCCGCAGGGGCGCGCAGGATTGCCGCATCACGCGGGTCACGGTCGAAATCCAGCGGTTCCAGCGTCGTGCTCATGTCCACCGTCACCCCCGGCGCCCGGGCGGCAAAGCGGGCCAGCCGGGGGATCAGCCAGACCGCACCGAAGGTCGGCAGCACCGCCAGCCGCAGCACGTCGCGGTGCCCGCCGAACGACATCACCGTCAGCGCCGAGGTGTCGAGGTCGGCGAGTATCCGTTCCGCATCCGGCAACAGCGCCCGGCCCGCGTCCGACAGGGTCAGCCGTTGCCGCAGCCGATGGAACAACCGCACGCCCAGACGATCCTCCAGCGTAGCAAGCGACCGGCTGACTGCGCTTTGCGTCAGCCCGAGCGCAAGCGCCGCCCGCGTGGCCGAACCGTTGCGGGCGGCCTGCACAAAGGCCTGAAGTTCGGGCAGCGTGGGGGTATAGGCGCGGCGCATGGCGATCCCTGTTCATGACTGAAACTCATGACCAGGAAAGACCTATTCATTTGCTCCGGGCAAGCCCCGGGCTTATGATGCCGCCAGCCCCAGAGATGGAGATGACGATGGACAGGCCCAGCCTGAAGGCAAAAGACGCCCCCGACCTTGGCAGCTTCGACTGGGAAGACCCGTTCCGGCTGGACGATCAGTTGACCGAGGACGAGCGCATGCTGCGCGACGCGGCCCGCGCCTTCGCGCAGGAGAAGCTTCAGCCCCGCGTGATCGACGCCTATGCCAACGAGGTCACCGACCCCGGCATCTTTCGCGAGATGGGCGAGATGGGCCTTCTGGGCACCACCATCCCCGAGGAATACGGCGGGCTTGGCGCGTCCTACGTCGCCTATGGCCTGATCGCGCGTGAGGTCGAACGCGTGGACAGCGGCTATCGCAGCATGATGAGCGTGCAGTCCAGCCTGGTGATGTATCCGATCCATGCCTATGGGTCCGAGGCGCAGCGGGAGAGGTATCTGCCGCGCCTCGCGTCGGGCGAATGGATCGGCTGTTTCGGGCTGACCGAACCCGATGCCGGGTCGGACCCCGCGGGGATGAAGACCACCGCACGCAAGACCGCGACCGGCTATGTGATTTCGGGCTCGAAGATGTGGATTTCGAACGCCCCCATCGCCGATGTCTTTGTCGTCTGGGCAAAGTCCGACGCGCATGGCGGCAAGATTCGCGGCTTTGTTCTGGAAAAGGGGATGACGGGCCTGACCGCACCCAAGATCGCCGGAAAGCTTTCGCTGCGCGCGTCGATCACCGGTGAGATCGTGATGGCGGGCGTCGAGGTGGGCGAGGACGCGCTGCTGCCTTACGTCGAAGGGCTGAAAGGCCCGTTCGGCTGCCTGAATCGTGCGCGCTACGGCATTTCCTGGGGCGTGATGGGCGCGGCCGAATTCTGCTGGCATGCGGCCCGGCAATACGGGCTGGACCGGCGGCAGTTCGGCAAGCCCTTGGCACAGACGCAACTGTTCCAGTTGAAGCTGGCCAACATGATGACCGAGGTCTCGCTTGGCCTGCAGGGGTCCTTGCGCGTGGGGCGGCTGATGGATGAAGGCCGCGCGGCCCCCGAGATGATTTCACTGGTCAAGCGCAACAACTGCGGCAAGGCGCTGGATGTGGCGCGCTGGTCGCGCGACATGCATGGCGGCAACGGGATCAGCCAGGATTTCCAGGTCATGCGCCACATGGTCAACCTTGAAACCGTGAACACCTATGAGGGCACGCATGACGTGCATGCGCTGATCCTTGGCCGGGCGCAGACGGGGTTGCAGGCGTTCTTCTGACCGCAAAGGCTCAGGCGCGCACGCGGCGGTACACGTCCATCTCGGCCCCTGACAGGCCAAGGTCGCGTTCATACCCCGCGCGGCCAAGCGCGCGGCGACAGTCGCGAACCCCGTCCCGGCCATAGACGGCGGGGTGCAGGTCAACCAGCATCAGCCGCACGCCGGACAGGTTGGCCCGGCGCAGGAAGACCCGTTCCGCCCCGTCGATGTCCAGCACGATCACGTTGTGCAGAAAGCTGCGGCGCAGGCGGTCATGGCCGGTGACCGGCACGGGGCCGCTTTCCACCTCCACGAAACGGGGGTCGACTTGCCCGGCCAGAACCTCGCCGTGGCGCAGGGTGGTGCGGTCGTCCAGCCCGTTGTGCCGGTGCAGCGCACGCGCCCTCGCAACCAGCGCCGCATCCCGCTCGAACCCCAGAACAAGGGCGGGGCGGCAGTTGCGGGCGATGATGGCAGACAACACCCCGTCGGCGGCCCCCAGATGCAGCACGCGGTCGGCAGGGCGGATCGCGGCCAGCGCGCCGCGCACCTGCACTTCGGCAAAGGTTCCGTCCTGCAGCGATGCGATCCGGTCGGCGGAAAGGTGCGGACCATCCGGCACCTCGACCCCGTGACAGACCGCCACCACCCCCATGCCCGAGGGTGCCGGGTCCGGAGCGGCCGACGACACTCTGAAGGTCTGCCCCACCTGCCGCCCCCTTTGCCAGTCCCCGCCGCAAGGGTCGCAGCAGCAGATTAACGAATCACTCACGATTGGCGGCACTGTCGCCGCCGGCGCCGCCTGCGGCATTGCGGAAACTTCGCCGCAAATGGTGCGGTCACCGGGCTGGACAGACGCCGGACGAACGCCCTAGCCTGATGTCATGGCAACAGGCCGCAGGATCGTGGGTCGCGCAGGGGCGGGGCGCTGATGCGCGCGCTGGCCATTCTGACGCTGCGAAACGAGGGGGCGTTCCTGCTGGAATGGCTGGCCCACCACCGCGCCTGCGGGTTCACCGATTTTCTGATCTGCTCGAACGACTGCACCGACGGGACCGATGCCATGCTGGACCATCTGGCCCGGTCCGGTCTGGTCGTGCATCTTCCCAATCCCGGGCCGCATCCCCGGGGGCCGCATTTCACCGCCCTGCGCCGCGCCGCCGCGCATCCGCTGTTGGCCGCCGCCGACTGGGTCATGAACCTTGACATCGACGAGTTCGTGAACGTGCGCACGGGCGACCACAGCCTTGCCGCCTTGCTTGCGGCGCTGCCGCAGGCGACCGCGATTGCCCTGACCTGGCGTCTGTTCGGCAATGCGGGCGTTGTGGCGCATCCGATTGCCGGGGTGCTGCCCACCTTCACCCGTGCGGCCCCTGCCGTCCTGTGGTGGCCGTGGCGCGCGCTGATGTTCAAGACGCTGTACCGCAACGACGGTACCTATCGCCGCCCCGGAATCCACCATCCCAAGGGGCTGGACACGGCACGGCCCCCGCCGCGCTGGTTCGGCGGATCGGGCGACGCCCTGCCCGAAACCTACCACCGCGAGCGTCTGGTGTCGGACCCGGGACGGAATCACTACGGGCTGGCGCAACTGAACCACTATCCCCTGGGCTCGGTCGAGGACTACCTGCTGAAGCTTGATCGCGGGCGGGCGAACCGAACCGAAGGCACGTCCGCCCTTGCCTATTGGACAGACCGCAACCTGTGCGCGGACACCGACCGTTCCATCGCCGCCCTGGAACCGGCACGCGCGGCGATCCTGGCCGATCTGCGCGCCGATGCCCGGCTGTCGGCGCTGGAGCGGGCGGCGCGCGACTGGCGGGGTGCGCGGGTGCAGGCGCTGCTGGCCGAGGAACGGGTGCTGGCGCTGTACGGGCGGCTTCTGATGGCCCCGGAAAGCCGCATCCTGACAGCGGCCGAAGCCGGGCGGCTGTGGTCCCGTGTCCGGGCCAACGGGGCGGCACCCTGACCGGAAAGCCACGCGACGCAGATCGATCCGCGGCAAGCCGCGGTCGTCGTTCCCAATTCCGGCGCAATGCGGGATAACGAAGGTTCTTCGCTTTCGGCAGGCCCGCGACACGGCGCCGCAAGGACCCAAGGAATGCAGGACCCCAAGGCCGAGGCCGACCATTCGGGCTGGCTGGGCCGGATGGCCCGGGCCGGGCGTGAAGGCGGCTATTTCCACCCGCTTGGCGACCGGCATTGGGCGCTGCTGCGGGATGAGGGGCCGATCCTGCTTGTCACGTTCGAACGGCAGGAAAGCTTGCGGGACCATGGCCCGGACGGTCTGCCCGCCGGTCTGGCGCTGGCCATGGACGAAGGCTGGTCCAGCCTCAGCCTTGTTTCCTTGGGCGAGACGTGGTTCCGCGATTCTGCCCTGCATGGCTATTTCGACCGGCTGGTGCAGGACGCCTTCTTCGAAGGCTTTGACCGCGTGCTGTTCTACGGTGCGGGCATGGGGGCCTATGCGGCCTGCGCCTATTCGGTCGCGGCCCCGGAGGCCACGGTGCTGGCGGTGCAGCCGGTCGCCACGCTTGACCCCGCGCGCGCGGGATGGGACCGCCGATACCTGCGCCAGCGCCGGATCGGCTTTGCCGGGCGCTACGGCTATGCGCCCGACATGACCGACGGCGCGGCGCAGGTCTGGCTGCTGCATGACCCGCGCGACCCGATGGACGCGATGCATGCGGCCCTTTTCGCCCGCCCGCAGGTGCAGGTGCTGGGCTGCCCGTATCTGGGTCCGGGCATCGACCGGGCGCTGGACGGGATGGGGCTCTTGGCCCCGCTGATCCATCTGGCGGGGACCGGCACGCTGACCCCCGCGCTGTTCCACCACCTGTACCGGCAGCGCCGCCACCACGCGCCCTGGCTGCGCCGCCTGATGGCGGCAACCGATGCCGCAGGCCGCCCGTTCCTGTCGGCCCTGGTCGCGCGCCATGCGATGCGGGAGGTACCCGGCGGTGCCTTCCGCCGCCGCCTGTCCGAGGCCGAGGCCGAGCTTGCCGCCCTTGGCCGCAGCCTGCCTGCAATGCCCGTGCCCTAGGACCCCAACCCGCCCGCCTGCCGCAGAAAGGCCACCACCTCGGCCACGCCGCGCCCCTTCTTCAGGCTGGCCATGACAAAGGGGCGCGTCCCCCGCGCCGCGCGCGCGTCGCTTTCCAGCAGGACCGGGTCCACCTCCACATGGGGGGCCAGATCCACCTTGTTGATCACCAGCAGGTCCGACCGGGTCACCCCCGGCCCGCGCTTGCGCGGAATGTCCTGCCCTGCCGCCGTGTCGATGACATAGATCGAGATGTCGGCCAGTTCCGGGCTGAACGTGGCGGCCAGATTGTCGCCGCCCGATTCGATCAGGATCAGGTCAAGGTCGGGAAAGGCGCGGGTCAGGTCCGCCACCGCCGCAAGGTTGATGCTGGCATCCTCGCGGATCGCCGTGTGCGGGCAGCCGCCGGTTTCCACACCCCGGATACGCTCGATGGGCAGCGCCTGCGCGCGCATCAGGTATTCGGCATCCTCGCGGGTGTAGATGTCGTTGGTGATGACCGCGACCGAGAATTCGTCGCGCAGCGCATGGCACAGCCGTTCGGTCAATGTCGTCTTGCCCGCGCCCACCGGGCCGCCGATGCCCACGCGCAGGGGGCCGTGGGGGGAAGGGGAACGGGAACTCATGTCCGGAAAATCCTCACATCCATGGTTTCATGCCGCATCGCGGCCAGATCGCTGCCGAAGGCCCCGCTGCCGATATCGTCCAGCGGGGCCGCCGCCGCCTCGTCGGCAAGCTGCAGGATGGCCGGGTGCAGCCCGGCCAGCACCGCCTGCCCCTCGGTCTGGCCCAGGGGAACAAAGCGCACCCCCGCCAGCACAAGGGTTGACGCAAAGGCATTCAGATACAGCGCCAGAACCCGGCCCGCGCCCAGCCCCAACGGGCGCGCAGCACGGCCAAGCGCCACCGGATAGGCCGCTGGCGGATGATCCTGCCCGGTCAGGGCATTGGTCGTGCGCGTCAGGGCCGCACCCTGCTCCATCGTCTCGACCCACCGCTCGCGGCTTGCGGGCAGGGCTTCGGCCAGGGCCGCCAGCGCGGGCAGGTCGGCATCGGCGCGCAGGGCATGCGCCAGCAGGATTGCATCGGTCCGCCCGGCCCCTTCGGTCAGCACCGTCGCAATCCAGTCCGCCAGGCTTTCCGCGTCGCCCACCTTGCCTGCGTGGATCACCCATTCCAGCCCGTGCGAATAGGCAAATCCCCCCACCGGAAAGGCGGGCGACAGCCATTGCACCAGGGTCAGAAGGCCGGCGTCGGTCATTCCGGGGGGTGGCTGTGAAAATGATCGCCGTGCCAGTGGCCGAAATCGCTTGCCGTCTCGTGCGGGGTATGGCTGTGGCCCAGGGTGCGGCCATGGCCATAGGCCCCGCCCTCGGGGGTAAAGGGAAGGGTGGCATGGGTCACCGCTGCCCCCAACTGCCGCAGCATCGCCTCCAGCACATGATCCTGCCGGATCAGCAGGCGACCGCCTTCGATCTGGCAGGGCGTGTGGCGGTTGCCGATATGCCAGGCAAGGCGGGGAAGATCGCCGGTCACCACCAGAACCGGTTCGTCGGCGGCGATCACCTCGATCAGGCGGCCGTCGGTCAGTTCGAAACAGTCGCCCTGTTCCACGCTGACCGTCTCGGCCAGATCGACAAGAAAGCCAGTACCCTGCACCGTCACCAACCGCTTGCGGCGCAGGAAGCGCGCGTCATGGTCCAGCCTTACAAGATCATGGGCGATCCGCGGTGCCAGCCGGTCGGCGCGGCGCACAAGGTGGCGGGCGGGCGGAAGGTCGGCCATGGCAGTCCCTTTCGGATCACCGTTGAAAACAGTCGCGAAAGACATATCGCGCCAGTCGGTCGCGGGTAAGCCCCATCGATTTCAAGGCCCCATCCGGCAGGGCATGCAGCCGGGCGAATTCCTCTTCGCGGCCATGACGCATCAGGTAGGAATTGCAGCCCGTCGCCTCGATGGCAAAGAACCGGTCAAGGTCGGCCACGGCTGCGGGACCGAGCGGCGAGTTTGCGGGGCGGGTCGGCATGTGCAGGCTCCTTTGCCGGCCAATGATCTTCCCCCCGCGCAGAAGGATAGCCCGGCAGTCGGCCCTGTCCACTGTTGTTGCCGCACCGCAGCATGCGTATCACCGCGCGACCGACAGGGCATTGATGTCTGCCCTGGTCACCTTTCCCGTGACGCCATCGCGGCTCTGGGTCCGGACGCCGAACTTCAGGTCCGCAAAATACGTCCAGCGATCCGACCGGTTCAGCGACCCGCCCGCAATCCGGTCGGTGCCGGTGAAGGTCGCCTCGACCGTCAGGATGTCATAGCTGCACGCGCCCAGATTGACTGTGGTCACCGGCAGAAACCGGTAGTGAACCTTGCCCCCGTAGTCCGGTCCCCGGCCCGTTCCGGCAAAGTTGCCCCAATCTTCTTGCAGTGGCGACGTCCAGTCTTTTCCGGCGACGGGCGCAGGTGGGCGACCGGCAAAGCGGCGTTCGATCTGGCCCCATTGATCACCGGTCCTGACCAGCCGCCGGGCATGCAGGACTTCGTAGATGCCGTAGGGGCCTTCGATGATTTCGTCCTCGCCCTTGCGTCCGTTCGCCTGATCCTGACGAACGCCCTTCTTCCCGGCAGACCGGGCATGCCAGACCTTGCCGTCGGACATCGTGACCAGAATACCGGGTCGCTTCAGGTCTTGCGGCGTCACGCAATCACCCGCCGCTGCCGGACGGGCCGCGGCCGCAAGCATCAGGATCGCCGCCAGGGCACCCATTCCCAGGGTCATCACCCGTGCGGCCTTCGCGCCGTGATCCTCGGCCCGCCTGCAATCCCGGCGCTGCCTTGCGTTTTCACTGGTTGCCCCCGTCGGTGCCCTGCACGGGGCACCACGCGCGCCCCGCCCGGTGATGGCCGCCAAGGCGCTGTCGCCGCGCCGCAACCGCACCCCACGGTCGCCGAAGGGCGACCCGGCAAGATGCGCCATGGCCAGGGCCGAAAGCCGCGCGGCAAGGGCGGTCAGCATGATCCGGCCCCATCCGCAATGGCGCGGCTCGCGCAGCGGTCCGGCACCCGTGCGGGGGTGCGCAAACGCCGACCGGGCCAAAGGCAACCCGCCCCGATTGCCACAGGTTCGGCACGCGACATCCCGCACCTCAATACAGGAAGTACCGCTGCGCCAGCGGCAGTTCGGTCGCGGGTTCGCAGGTCAGAAGCACGCCATCGGCCCGCACCTCGTAGGTCTCGGGGTTCACCTCGACCACGGGGCGCGCGTCGTTCAGCACCATGTCGGCCTTGCCGATGCCGCGCGTGCCCTGCACGGCCAGCGTGTCCTTGGCCAGCCCGTAGCGGCCCCGCACGTCATCTTCCTGCGCCGCCTGGCTGACAAAGACCACGGCAGACCGTTCCACCGACCGGCCATAGGCCCCGAACATCGGCCTTGTATAGACCGGCTGCGGCGTCGGGATGCTGGCATTGGGGTCGCCCATCTGGGCGCAAACGATGGTGCCGCCGATCAGCACCATGTCGGGCTTTGCCCCGAAGAAGGCGGGCGACCACAGCACCAGATCGGCCCGCTTGCCCTCGGCCACCGACCCGGTATGGGCCGAGATACCATGCGCGATGGCCGGGTTGATCGTGTATTTCGCCACATAGCGGCGGACGCGCAGGTTGTCGTTGTCGCCCTGTTCCTCGGGCAGGCGGCCGCGTTGCAGCTTCATCTTGTGCGCCGTCTGCCAGGTGCGGGTGATGACCTCGCCCACCCTTCCCATCGCCTGGCTGTCGGAGGACAGGATCGACAGCGCCCCCATGTCATGCAGGATATCCTCGGCGGCGATCGTCTCCTTGCGGATGCGGCTTTCCGCAAAGGCCACATCCTCGGGGATCGACCGGTCAAGGTGATGGCAGACCATCAGCATGTCCAGATGCTCTTCCAGCGTGTTCACCGTGTAGGGCATCGTCGGGTTGGTGGAGCTGGGCAGGATATTGGCAAAGCCCACCACCTTCAGGATATCCGGCGCATGGCCGCCCCCCGCGCCTTCGGTGTGAAAGGCGTGGATCGTCCGGCCCTTGATGGCCGCAAGGGTGTTTTCCACGAACCCGCTTTCGTTCAGCGTGTCGGTGTGGATCATCACCTGCACGTCCATCGCATCGGCCACGCTCAGGCAGCAGTCGATGGCCCCGGGCGTGGTGCCCCAGTCCTCGTGCAGCTTCAAGGCACATGCCCCGGCGCGCACCTGTTCCTCCAGCCCCTCGGGCAGGCTGGCATTGCCCTTGCCTGCGAAGGCCAGGTTCATCGGAAAGGCATCCGCCGCTTGCATCATCCGCATGATGTGCCAGGGGCCGGGGGTGCAGGTTGTGGCAAGCGTGCCATGCGCGGGGCCGGTGCCGCCGCCCAGCATCGTGGTCAGGCCCGAATGCAGCGCGTCGTCGATCTGCTGCGGGCAGATGAAGTGGATATGCGCGTCCATCCCCCCCGCCGTCAGGATGCGCCCTTCGCCCGCGATGATCTCGGTGCCCGGCCCGATGATGATGTCCACGCCGGGCTGCGTGTCGG
>JAAFHX010000031.1:26493-27505 GCA_013297695.1 Rhodobacterales bacterium | reverse complement strand
CGCCTTGTGCGCGGGAATACAGCGCGTCGGCACCGACTTCCTCGCCCAGATCGACCACGTCCATACCGGCGATGGCCGACGCCGACGACTGCACCGCGTCCGACCCGGCCACAGCCTCGGGCCGGGCGGCAGGGCGCGGCTGCGACCGGCGACGGCTGCGGTTGTTCTCTTCCTCGTCCTGCGCGCGGGCATAGGCGCGCTCTTCCTCCAGCAGCGCCTTTCGGTCGGCCACCGGAATCTGGTAATAGTCGGGGTGAATCTCGGCAAAGGCGAGAAAGCCGTGCCGGTTTCCGCCATAGTCCACGAACGCCGCCTGCAGCGACGGTTCGACCCGCGTCACCTTGGCGAGGTAGATGTTCCCCGCAAGCTGGCGTTTGTTGACGGTTTCAAAATCGAACTCCTCGACCTTGTTTCCGTCCACCACGACCACGCGAGTCTCCTCGGCGTGGGTGGCATCGATAAGCATCTTCTTGACCATGATGTTCCAGTGCACCCGCGCAAGGGACCGGGCCCGGAGACATCTCCGGGCGGACGGACGATCTGGCGGGGGTGGCGTGTTGGGGCGACGGTCCGCGCGGGGCCATGCAGTGCGGTGCCTGTTCGGCACCCCATCCACCCGTTCCCTGTGTCTGCGCGCGTCATCGCGGTTCTGTCCGGGGCAACGACCAGCGCTACCCATTCCTCAAAGCCCGCTTCCGTCAGGGACATGGCGGGAATGCCTGTGGCCTTGCGGCCGGTGTTTCCGCTTCGGGCATGTCCTGACCCTGCGGTCCGACCCGTGCCTGCGGCGGGGAATTGGTCGCGTGGTGTCCGGCAGAAAGGCACGGAACCACGTCGACAGACCATAGCGGTCGGCCCGAGCAAAAGACAATGGCCTATTTGGGCGGCGAATGCCTGAAGCAACCGCAGCCGCCCCCTGGAAAGGGGCGGGCCCCCTTCCTGCCCCTTCATCTTCCGTTTGAAAATATCCTCGGGGGGTGAATGGCCCGGCACGGGCCAGAGGGGGGCAGAC
>JAAFHX010000031.1:19352-26483 GCA_013297695.1 Rhodobacterales bacterium | reverse complement strand
ACCCGTATTTCGCCATCTTCTCGTTCAGTGTCCGGCGCGGCAGACACAGCTCTTCCATCACCGCAACGATACTGCCCTTGTGGCGCCGCATCGTATTGTCGATCAGCATGCGTTCAAAGGCATCGACATAATCCTTCAGCGGCTTGCCTTCGGTCGTCATCGCCGGGCCTGCCGCCTCGTTGTCGGCCATCAGCAGCGACGCGATGGACCCCGACCCGCGCCGGTTCTGCAGCACCGCCCGTTCGGCGATGTTCACCAGTTGCCGCACATTCCCCGGCCAGGGCGCCTGCAACAGTTGCGCCGCCTCCTGCGCGGTCACCTGAGGCGCGTCGCAGCCGTATTCCTCGGCGAACTGCTCCGACATGCGGGTGAACAGGGTCAGGATATCCTCGCCGCGCGACCGCAGTGGCGGCAGGGTGATCTTCATCGCCCCGATCCGATAATACAGGTCGGGCCGCAGCGCATCCTCCACCGTCTTGTCGGGGGCGTGTTCGTTGCAGATCGCGATCAGCCGGGTTTCGGCGGGCATGCCCTGTTCGTTGATCATGGTCAGAAGCCGCGCCTGCAAGCCCTGGCTCAGCGCCTCGATATCCTCCAGGCACAGCGTGCCGCCGCGCGCCTCTTCCGCCAGCGGGATCGTGCCATCCTCGGCCGGGCCGAACAGCCGCGCCGACAACTGGTCTTCGGACCAGGCCGCGCAAGAGATGGTCACGAACCGGCGCCCCGCGCGCGGCCCCACCGCATGCAGCGCATGGGCGACCAGCGTCTTGCCGGTTCCGGTCTCGCCGTCGATCAGCACATGACCGTCGGCCTGCCCCAGATCAAGGATATCCTCGCGCAGCCGGTCCATCACACCCGAAGTGCCGATCAGCTTTTTCATCAGCAGCGAGCCGTCCGACAACTCGCGCCGCAGCGCACGGTTCTCCAGCGTCTGGCGGCGGGCCTGAGTCGCACGTTTGGCCAGTTCGGTCATCCGGTCGGGGTTGAAGGGCTTTTCCAGAAAGTCCCAGGCCCCCAGCCGCATCGCCTCGACCGCCATCGGCACGTCGCCGTGTCCGGTGATCAGGATCACCGGCAGACCGCTGTCCTGCCCCATCAGTTTTTTCAGAAAGGCCATGCCATCCATCCCCGGCATGCGGATGTCGCTGACGATCACGCCGGGAAAATCGGTGCCGATCCCCTTCAGCGCCTCTTCAGCGCTGGCATAGGTTTCCGTGTCGAACCCCGAAAGCGCCAGCCACTGGCTGATCGACTGCCGCATGTCCGCCTCGTCATCGACGATCGCGACCTTCATCGTGCGTGCCATGTCACCTCACTCGGCTGCCTTGATCTCTTTGCCCAATATGGGAAGCTGAACCTCGAATACAGCCCCGCCGCCGTCGCCGTTCCGCGCGGTCAGGCGCCCGCCAAGGTCGTTGACGATCCCGGAACTGATCGCAAGGCCAAGGCCAACCCCCTCGCCCGGTTTCTTGGTGGTGTAGAACGGTTCGAACAAGGTCTCCAGATCGGCAATGCCGGGGCCGTTGTCGCGCACCGTCATCGTCGCGGTTTCCCCGACCGACAGCAGGATGTCGATCTGCGGTTCGGCCACGCCGCCGGTTGCGTCGATGGCGTTGCGCAGCAGGTTGATGATGACCTGTTCCAGCCGGATGCGGTCGGCCATGACCATCACCGGGCGGCGCGGCAGGGTGCGGGTGATCCGCACGACGCGCGCCTTCAGTTGCGGCTCCATCATCGACAGCGCGGACGAGATCGCCTGCTTCACATCCACCGGCTCGAAGGCCTCGCCGCCCTTGCGGGCATAGGATTTCAGCTGCCGGGTGATCGCCCCCATCCGGTCGATCAGGTCATCGATCCGCTGGAACGAACTCAGCGCCTCTTCCGGGCGGCGGCGCTGCAACAGCAGACGCGCGCCCGCCAGATAGGTCTTCATTGCCGCAAGCGGCTGGTTCAATTCGTGGCTCACCGCCGCCGACATCTCGCCCAGGGCCGCCAGCTTGGACGACTGCGCCAGTGTCTGTTCGGCAACCTCCAGGTTCTTCTGCATCTTCTCGCGTTCGGCGACCTCGCGCTGCAACCGCGCGTTCAGCCGCCGCAACTCGGCCGATTCACGCTGGAACACAGTCGATTGCGACCATGCCCGGCGCGACAGCAGGTAGAAGCTCAGCGCCAGCAGGATCGCAAAGCCCATGATTTCCAGCGCCAGCACGCCGTTCACCCGTTCGCGCACCGAATCAAACGCCGTAAAGGTTGTCAGCCGCCATCCCCGAAAGGGAATGCGCGCATCCGTGCGCATCACGGCCTCGCCCTGCACATAGGCATCCGGCGCGGTCTGCGCCCAGTCGGTCGTCGCCTGCAGGGCCCGCTCGATGGGCGAGGTCCGGGGATCGAGCGTCAGCGCCTGATCCAGCGGAAGCCCGCGCCAGCGCGGAACCGTCGCCAGAAGCACCTGCCCCTCGCTGTCGGTCACCGCCACGGCATCCTGAAATCCGGCCCAGGCCCGTTCGTATTTCAGCATGTCCACTTCAACGACCACCACGCCGACAATCCGGTTCTCGTCCACCAGCGCGCGCGAATAGCTGAAGCCGAAACTGCCTTCGGGGCGGCGGCTGACGGTGAACACCGTCTCGCCCGACCGCTGCGCCTCGACAAAGAACGGCTCGGTCCGATAGTTGCTGCCCAGCCGCTGCCGGATTGTCGCGGCCATCACCCGGCCATCGGCATCCAGCAGCAGGATCGACGCCGCACCGATTTCCTGCTGGAACGAGATCAGCCGCTGCGAGGTGAAGGCAAAGTTGCCCGAAGCAAGCGCCCCGATCAGTTCCGGGTCGTTGGCCAGCAACAGCGGCACCACCGAATTGCGCTGCAACTCGGACAGGATGTTGCCGGAATACAACGCCAGCCGAAGTTCCGCCCGGGTGCGGGTCGTTTCGGTAAAGCGTTCGGTCAGCCAGCTATTGGTGACCAGAACAACCGCGATCGCTGCGGTGGCAAGCACGGCAAAAGCGGCTTTCAGCCCCCAGGACAGGCCGCGCGCCTCGGCGTCGCGGTCCTGGTCTGCCGTGCTTTCGGCCCTGTCGTCTGCCCCGATCCTGATCATCGCCGCAGTCTAGGCCCTGCGGTTCGCGTGCTCAAGCGGTGCGGGTCAGGCCTGCGTGACAGCCCCCAGAACCGACCGGAAAAGAACCGCGCCATCCGTGCCCCCCTGTATCGCATCGACCGCGCGTTCGGGGTGCGGCATCAGCCCCAGCACCCTGCGGTTGGCCGACAGCACGCCCGCGATATCGGCCATCGACCCGTTCGGATTCTGCGCATAGCGCAGCGCGATCCGGTCCTCGGCCGCCAGAGCGGCCAGCGTTTCGGCATCCGCAGTATAGTTGCCGTCGTGATGGGCGATGGGAAGGTGTATCAGATCCCCTGCGGCCCACCCCGCCGTGAAGGCGCTGTCGCATGTGGCAACCCGAAGACCCACGGTGCGGCAGACAAAGGTCAGCCCGGCATTGCGCATCAGGGCGCCGGGCAAGAGCCCCATTTCCGTCAGCACCTGAAACCCGTTGCAGATGCCCAGCACGAAACCGCCGCGCGCCGCATGGGCCAGCACCGCCTGCCCGATGGGCGACCGTGCCGCAATCGCGCCGCAGCGCAGGTAGTCGCCAAATGAAAACCCGCCCGGAATTCCCACGATATCGGTGCCTGCCGGCAAGGCCGTGTCCTTGTGCCAGACCCGCGCCACGCCTGCCCCGGCCCGTTCGAACGCGACGGCGAGGTCACGGTCGCAGTTGGACCCGGGAAAGGTGATGACGGCGGCTTTCATCGGTGCGGTTCCTCGCGCAGGGCCAGTCTGTCCTAGCGCAAGTCGCGCGGGGCTTCCAGCCCGCACGGCCCGGCCCGCGCCGCCGAACCGCGAGGGCCGGCCACATCCCTTGCCGCCGCCGCCGTTTCGCGGCTACGATTCCCGCCGGGGCAGACTGGCCCCTCAGCGGGATCACGCGATGCAGATCACCCTTCGACAGGTTGCCGAACGTGCGGGGGTTTCGCGGGCTGCCGTGTCGCGCACCTTTACCGAAGGGGCGTCGGTTTCCGCCAAGACCCGCGCCAAGGTGGAAAAGGCCGCCGCAGACCTGGGCTACAGCCCGAACTTCCTTGCGCGCGGGCTGATCACCCGCAAGACCTCGCTGATCGGGCTGGTGTCGAACAATTTTCACAACCCGGTCTTCCTGCAGATTTTCGATCTGTTCACCAAAGGCTTGCAGGACCGCGGCCTGCGTCCGCTGCTGGTGAACCTGTCGTCCGAAACGGACCCGGCGCGATCCGTGCAGATGCTGCGGCAGTATTCGGTCGATGGCGTGATCGTGGCCTCGTCGCACCTGCCCGACGGTTTTGCGCTGGCCTTTCGCGCGGCAGGGGTGCCGGTCGTCCATGCCTTCGGCCGGGCCAACCGCGCGCCCGAGGTGAACGTGGTCGGCATCGACAACATCGCCGCCGGGCGCATGGCGGCGCAGGCGCTGATCGCGCGCGGGTACCGCCATATCGGCTTCATGGGGGGGCCCGAAACAGCCTCGACCACGCTGGACCGGCTGGCGGGTTTTCAGGCGGCTGCCGGGACGGCGCGGGTCAGCGTCAGCCATGCCGGGGCCTACAGCTTTGCCGCAGGCCGGGCCGAGATGCTGCGCCTGCTGGCCACCCCCCATGCCGAGGCCTATTTCTGCGGCGATGACGTGCTGACCATCGGCGCGCTGGCCGCCGCCCGCGAACGGGGTGTCGATGTGCCCGGCGATCTTGGCCTGATCGGGCTGAACGACATGGAGATGGCGGGCTGGTCGAACATCGCGCTGACGACGATCCACCAGCCCTTTGATGCCATCGTCCGGTCGGCGGTCGATCTGATCTGCGAAACGCTCGCCGATCCCGACCGCCTGCCCGAGGCGCGCATCCTGCCCTGCCGTCTGGTGGAACGCGCGACCCTGCGGCCCGTGCCACAGCGGGATGCTGTTTGAAGGAAACACCATCCCACTCCATATCTTGTGTGGTCGCGTGATCCTCTCGGAAAACCGCATTCCACTTTTCGTCATCGCGCTTTAGCGGAACATGGGCGGACGGGCGTCGACCCAGGCCCCCTGCTGCGCGGCCGAGGCCACCGCCGCCCGGATCGCCGAGATCGACCGCAGCCCGTCTTCTGCCGTGGGAAACAGCGACTTGGCCGGATCGGGCGCGCGCCCCTCGCGCCCTGCATGCAGGGTTTCGGCCAGATCGCGGTAGATGTTGGCGAACGCCAGCGGCATTCCTTCGGCATGGCCCACGGTCACCCGGCTGGCGCAATCCGCCTCGGGCGACAGGTTGCCTTCACCGCGTTCGATCACCTGAAGGCGCTGGCCCAAGGGCATGTAGAACACCTGGTTCGGCTGTTCCTGCGACCAGCGCAGCCCCCCCGTCTCGCCAAAGACCTGAATGCCCAGCCCATGCTGCCGCCCGATGGCGACCGAGGATGTCCACAGCCGCCCGACCGTACCGCCATCCATGCGGAAATTGACCATCGCATCGTCTTCCAGCGTGCGCGAGGCGAGGCAGGCGACGAAATCGGCGGACAGGCGTTCAACCTCCTGCCCGGTCACGAAACTGGCCATGTGCAGCGCATGGATGCCGCAATCGGCGAATTGCGCCGAAATGCCCGCCTGCGCCGGGTCATAGCGCCAGCGCACGCGCGGATTGTCGGCGTCGGCGGCATTGGCGTGGTGGCCATGGGCGAATTCCGCCACCACAAGGCGCACCTTGCCGATGTCGCCCCGCGCCACCATCGCCCGCATGTGCCGCACCAGCGCATAGCCGGTATAGCCGTAGTTCACCGCACAGATGCGCCCGACATCCCGGGCGGTGCGTACAAGGTCCTCGGCCTGGTCTTCGGTCACGGTCATCGGCTTTTCGCACAGCACGTTGAACCCGGCCTCAAGAAACGCCTTGGAAATCTCGTAATGCGTCGCATTCGGCGTGGCGACGGTCACCAGATCGACGCGGTCGGGCCGCGCGGATTCACCCGCCAGCATCTCGCGCCAGTCGCCGTAGGACCGGTCGGGGGCCAGCCCCAGTTCGGTACCGAAGGCCCGTCCCGCCGCCGGATCATGATCCAGCGCACCGGCGGTAAAGTCGAAAAGATCATCCAGCCGCGCGGCGATGCGGTGTGCCGGGCCGATCTGGCTGCCCTTGCCGCCACCGATCATGCCCCAGTTCAGATGTGCCATGCTGTTCCCCTTCAAAAGCCGATGGACGACAGATAGTCGCGGTTCGCCCGCGCATGGGCCAGCACCGGCGTGCCCGCCGCCGGGTCGCAGTCCTGTTCGACCGTGCACCAGCCTGCGAAACCCTCGTCCAGCAGAATCTGCCGCACGGCCGGAAAATCCACGTCACCCTGCCCGAGGTTGCAGAAGATGCCCTGCCCGCAGGCATCGTAGAACCCGGTGCGGTCCGCGATGGCGCGGGCCTTCACCACCGGGTCGATGTCCTTGAAATGCATGTAGGACACGCGCCCGACGTGGCGGCGCAGGAAGGCCACGGGGTCGTAGCCTGCATAGGAATGGTGCCCGGTGTCGAGGCACAGCTTCAGCAGGCTTTCGTCCACCTCGTCCAGCAGCCGCTCCAGTTCCGGTTCAAAGTCGATGAACCCTGCGGCATGGGCGTGGATGCTGACCACCAGCCCGTGATCCGTTCCGATCTGCGCGGCCCTGCGGATACGGTCCACCAGCCCCCGCCATTCGGCATCGTCCATCTGTTCGGCCTCGGCGGCGCGGCCTGCGGTTGGCGCGCGGCGGGGCGAGATGCTGTCGATCAGCACCAGATGCCGCGCGCCATGCGCCACCAGCGCGGCACAGGTGCGGTTGGTCGCGTCAAGCGTTTCATCCCATTTGCCCGGATCATGGAACGGGCGGAACACCACGCCCCCGGTCAGGGTCATTCCATGCTCGGCCAGCCCTTCTGCAAGAATGGCGGGGTCCTCGGGCATGAAGCCGATGGGGCCAAGCTCGATCCCCCGGTATCCGGCGGCAGCGCAGTCCGCCAATACTTGCCGCCAGGTGGGGTTGCGCGGGTCATCCGCAAACTCGACGCCCCAGGAACAGGGCGCATTGCCGATCTGGATCA
>JAAFHX010000031.1:0-19342 GCA_013297695.1 Rhodobacterales bacterium | reverse complement strand
GGATCATGACAGTCCTTTCAAAGGGCCTTTCAGAGGTCTATCCACTGCCCGCAGGCATGGCTTTCATGTGCCGCCGCGATCACGCGCGACACGGCCAGCCCGTCGCGGAACGCGGGCCAGAGGGAGGTTCCGGTTTCGATGGCCCGCAGGAAATCGCGCGCCTCGATGATGATCTGATCCTGATAGCCCGTGCCATGGCCCGGCCCCTGACAGAACGGCAGGTAGTCGGGATGTTCCGGCCCGGTCAAAATCTTGCGGAACCCGCGCTGGCCCGGCGGGTCCGACGCAAGGTACAGCCACAGCGCATTCTGGTCTTCCTGGTCAAAGCGGATCGCGCCTGCCGTGCCCGTCACCTCATAGGCATAGCCCATCTTGCGGCCCGTGGCGACGCGGCTGAACGCCAGATGCCCGATGGCCCCGTTGGCAAAGCGGCACATGAACTGGCCGATATCGTCATTGGTGACCGCCACCGGCACCCCATCAGGGCCGGGACGTTCGTTGTAAACGGTTGCAATATCCGCCGAAAGCCGCGCAATCGGCCCGATCAGCGCCAGCGCCGCATTGACCATATGCGGGGCCAGATCGCCCATCGTGCCATTGGCCGCGCCAAAGTTGCGCCACGATGCGGGGCGCGCGGGATCGGCGTCGAAATCCTCGGTATGCTCGCCCCGGAACCAGGTGATCCGGCCCAGCACGCCTTCGGCGATCAGGCGGCGGGCGAATTGGGATGCCGGCGTGCGGATATAGTTGAAGCCGACCATGTTCACCACACCCGACGCTTCGGCCGCCGCCGTCATCGCCTGTGCATCTTCCAGACTGGCCCCAAGCGGTTTCTCGCAGAACACCGGCTTTCGCAGGGAAAAGGCCAGTTCCGCAATCGCCCGGTGGGTTTCCTGCGGCGAGGCGATCACCACCGCCTCAACGGCCGGATCGGTCACCAGCGCGCGCCAGTCGGCGGTGGACCGGGCAAAGCCGTAGGCGGCGGCATGGCGCCGCGCCGAGTCGGGCGACGTGGCGCAGATCATTTCCAGCCGGGGCCGCAAGGCGGTGTCGAACACCGCCCCCACGGCCGACAGGGCAACCGAATGCGCCTTGCCCATATAGCCGCCGCCCACGACCCCGATGCCGATCTCGCGCAAACTGCCCTCCACAAACCTTTTGCAACCGATTGCAAAAACTGTATCCTGTCCCGCAGCGAGTGGTCAACCGGATTCCTGCCATGCCCCATCCTGCCACAAGGACAGACCGATGATGCAGCGCCTGTACCGACGTCTGGCGCTGAACCGGTTTGTCGTGCTGGGCCGTGTCGGCATGGACCTGTATGCCGACCCGCCGGGGACCGAGATCGGGGCCGCCACGCGGTTCTTCAGTGCCATCGGCGGGTCGGCGGGCAACATCGCCGTAGCGCTGGCGCGGCAGGGGTCACAGGCGGCGCTGCTGACGCGGGTATCGGACGACGCGGTCGGGCGCTACTGCCGGGCGGAACTGGCGCGCTACGGGGTCGAGACCGCGCATGTGGGCACGGCCGGCGGGTCGGCGCGCACCTCGCTTGCGGTGACGGAAACCCGCGCCGTCGGCTGTCAGACGGTGCTGTACCGCAACGACGCCGCCGATTTCGCGCTGCGCCCCGAAGATGCCGATGCCGTTGATTTCGCGCCCGTCGCCGCCCTTGTCGTCACCGGCACCGCGCTGGCCGCAGAACCGTCGCGCACGGCGACCCTGCGGGCGCTGGACCGGGCACGCGCTGCGGGGGCGGTCTGCGTGCTTGATCTGGACTGGCGCGCCTATTCCTGGGCCTCGCCCGAACAGGCGGCGGCGGTCTGCCTTGCCACCGCGCAGGCCTGTGACCTGGTTGTGGGCAATGACGAAGAGTTCGACCTGCTGGCCCCGGGCGCAGGCCGCGCTCTGGCCCAGAGCCTGGCGCAAGACGCGCCGCGTCTGGTGATCTACAAGCGCGGAGCCGAAGGCAGCGTCACCTTCACCCCCGACTTCAGCTTTCAGACCGGCATCTACCCGGTGCGCGCGCTGAAGCCGATGGGTGCCGGCGACGGGTTCATGGGCGGGCTTCTGGCCGGTCTGGCCCAAGGGCGCACGCTGGAACGCGCAGTCCTGCGGGGGGCCGCGACGGCGGCGATGATCGTGGCCGGCGTCGGCTGCGCCCCCGCCTCGCCCGACCGGGCAGCACTGGACGATTTCATGACCCTGCATGCCCCCGGAAGGACTGCCGATGCACATCGCCCCGCATGACAACCGCAACCATCCCATCATCGCGCCCGACAACCCTCTGGTACCGCTGGTCTATTTCAACATCCTGCGGCTGCGCCGGAACGAGGTCTTCACCTCGCAGGTTCCCGGCTATGAAACCTGCATCGTGCCTGCCACCGGCACCGTCAGCGTGGCCTGCGCGGGCGAAACCTGCGAAGACATCGGCCAGCGCCGCCTGAATGTCTGGGATGGCGAACCGGAAGGGGCCTACATCCCCACCGGCCTGCCCGCCACGATCACCTGCCAGTCCGACACCGCCGAGGTCTTTGTGGCCGGTGCGCGCTGCGATCAGGTGTTCGCCCCCTTTGCCATCCGCGCCGCCGACATCGACCCGGTTCAATACGGGTCCGACGACACCAAGACCCATCGCAAGATCAAGCATATCCTTGGCCAGAAGTACCACGACCGCGTGGGCCGCCTGCTGGTGTCGGAACTTTACACCGTGGGCGCGGGCGGCTGGTCGGGCTTTCCCAGCCACAAGCACGACACCGACCGCCTGCCGCTGGAGTCACGGCATGACGAGGTCTACAACTTCCGCTTCAACCCGCCCCGTGGGTCGGGCCTGCAGATGATGCAGCGCGAAGAGGGCAAGCCGGGCGATGCCTATCATGTGGTGGATGGCTCGACGCTGGCCATCGACCGGGGCTATCACCCGGTCTGTGTGCTGCCGGGGTACGAGATGTACTACTTTACCATCCTCGCCGGTCGCAGCCAGCGCTCGCTGGTGCAGTATTTCCAGCCGGACCATGCCGACCAGATCGAGACGATCCCCGGCATCAAGAACATGATCGCCAAGTTCAAATGACGGTTGCCACGCTGACAGATGTTCTGCGCCCCTGCCTGACCGACGGCACCGCCGTGGCCGGGCTGGTGGTGCAGGGGTGGGAGGATGCCCGCGCCTATGTGGCGGCGGCCGAGGCCGAGGGGCGGCCGGTGATCCTGCAGGCGGGTCCGGGGGCGCGGGCGCATACCCCGCTGCCGGTGCTGGGCGCGATGTTCCGCTCGCTGGCCGAAGCGGCGGGCGTGCCCGTGGTGGCGCATCTGGATCATGGCGAGGGGCTGGCCGATTGCCGTCAGGCCATCGACTGCGGTTTCACCTCGGTGATGGTGGACGGCTCGGCCCTGCCGCTGGCACGGAACATCGACCTCACGGCGCAGATCGTGGCATTGGCCCATCCGGCAGGCGTGTCGGTCGAGGCGGAACTGGGCTATGTCGGCTATGCGGCAGGCGCGACCTCGGCCCTGACAGACCCTGCCGAGGTGGCACGGTTTCAGGCAGAAACGCGGGTCGATGCCCTGGCCGTTGCCATCGGCAACACGCATCTGATGCCGTCCCCCGGCGCGGTGATCGACAGCGCACGGCTTGCCGCGATCCAGGCCGCTGCGCCCGGCCTGCCGCTGGTGCTGCATGGCGGATCGGGCATCGCCCCCAACGACCGCCGCCGTCTGGCACAGGGCACGATCTGCAAGTTCAACATCGGCACCGAGCTGCGGCAGGCTTTCGGGGCGGCGCTGCGACACGAGCTTGCCTCCCACCCCGACCGGTTCGACCGCATCCAGATCCTGTCGGCCACCATGCCCGGCATGGAACGCGCCGCCCGTGCTGCCATCGCCTCGCTTGCGGCGCGGGATTGACGTCTCGGCAGCCGACGTGGATACCCTGTCGTGCCGTCCCGTCGGCAAACGCAGGTCAAGGGGCCACGGCCACCGGAACGCGGTCCGCGCACGCGTCAGACCGGTTTGCGTGCCGCCGGAAAGACAAAGCAGCGGTCGCGGCGGATCATCAGCCACAGCGCCGTGCCCGGGCGCGGCAGGAACACGCCGGGGACCGAGGCTGTCAGTTTCGATCCGTCGAAATCCATCCGGAACTCTACAAGGCTGTCGCGCCCCATGAACCGGGCGCGTTCCACCATGCCGCGCGCGGCGGTGCCTTCGACCGGCGTGGGGTTCGGGCCGCGCCCGCCCCGGTCGAAGTCGATCTTCAGGTGCTGCGGGCGGATCACGATCTCCACCTCGGCCCCGTCCGCGTGTCCGGGCGTCAGAAAGGCGCCGAAAGGCGTTTCCGTCAGCGCGCCGCGCGACCGGCCCCGGATCACGTTGATGTCGCTGAAGAAAGCCGCCGCTGCCCGGTCTGCGGGGGCGTTGTAGACGTTGTAGGGTGACCCGCGCTGCACGATCCGCCCGCCACGCATCAGCGCGATCTCGTCGGCCATGCGCATCGCCTCGTCCGGCTCATGCGTGACCAGCAGCACCGCCGTGCCCTCGGCCTTCAGCACCTCCAGCGTGGTATCGCGGATACCATCCCGCAGACGGTTGTCGAGGCCGGAAAAGGGTTCGTCCATCAGCATCACGCGCGGGCGCGGAGCCAGCGCGCGCGCCAGCGCCACGCGCTGCTGTTCGCCCCCCGACAACTGGTGCGGATGCTTGGCCCCGAAGCCCGGCAGGTCCACCCGCGCCAGAAGCTCCTCGACCCGTGCCGCCTTGTCAGCCCGCGCGCCTTTCAGCCCGAAGGCGATGTTGCCCGCCACCGTCAGATGCGGGAACAGCGCGAAATCCTGGAACATCAACCCGACCGACCGCGCCTCGGGCGGCAGCGACTGGCCCGCGTCGCAGACCACCGCGCCGTCGATCCGGATCACCCCGACGTCGGGCCGTTCGACCCCCGCGATCATCCGCAGCGTGGTGGACTTGCCGCAGCCCGAAGGCCCCAGAAGGCAGGTCACCTGCCCGGGCGCAATGGCCAGCGACACGTCGTCAACCGCCGGGCGCGCCCCGAAGTGCCGGGTCAGCCCGAAAACCTCCAGCCTTGGGGCAGCATCTGGCACGGGCGGCGGCCTTTTCCGATCAAAACCATAGGATTTGCGCAGATAGCAGCGCCCCCCGCGCCCTGCAAGGGGGCGCTACAGCGTGGCGTTGGTCGCCCCGCCGTCCAGCAGGATGTTCTGCCCCACGATGAACCCGGCATGGACCGAGCACAGGAAGGCGCAGGCCGCACCGAACTCGGCGGCGGTACCATAGCGCCGCGCGGGAATGGTCAGGGCGCGGCGGCGCATCGCCTCTGCGGGCGTAATCCCTTCTGCCCTTGCCACACCGGCATCCAGCGCCACGGCGCGGTCGGTGGCATGGATGCCGGGCAGCAGGTTGTTGATCGTCACGCCGAAGGGTGCGACCTGCCGCGCCGTGCCCGCCACATACCCCGTCAACCCCGCCCGCGCGGTGTTCGACAGGCCCAACTGCGCAATCGGCGCCTTGACCGATTGCGAGGTGATGTTGATCACCCGGCCCCAGCCCCGGTCGATCATGCCGGGCAAAAGCGCGGTCATCAGCGCGATGGGCGTCAGCATGTTGGCGTCGATGGCGCGCAGGAAATCCTCGCGTCCCCAGTCGGACCACAGCCCCGGGGGAGGGCCGCCCGCGTTGGTCACAAGGATATCCACCGCGCCCGCCGCAGCCAGCACCTCGGCCCGCCCGGCGTCGCTGGTGATATCGGCGGCAACGGCGGTCACCTGCACGCCAAATGCGCGCAACTCGGCGGCGGTCGCCTCCAGCGCCCCTGCCCCGCGCGCGTTCAGGACAAGGTCCACCCCCGCCTGTGCCAATGCCTCGGCGCAGCCCCGGCCAAGGCCCTTCGACCCGGCGCAGACCAGCGCGCGTTTTCCGGTAATTCCAAGGTCCATGCGGTGTTTCCCCCTGCCTGCGGCGCCATGCCGGACTGCGCCGGAACGAACCCCGAAATCGCGGCGGCTTCAAGCGGATGTTCATCATTCTGCCGCCCAATCCGATATCATCCGCCCCCGTTCCGGAAGCTGCCCGATGTTTTCCAGACCCGCCCTGCAGGACGCCCTCGCCGCCGTGCGCTGCGAGGTTTTCGCGCCAACCGCCCTGCGCGTGCGCCTGGGCGTCAATGAAGGCGATGATCTGACCTCAACCTTCGCGCCTCATGCGGGTGACATCTACCGGTTGGCGGCCGATGCCCGGTCCCGGCTTGTCCGCCTGACGGCCCCGGGGCCGGACGGCATGCGCCGGATCGGACTGGGGTCCGACGCCGGCAGCACCGGCAGCGCGGTCAGCGTGACGGCACGGCTTGTGTTCATGGCCGCCGACGGGGTCCGATCCGAGGTGCTGGTGCTGCGGCCCCGCTTGCCGGACGGGCGGATGCAGGACCAGTTTCTGCTGCCGCTGCAACCGCTTGTCAGCGGAACCGACCTGACCCTGATCCGGATCGATCCCGCCCCTGACACCGGCCGCCTGCCGGATCAGGCCTGCGGCATGCTGGGCCGGGGGGCGCGGGTCCTGCTTGCCGACGGCACGCCCCGCCGGGTCGAGGCGCTGCGGCCCGGCGACCGCCTGCGCACGCGCGATCACGGGGCGCAGCCCGTCCTCTGGATCGGCCGGACGACGGTGCGCGCGGTCGGGGTGCTGGCACCGGTGGTCATCGGGCAGGGCGCGATGGGCAATGCGGGCACCCTGACGGTCGGCGCGCAACAGCGCCTGCTGCTGTATCAGTCCGACCGACGTCCCGGGCAGGCCACCGCCGAAGTGCTGGTCCGGGCCGGGGACATGGTCGATGACGACAAAATCCGGCGGCGCGACGGCGGGTTCATCGACTATCTTTGCGTGGTCTTCGGCACGCACGAGATCATCTATGCCGAAGGCATTCCGACCGAAAGCCTGCTGGTCACCGAAACCACGCTGTGCCGCCTGCCTGACAGGGTGGCCGCCGACCTTCGCGCGCAATTCCCGACCCTGTCGCATCACCCCCATTTCGGAACCGATGCCCGGCCCGCCGACCTTGACAGGCTTGGGCGCGCCGTATCGCGCGCCCACGGCACTTGACCCCAAGCGCGGCCTTGGGGGGCGGTTCACTGCCCGCAGAAGGTGTCGGCAAGTGCCCTTCGGCACGGGCAATTGGCCACCGGTCCCGGCAGGTCCGCCCCGGCACGTCCGGCCGGGGGGCAAAGGCCGGCCTGCCTGCGACCGACAGGGCTTTTCGGGGGCGGCGCAATTCCCTATACCCGCGCGCATGTCAGACAGCGCCCTGCCCCACCCCGACCCTGCCCGCCCTGCCCCGTCGAACCGCGCGGCGCTGCCGCCGGACATCGCCCGCAGGCGGACCTTCGCCATCATCTCGCACCCCGATGCGGGCAAGACCACGCTGACCGAAAAGTTCCTGCTGTTCGGCGGCGCGATCCAGATGGCGGGCCAGGTCCGCGCCAAGGGCGAAGCGCGGCGCACGCGGTCCGACTACATGAAGCTGGAACAGGAACGCGGCATCTCGGTTTCGGCCTCGGCCATGTCCTTCGACTTCGGAGCCTATCGCTTCAACCTGGTCGATACCCCCGGCCACAGCGACTTTTCCGAAGACACCTATCGCACGCTGACCGCCGTCGATGCCGCGATCATGGTGATCGACGGGGCCAAGGGCGTGGAAAGCCAGACCCGCAAGCTGTTCGAGGTCTGCCGCCTGCGCGACCTGCCGATCCTGACCTTCTGCAACAAGATGGACCGCGAAAGCCGCGACACGTTCGAGATCATCGACGAGATTCAGGAAAACCTCGCCATCGACGTGACGCCCGCAAGCTGGCCCATCGGGGTCGGGCGTGACTTCGTGGGGGCCTATGACATCCTGCACGACCGGCTTGACCTGATGGACCGCGCCGACCGCAACCGCGTGGCGGAATCGATCAAGATCGACGGGCTGGCCGACCCCCGCCTTGCCGATCACATTGCCCCCGACCTGCTGGCGAAACTGCGCGAGGACCTTGAAATGGTCCGCGCCCTGCTGCCGCCCTTCGACCGGGATGCCTTCCTGAACGGCTCGCTCACCCCGATCTGGTTCGGCTCGGCGATCAATTCCTTCGGCGTGAAGGAACTGATGGAGGGGATCGGCGCCTATGGCCCCCCGCCGCAGGTGCAGAAGACGCAAAGCCGGCAGGTCGCGCCCGAGGAAACCCCGGTCACCGGCTTCGTCTTCAAGGTGCAGGCCAACATGGACCCGAAACACCGCGACCGGGTGGCCTTCGTCCGCCTCGCCTCGGGGCATTTCGAACGCGGCATGAAGCTGACGCATGTGCGCAGCCGCAAGATCATGGCGGTGACGAACCCGGTCCTGTTCCTTGCCGCCGACCGCGAACTGGCCGAGGAAGCCTGGGCGGGCGACATCATGGGCATCCCGAACCACGGGCAGCTGCGCATCGGCGACGCGCTGACCGAAGGCGAGGCCTTGCAGTTCAGCGGTATTCCCAGCTTCGCGCCGGAACTGCTTCAAGGCATCCGCGCGGGCGATCCGATGAAGGCCAAGCATCTGGAAAAGGCGCTGATGCAGTTCGCCGAAGAAGGCGCGGCCAAGGTCTTCAAGCCGATGATCGGCTCGGGCTATATCGTCGGCGTCGTCGGCGCGCTGCAATTCGACGTGCTGGCCAGCCGGATCGAACAGGAATACGCCCTGCCGGTGCGGTTCGAATCCAGTCCCTTCACCTCGGCCCGCTGGGTGTCGGGGCCGCGCGCCGAAATCGACAGGTTCATCAACGTCAACAAGGGCCATATCGCGCAGGACAGCGACGGCGACACCGTCTACATGACCCGCCTGAAATGGGACATCGACCGGATCGAGCGCGACTACCCCGAGATCAGGCTGACCGCGACGAAAGAAATGATGGTGTGACACGGCAGAACCGCGTTCTGCCCACGGGCGAGATCGTGGCCATCGCCGAACGCGGCACGCTGACCGGCAACAGGGGCTGCCTGCATGACTCCGACGCGCAGTTGGGCGCGGCACGCTGGCGGCATCCGCACTGGATCAGTTGCGCGCTTGACTACAAGGGCATCCGCCGCCGGGTCATGGCTCCGAACCGCTGGACCGAACTGTTCTTTCTGGACGAGGCGGTGGCGCTGGCCGCCGGGCACCGGCCCTGCGCGCTGTGCCGCCGGGCGGACTGGCTGGCCTTCCGGGCGGCCTGGGCTGTGGCCTTTGGTGCACTTGCTGCCGCACCCGACATCGACCGCCAGCTTCACGCGGCGCGGGTGGAAAGCCGCAGCCGCAGGCAGCGGCGACATGAGGCAGAGGCCCAGGGTCTGCCCGAGGGGACCTTCCTTTGGGCCGACGGACCGGCCCTGCTGACCGAAACCGGTCTTCTGCCGTATCGGCCCGGCGGATATGGCCCTGCCCTGCCGCGCCCGAAGGGCCGGGTCACCGTGCTGACACCGCGGCCTCTGGTCGCGGTGCTGGCCGCAGGCTATCGCCCGCGGCTGCACCCTTCGGTGGCGGCGGTCAGACCAGGGTCGCCGACAGCGTGATCTCGGCCTTTAGCAGGCGCGAGATCGGGCAGTTGGCCTTGGCACCGGCGGCGGCCGCCTGGAAAGCCTCTTCCGTGGCCCCCGGAATCGTCGCCGTCAGGTCCAGATGGATCAGCGTCACCGTGGGCGCACCGTCGATGAAATCCATCGTCAGCGTGGCCTTGGTGTCGATTTTCTCGGCCGTCAGACCCGCCTTGCCCAACTCGCCCGACAGCGCCATGGAAAAGCACCCGGCATGGGCGGCAGCGATCAGTTCTTCGGGGTTGGTGCCCGGCTGATCCTCGAACCGCATGCGGAAGTCATAGGGCAAATCCTTCAGCGCGCCGCTTTGCGTGCCGACATGGCCCGTGCCTTCCTTGAGCGTGCCCGTCCAGACCGCTTCTGCCCTGCGTTTGATCGCCATGTCCGCTCTCCTCAATCGCTGCCCCGCCTGATGCAAAGGCCCCGGCGTGCAGAATGGGCACGGCGGGGCCGACGTCAACCGCTTTGCGCGCCGTGATGGCAAGGCGGCGGTCGCGTGCCCCGGTCGCGCAATCACGATCCCGACAGCGCGCGCGTCTGGCTGCGGAAAATGCGGCAGGATGGGAATAGGATTCGGCAGACACTGCACCAGACGGGCGGGACGGCAGAAAGATGGCAAACAGGGTCGGGCGTTTCGCAGGGCGGCACCTTGCCCGGTTCCTCAAGAAGGAAACCGGGTCCTACGCCCGATTTTCGGCCATGCCGCCGCGCCGCCTGCGCGCGGCCTTGCGCCCGGGGGATGTTCTGCTGGTCGACGGCAACACGCGCATCTCGGCGGCGATCAAGTATCTGACCAATTCGACCTGGTCGCACGCCGCCTTCTATGCCGGCGGCGGCGAGGACATGGAACTGATCGAGGCCGATGTCGAGGAAGGCGTGCGCGCCGTGCCGCTGTGCATCTATGACGGCTTCAACACCCGCATCTGCCGCCCCGTCGGGCTGTCGCCGGATGACCTTGCCACGGTCATCGACTATCTGACCGCGCGCATCGGCCATGCCTATGACCTGCGCAACGTCATCGACCTGGCGCGGTTCCTGTTGCCGCAACCGCCGGTGCCGAAGCGATTTCGCCGCCGCCTGCTGGCGTTCGGTTCCGGCGATCCGACCCGCGCGATCTGTTCCACCCTGATCGCCGAGGCCTTCGGCAAGGTGCGCTATCCGATCCTGCCGGAAATCCGGATGGACCGCGACATGCCCGAGGCGGAAGAGATCCTGCACATCCGCCATCATTCGCTGTACACGCCGCGCGACTTTGACCTGTCGCCCTATTTCCGCATCGTGAAGCCGACCATCGAGGCGAATTTCGACTATCACGCCCTGACCTGGTACGAAGACGGCGCGCCGGTGCGGGAAGACGCACCGGCGCAGGGGATCGGCCACGCGGCTACTGCGCCGCCAGCATCTCCGGCACGCTCAGCAGGATGAACTCGTTCGACGCGGCCTGATCCAACTGCCGCCCCGTCGAATAGGGCAGGTTGTTGTCGTTGGCGACCATGATGTGGGTCTCGTCTGCCCGCATCACATCCTCGATGGTAAAGAACGGAAAGGTGAACACCCCCGCCAGATCGCGCTTGGCGGCCGTGGGCAGGCGCGCCATCCCGGCCGGGTCGGCAATGTTCATCAGGTCGACATGGCCGATCCGGCGCACGAAGCCGTCGGCGTCCAGGCTGGCGGTATCGATCAGGACCACATTCTTGACCATCGCGGGCAGCGGAAAGCAGTCCGGGGCCGGATCGCCGGCGCATTTCAGCGACACGTCGCCCTCGCCGTCGTCCCGCTCGATCACCAATGCGCGGGTCGCGTCGATGAAGTTGAAATCGCCGATCGCCGTCGCGCCTTCGGCCAGGGCAAAGCGGAACGCCTGTCCGGTCCATTTCTGCGTTGCCGGATCAAAGGCCAGCGCGCGCAGGAAGGTGCCTTCCGGCTTGCCATCAGCCCCGAACAGCGGCTTTTCCAGCATCGCCCACAGCAGGCCGGTGCCGGGCTGCAGGGCCATCCCCTCGAATCCGCCCGACCGCTGCGCTGTGAAATCCTTGCCCGGTTGGGCCGGGACGCGCACGCCGGGGGTATCGGGGCCCTTGATGACCGCGCCATCCACTTCGGTCGGATAGACGCCCAGAATGCGCCCGTCCAGCGTCGCGCGGATCAGCGACGGGCCGAACTCTTCGCCGATCCAGACCTCATTGTTCACGATCTGGATGCTTTCGGGGTCAAAGTCGCTGCCGGTCAGCAGGCGGCTTTCGGTCGCCTCGTTGGCGATGCGGAAGGGCACGCGGGCGTCGGGGTCGCGCAGGAACACGGTTTCGGCCACACTCACCGTGCCGGTCGCAAAGTCGGGGGCCATGCGGTGAAAGAACAGCGCGGCGTCGGGGCTGTTCAGCTTTGACCCGAACCCGTTGTCGGTCAGCACATAGACCGACCCGTCTTCGGCCCGGTTCATCGCAAAGCCCGACAGGCCCTGCAGCGGCTGGCCCAGGAACGGCAGGCGGATGCCGGTGGGGCGCTTGCCGTGCAGCGGGCCGGTATCGCCCATCACGGACATCGGGCTGTCGTTGCGCGCCGGGCCGGTGAACTTGCCGCTGATCCACAGATCGCGCGGCGCATCGGCAGGCGGGGCGATCAGCGTCAGGGCCGGCAGGGCGGCATGACCGGCCAGCGTGGCGGGAAAGGCGGTTTCCGCCAGGGCCGGCAGCGGCAGGGCGCACAGCACGGCAAACAGGGGCAACGGGCGCAGCATCGGAAGTCTCCTTGATCGGGATTGCACGCCGGAACCTGCCGCAGCCGCGCAACAGCCCTGCGACGGCGCTGCGACAGTCACGCGACAGGCCCGCAGGTCATGGCCTGCGCAAGCCCTGCGCCTTGACCGGGGGCCGCAGATGGGATAACGCATCGCGCAGGCCTTTGTGCCATGACGCCGGGGCGCCCGGAACAGCTTGCGTCCCTTTACTTTCATGCGGTCCGATACCGCATCCACGGGACACACATGACGAAATTTTCCGACCTCGCGCTTGATCCGCGCGTCCTTCAGGCGGTTGAAGAGGCGGGCTATCTGACGCCCACGCCGATCCAGGAACAGGCCATTCCGCACGCCCTTCAGGGGCGCGATGTGCTGGGGATCGCCCAGACCGGCACCGGCAAGACCGCCAGCTTCACCCTGCCGATGATAACCCGGCTGGGCCAGGGCCGCGCCAAGGCGCGCATGCCGCGCAGCCTGGTTCTGGCCCCCACGCGCGAGCTTGCCGCACAGGTCGCCGAGAACTTCGAGACCTATGCCAAATACACCAAGCTGACCAAGGCCCTGCTGATCGGCGGTGTCAGCTTTGGCGAACAGGACAAGCTGATCGACCGGGGCGTCGATGTGCTGATCGCCACGCCGGGCCGCCTGCTGGACCATTTCGAACGTGGCAAGCTGATGCTGACCGGCGTGCAGATCATGGTTGTGGACGAGGCCGACCGGATGCTCGACATGGGCTTCATCCCGGATATCGAACGCATCTTCCAACTGACCCCCTTCACCCGCCAGACCCTGTTCTTCAGCGCCACCATGGCCCCCGAGATCGAGCGGATCACCAACACCTTCCTGACCAACCCGGCAAAGATCGAGGTTGCGCGCCAGGCCACCGCCTCGACCACCATCGAACAGCGGATGTTCTACTTCTCGCCGTCGCGCAAGGACCGGTCCTTTGCCGAAAAGCGCGCCATGCTGCGCGCGCTGATCCGGGCCGAGGGTGACGCCTGCACCAACGCAATCATCTTCTGCAACCGCAAGATCGACGTGGACGTGGTGGCCAAGTCGCTGAAACAGCACGGCTTCAACGCGTCGCCGATTCATGGCGACCTGGATCAGTCGGTGCGCACCCGCACGCTGGACGGGTTCCGCGACGGGACAGTGCAGTTCCTGATCGCATCGGACGTGGCCGCGCGTGGTCTGGATGTGCCTGCCGTCAGCCACATCTTCAACTTCGACGTTCCAAGCCACCCCGAAGATTACGTTCACCGCATCGGCCGCACCGGTCGCGCGGGGCGCTCGGGCCGCGCCTTCACCATCGCCACGCCGCATGACGACAAGTACATCGGCGCGATCGAAAGCCTTGTGAAGATGCCGATTCCCCGGGCCGACGCCCCGTCGGTGGATGCCAGCGACGAGGAAGACCACCGCCCGTCCTCACGCCCGGAACGCAAGGCCGATGACAGCCGGTCCGAAGATCGCGGCGGTCGCAGCCGTGACCGGGGACGGCGTGGCGCGCCGCGCGACCGGGCCCCGGTCGAACCGGTGGCCGTTCCGGACAGCGTCGAAGTGATCGAGGCCCCGGTGGAGGTGGCCGTGTTGCCGCAGCGTGAGGAACGCCCGCGCGACGAACGCGGGCGCGGCAGCGACCGGCGGCACGAACCACGCGGTGGTGACCGGCGCGAGATGCGCCGCGATGACAAGCCCGTTGTTGGCATGGGCGACCATATGCCGGATTTCCTGCTGCGCAGCTTTGCGTCGCCCGCGTCGGACTGATCCGGCCGGCCAGGGCCGAAACCCGAAAGGCGCCGGGTCTGCACCCGGCGCCTTTCGTGTTGGCCGGTCGGGCACCGCTACTCGGTGGCGAGGCGGCTGACCACGACGGTCATTTCGGGCTTCTTGCCGATCTCTTCCATCGCAACCTGCCGCACGACCCGGCGGATGGCCTCGTCCAGCTTGTCGTCGTCGCGCAACAGGCGGGTATCGGCCCGGTCGAGGAAATCGGTCAGTTCGATCTCGATCTTCTCGGCCAGCGACCCGCCCGACTTGCCGGTCTGCGGCAGGCCCATGATCTCGACCCAGGCATCGCCTAGCGGGGCGTCGGCCTCGTCCAGGATCACGGTCACCATCGCGTGGCCGTTCAGCGCCATGCGGATGCGGTCGCGCACAACCCCGTCCATCGCCCCGATCATCACCGACCCGTCCAGATACATCCGGCCCGTTTCGATGTATTCGGCCACTTCCGGCGCACCGTCGGTCAGGTCGATCATCATGCCGTTGGTCGCAACCTCCGACCGGATGCCGCCGGCCTTGGCGATCTTGGCATGTTCGCGCAGGTGGCGGTGTTCGCCATGCATCGGGATCAGCACTGCGGGCTTGAGGATGCCATGCACGGTTTCCAGATCCGGCCGGTTCGCATGGCCGGAAACGTGATAGCGCCCGTTGCTTTCATCGACCACATCCACGCCCATTTCCGAGAATGCGTTCATGATCTTCAGCACGTCGCGTTCGTTCCCCGGGATGGTGCGCGAGGAAAACAGGAACATGTCCCCTTCCTTCAACTGCATTCCCAGATACTTGCCGCGCGACAACTGCGCCGTTGCCGCGCGCCGTTCGCCCTGGCTGCCGGTCGCGATCAGCATCAGGTTTGCGCGCGGCACGTTCACCGCGTCTTCCGGGGCAAGGGTGGACGGAAAATCCTTCAGGACCCCCGCTTCCTGCGCCGCCGTGACCATCTTTTTCATTGCCCGGCCCAGCAGGCAGATCGACCGGCCGGACGCCTGCGCGGCATCGGCCAGCGTCTTCAGCCGCGCCAGGTTCGAGGCAAAGGTGGTCGCCACGACCATGCCCTTCGCCCCCTTTATCAATTCGGCAATCGGGTCGCGCAGCGTGCTTTCCGACCGGCCCGGATGGGGCGAGAACACGTTGGTGCTGTCGCACATCAGCGCCCGGACCGGGGCCTCGGCGGCAATCGCGGCAAAGGCGTCAGGGTCCCACCCTTCGCCCACCAGCGGGGTCGCATCCAGCTTGAAATCGCCGGTATGCACGATGCGGCCCGCAGGCGTGTCGATCACCAGCGCCGAGCTTTCCGGGATGGAATGCGCGATCGGGACGAACTGCACCTTGAACGGCCCAGCCGTGACCACCTCGGGGCGCGCGCCGACCACGGTCAGGGGTGTTGCCGGGTGGCCGTTTTCCTCCAGCTTCAGCCGGCCCAGAAGGGCGGTAAATCGCCGCGCATAGACCGGGGCCTTCAGCTTTGGCCACAGATGGCCCAACGCGCCGATGTGATCCTCATGCGCGTGGGTGATGAAGATCGCCTCGATCCGGTCGCGGCGTTCTTCCAGCCAGGTGATGTCGGGCAGGATCAGGTCCACGCCCGGCGTACCGTCCATATCGGGAAAGGTGACGCCCAGATCGACGACGATCAGCCGTTCCTTGTCTTCCGGCCCATAGCCATAGACGTAACAGTTCATTCCGATCTCGCCCGCGCCGCCAAGGGGCAGGTAGATCAGCCGGTTCGCGCTCATGCCGTTTCCATTTCCGTGTTGTGGCGATGGATGAGCATCAGACCATGCATGGTCAGGTCATCCTCCACCTTGTCAAAAAGATCGAATCCCTGGGCGAAAAGCGAGGCCAGGCCCCCGGTTGCAATGACTTTCATCGGGCTGTCACGCTCTGCCCGGATCTGGCGCACGATGCCTTCGGCAAGGCCGATATAGCCCCAATACACACCCGACTGCATGCAGGCCACCGTATTCGTGCCGATGGCGCGGGCGGGACGCGAGACGTCCACATGCGGCAGCGCTGCCGCCGCCATGTGCAGCGCCTCAAGGCTCAGGTTCACGCCGGGGGCAATCACGCCACCCACATAGGCCCCGTCATGGTCCACCACGTCAAAGGTGGTGGCGGTGCCGAAATCGACGACGATCAGGTTGCCGCCATGCCGGTCGAACCCCGCGACCGTGTTCACCAGCCGGTCCGGCCCGACGGTCGTGCCCTGATCCACGCGCGGGGCCACGGGCAGGCGGCATTCCGGCTTGCCCACCACAAGCGGGCGGCAGTTGAAGTAGCGGCTGCACAGCACACGCAGGTTGAACAACACGCGCGGCACGGTTGACGACAGGATCGCCTCGGTGATGTCCGCCTCGGTCCGGGTCAGCATCATCAGCGAGGACAGCCACACAAAATATTCGTCCGCCGTGCGCTTGTGGTCGGTGGCGATGCGCCAGGTCGCGATGAATCGCGCGCCGTCCCAGATCGAAAAGACGGTATTGGTGTTGCCGCAGTCGATGGCAAGAAGCATGCCCTGTTCCTTTCCCGGCACCGCGTCAGAAGAAGACTTCGGCCGCCGGAATGGCAACCGGCCCGGTGCCCGTGCGCAGCACCAGCGCGCCGCTGGCATCGACGGTTTCGAAAATGCCATGATGTTCGGCCTGCCCCGTGCGGGCGCGCATTTCCTGCCCCAACCGCGCCGCCCGCGCCAGCCAGGCCGCGCGCAGGGGCGCAAAGCCTTGCGCCACAAGGGCCGACTCCCACCGCGCCAGCGCAGGGGCCAGCAGGTCCAGGAAATCCTCGGGCGGCACCGTCAGGCCGGTTTCCCCGTGCAGGCTGACCGGGCGCAACGCCCCCGGCTCGACCGACCCCGCCGGGGGCGCGCTGGCCAGATTGACGCCGATGCCGATGGCCAGATGCCCCACCGCGCCGCCCGAACCCTGCGCCTCCAGCAGAATCCCCGCCAGCTTGCCGCCGTTCAGCAGCACATCGTTCGGCCATTTCAGCGTCAGCGCCTCGGGGCGGCCGGTCAGGGCGGCGCAGGCATCATGCAGCGCCAGCGCTGCCGCAAACGACCGCAGGGCGACCACATCGGCGGCCTCGGTCGGACGCATCAGGCAGGTGGCGTACAGGTTGCCGGGCGGGCTGACCCAGGGGCGCCCGCGCCGCCCGCGCCCGCCGGTCTGTTCGCGCGCCATGACCCAGAAGGGTGCGGCGATCCTGTCCGCCCGACGCGCCGCCTCGGCATTCGTGCTGTCGACCGTCGGCAGGATCAACCGCCCGACGCCCTTTGGCCACGGTTCAGCGGACAAGCGTATCCGCCGCCACCGCCGCCAGCGCCTCGATCCCGAACAGGTTGATCACACCCACCACCATTGCCGCCGACGCCCCCACCAGCAGCGCCCATTGCACTGCAGGCATGTGGCCATCCAGCCCATCCGAGTCTTTCCCGAAATACATGAAGAAAACGATGCGCAGGTAGTAGAACGCCCCGATCACCGAGGCGATGGCCCCGGCCACCGCCAGCCAGACCATCCCGGCATCCACCGCCGCCTGCAGCACATAGAACTTCCCGAAAAAGCCCACCATCGGCGGCACGCCCGCCAGGCTGAACAGCAGCACCAGCATGGCCAGCGCCTTCAGCGGCTCACGCTTCGAATACATGTTCAGGCTGTCGATGGACGTGACCGGACGGCCATCCTTCTGCATCGACAGCACGAAGGCGAAGGTGCCGATGTTCATCGTCACATAGATCGCCATGTAGACCAGCATCGCCTTGACGCCCCCCGCCGTGCCCGCCGCCAGCCCCATCAGTGCAAAGCCCATGTGGGCAATCGAGGAATAGGCCATCAGCCGCTTGATGTCGCGCTGCCCGATGGCCGCAACGGCACCAAGGAACATCGACGCCACCGACAGCAGCGCGATCACCTGACCCCAGTCGGCGGGTATCGCACCGAAGGCATCCTGCATCACGCGTGCAAACAGCGCCATCGCGGCCACCTTGGGCGCGGTCGCCAGAAACGCCGTCACCGGCGTCGGCGCGCCCTCATACACATCGGGCGTCCACATGTGGAACGGCGCGGCCGAAACCTTGAAGGCCAGCCCTGCGATCAGGAACACCAGACCAAAGGTCAGGCCCAGAGGCACCTCACCACCCAGGGTCGACAGGATGCCCGAAAACAGCGTGGTCCCCGCAAAGCCGTAGGTCAGCGACGCGCCATACAGCAGCATCCCCGAAGACAGCGACCCCAGGATGAAATACTTCAGCCCGGCCTCGGTCGATTTCGCACTGTCGCGCCGGATCGAAGAGACGACGTACAGCGCAAGCGACTGCAGCTCCAGCCCCATGTACAGCGCCATCAGGTCGCCCGCCGAAACCATGATCATCATGCCCACGGTCGCCAGCACGATCAGGATCGGGTATTCGAACCGAAGCAGGTCACGCTGGCTCAGGTAGTCGGTACTCATCAACAGCACAGCGGCCCCGGACAGCAGGATCGTCACCTTTGCAAACCGCGCAAAGGGATCGTCGTTGAACATGCCGCCAAAGGCCGTGCGGCTGCCCTCGCCCCCGACCCCGATCCACAGCGCCAGAAGAACGAACAGACCCGCCGTTGTCCACATCAGCAGGGGGGCCGTGCGGTCCTTGCCGGTGTACACCGCGAACAGCAACGCCGCCATCGCATAAAGCGACAGCACGATCTCGGGCAGGACGGCAGAGAAATCGGCGGGGGTCATGGTGTGTCTTTCGCGGTCAGGTCAGGCAGGGTCAGGCGTTCAACGCAGCGCAAGCCGCGTCACCGCGTCTGCGGGCAGCGCGGCCTGATAGTTGGTGACAAGTGCTGCCACCGAAGGCCCGGTAATGTCGGTCACCAGGCTGGGATAGATGCCCAGAAGCAGCGTCATCGCGACAAGCGGCGCAAAGATCGCCTTTTCGCGCCGGTCCATGTCGGTGATGGTCTTCAGGCTTTCCTTGATGAGGTCGCCGAACACAACCCGACGATAGAGCCACAGCGCATAGGCCGCCGACAGGATCACGCCACTTGTCGCCACGGCGGCAACCCAGGTGTTCACCTGGAAGATGCCGGCCAGCGTGAGGAACTCGCCGACGAACCCGCTGGTTCCCGGCAGGCCCACGTTCGCCATGGTGAAGAACATGAAGATCAGCGCATAGGCCGGCATCCGGTTCACAAGGCCCCCATAGGCGTCGATCTCGCGCGTGTGCATCCGGTCATAGATCACGCCCACGCACAGAAA
>JAAFHX010000030.1 GCA_013297695.1 Rhodobacterales bacterium | reverse complement strand
CTACAAGGGCAAGAAGGCCGTGGTCATCGGGTCGAACAACTCGGCCCATGACATCTGCGCGGCGCTTTGGGAAAACGACGTGGACGTGACCATGGTGCAGCGGTCATCGACCCATATCGTGCGGTCCGACACGCTGATGGAGGTGGGTCTGGGCGGCCTGTATTCGGAAAACGCCGTGCGGTCGGGGATGACGACGGAAAAGGCCGACCTGATCTTTGCCTCGCTGCCCTACCGTATCCTGCATGAATTCCAGATTCCGCTGTATGACAAGATGCGCGAGATCGACGCCGACTTCTACGCGGGGCTGGAGAAGGCGGGCTTCTGGCTCGACTGGGGGCCCGACGGGTCGGGGCTGTTCATGAAATACCTGCGCCGCGGCTCGGGCTATTACATCGACGTGGGGGCAAGCCAGTTGATCATCGACGGCAAGATCAAGCTCGCCCATGGCAATGTGGCCGAGATCACCGAAGATGCCGTGGTGCTGGAGGATGGCACCCGCCTGCCCGCCGACCTGATCGTCTATGCCACGGGCTATGGCTCGATGAACGGCTGGGCGGCGGACCTGATCGGCAAGGACGTGGCCGACCGCGTGGGCAAATGCTGGGGTCTCGGCTCGGACACGCCGAAAGACCCCGGCCCCTGGGTGGGCGAACAGCGCAACATGTGGAAGCCGACGCGGCAGCAGGCGCTGTGGTTCCACGGCGGCAACCTGCACCAGTCGCGCCACTACTCGCAGTTCCTGGCGCTGCAACTCAAGGCGCGGATGGAGGGGATCGCGGGCACGCCCTATGGCATCCCCGAGACCTACCATCTGGGCTGACCGGCGCAGCGCGTCCAGCGGGGACGACCGCCGGACAGGAACCGAAGTTCCGGAAGGGAGGGGCCCGGATGACCATCCGTTGGGCGATCATCGGGCCGGGGGCAATTGCCCACAACTGTGCCGACGGGCTGGCGCAGTGTCAGTCCGGGCGGCTGGTCGCGGTCTGTGGCCGCGATCCGGCGCGGCGCGCGGCTTTCGGGGCGGCCTTTGGACTGGCCCCCGACCGCCAGTTCGGCGATCTGGACGTGATGCTGGCCGACCCCGGCATCGACGCGGTCTATGTCTCGACCCCGCACCCCTGGCATGCCGAGCTTTCGGTCCGCGTGCTGCGGGCCGGAAAGCATGTGCTGTGCGAGAAACCGGCGGGCATGAATGCGGCCGAAGTGGTGGCGGTGACGGAAGTCGCCGCCGAGGTCGGCCGCTTCTGCATGGAAGCCTTCATGTACCGCTGCCACCCGCAGATCGCCCGCGTTCTGGAGGTGATCGCGGCGGGAGAGATCGGAACGCCCGTCCATATCCGCACCACCTTCGGATTTGACGCCGGGTTCACCGAAACCTCGCGCCTTTACGACCCCGCGCTTGGCGGCGGGGCGATCCTGGATGTGGGCGGCTATCCGGTCTCGCTGGCGCGGCTGATTGCCGGGGCGGCGGTCGGCCGGGCCTTCGACAATCCGGCGACCGTGAAGGGCACCGGCAATCTGGCCCCGACCGGGGTCGATGCGGTCGCCTACGGGCTTCTGGGCTTCGCTTCCGGCTTCACGGCGGAAATCGCGACGGCGGTCAGCCGCGCGATGGACAACCGCGCGGTCATCACCGGCACCAGAGGGCAGATCGTGTTCGACGACCCCTGGGTGCCCGGCCGCAACGCCGGGCCGTCGACCACACGGATTCACGTCACGACCCCCGAGGGCACGCGGGCCGAGACCCTGGGCGATGACCGGATGCTGTTTGCCTATGAGGCCGAACTGGCCAGCCGTGCCATCGCCGACGGTCTGATGCAGGCCCCTGCGCCTGCACCCGACCATGCCGACAGCATCGGCAATGCCGAGGTGATGGACCGCTGGCGCGCCGAACTGGGGTATCGCACCTTTGCCGAACGGCGCGCCACGAACCGCCCGCTGCCCGGCACGCTGCCGCGCGGTCTGCCGCCCGTGCCGAAGGTCACGCTGCCCGGGGTGGCGCTGCCCGTGTCATCCCTGATCCTCGGCTGCGACAACCGCAACACGCTGGCCGAAGGCGCCATCGTCTGGGATGCCTGGATGGAGGCCGGGGGCAATGCCTTCGACACCGCCTTTGTCTATGGCGGGGGCACGCACGAGGCCGTGCTGGGCGAGTGGATCGCCGCGCGCGGGGTGGCGGACGAGGTGGTGGTGATCGGCAAGGGCGCGCATTCGCCCTATTGCCTGCCCGACGCCATCGCGCCGCAGCTTGCGATCTCGCTCGACCGGCTGGGGCTGGGCCGGGTGCCGATCTACATCCTGCACCGCGACAACCCCGACGTGCCGGTGGGCGAATTCGTCGATGCCCTGAACGCCCTGCGCGACCGGGGGCTGATCGGCGTCTTCGGCGGGTCGAACTGGTCGCCCGAACGGCTGGCGGAAGCCAACGCTCATGCGGCCCGCGCCGGGCAGCAGGGCTTCACGATCCTGAACAACAACCTCTCGCTGGCCGTGATGGAACGCCCGGTCTGGCCGGGCTGTGTCACCTCGAACGCGCCCGGCACGCTGGCCATGCTGCGGCAGACGCAGACCGTGCACCTGTCCTGGTCCAGCCAGGCGCGCGGCTATTTCCTGCCCGAATCCCTGCGCAACCGCCTGCCGCCCGACACGGCGCCCGAAACCTGTTTCGGCAGCCCCGCCAATGCCGAACGCCGCCGCCGGGCCGAGGAGATGGCCCGCGCAAAGGGAGTCACCGCCCACAACATCGCCACCGCCTGGGTGCTGTCGCAAGGCTTTCCCTCGCTGGCGCTGATCGGACCGCGCAGCCCGGGCGAAATTGCCAGCACCCTGCCCGGAGCGGCGCTGCGGCTGACCGGCGAGGAAGTGCGTCGGCTGAACCTGCAAGACGGCTGACCCCCGGCCGCCGCTTTGGCGCTTTGTGTTGCGGGCGGTGGTCTGTAAGCTGGCGCGGCAGACGGCTTGAAGGAGGGGAGGCTTTCGGGTGCTGGACTACAGCCATGACTGGCGTCTGGTTCTGGCGGCTTTCGCCATTGCGCTGATGGCAGGGTTCACGGGTCTGTCGCTGACGCGCGGCGCGTCGCGGCTGGAGGTGGGTCCGCGCAAGGTTGTGGTCTCGATGGCGGCGGTGGCGCTTGGTGGCGGCATCTGGTCGATGCATTTCGTGGCCATGCTGGGCCTGCAACTGCCGATCCTGTATTTTTATGACACGCTGACCACGCTGATTTCGGCCCTTGTGGCAATCCTGATGACCGGTCTTGCGCTGCTGATCCTGCATTTCCGCCGGCGCACGGCGGCCAGCAAGACGCTGGCGGGGGCGATCATCGGCCTTGGCATCGCGCTCATGCATTACATCGGCATGTCGGGGATGGAGCTGTGTCGCCCGGTCTATACGCCGTTTGGGGTGGCGGCGGCGCTGGTCGCGTCGGTGGGGCTGTCGGTGCTGGCGGTGCGGGTGGCCTATTCCGAACGCGGGCGTCGCAACATCGTGCTGGGGACGGTCTGTTTCGGCTCGGCGGTCGTTCTTGTGCATTTCACCGCCATGGCCGGGACCGGCTTTCTGCCCGACGGCGTGGTGGGCACCTTCGGCCCCCGGCTGAACAACGAGACGCTGGCGATCCTCGTGACACTGGCGGCCTTTGTGATCTCGTCGGCCTTCCTTCTGACCGGGATCACCTTTGTGCCCGCGCCGGAAGCATCGCAGGCGGCACAGGCGACCGTTGTCCCCGGCCGCGATCCGGTCGCGACCAGCGACAGCCCGCCCCGCCCCGCAGCGGTCGTGCCCCGTGTCGAGGGGCTGCGCGTTCCGCATGAGAAAGAGGGGCGCACCTTCTTTCTGGACCCCGCCGCCATTTCCGCCGTGCGGGCCGAAGGGCATTACACGGTCCTGCACCGGGGGCCGGACCGGCTGTTCTGCCCCTGGTCGATTTCCGAGGCCGAAGACCGTCTGGCCCCGGCCGGGTTCCTGCGGGTGCACCGAAGTTATCTGGTCAATCCGGCCCATGTGGCCAAGTTCGAACGCCTGAAGGACTCGGCGGTCTGCACGGTGGACGGGGCGGCCGATGTGCGGATTCCCGTCAGCCGTGCACGGCTTGCCGACCTGCGTCAGGCGCTTGGGCTCTAGGCTTTCGCCGTTCGTGCAGCCAATTCGCATTTCGTGCAACAGAAGGCGGCATTCGGTTCTTGGCGCTGAGCGCGCAAGAATGTTTCGCCGTAGCTTTGGGACAAGAACGTGCCGAACGGGCGCATGACGGGAGGAACACATGATATCTTCGGCCTTCGAATATCACCGGCCGGTCGATCTGGCGTCGGCAGTCGGTCTTCTGGTGCAGCATGGCGGTGACGCGCGGGTGATCGCGGGCGGCCACAGCCTGATCCCGATGATGAAGCTGCGCATGGCCGATGTGCCGCATCTGGTTGATCTTCAGGCCCTGACTGACCTGAAGGAAATCACGATTTCCACCTCGGGGGTGACCATCGGCGCGATGGTGACCCAGGCCGACCTGATCGCGCATGACGGGCTGGCCAAGGCCGCGCCGATCCTGCGCGAGGCCGCACTTCAGATCGCCGACCCGCAGGTGCGCAATGTCGGCACCGTGGGAGGGAACGTTGCCAACGGTGATCCCGGCAACGACATGCCGGGGCTGATGCAGTGCCTGTGCGCGACGTTCCGGCTGGTCGGGCCGGGTGGGGCGCGGGACGTCGCCGCGCGGGATTTCTACCATTCGGTCTATGTGACCGAACGGAAGGACGATGAAATCCTGACCACGATTTCCTTCGCCACTCCGACCGGCGGCTACGCCTATGAAAAACAGAAGCGCAAGATCGGCGACTATGCGACGGCGGCGGCGGCGGTGCTGCTGACCAGATCGGGCGGCAAGGTCGCGACGGCGTCGATTGCCATGACGAACCTGTCGGACCGCCCCATCTGGTCGCAGGGGGCCGCTGCGGCGCTGCTGGGCAGCGAATGCGGCAAGGATGCCGTCGCCGCCGCCGTGGCCGCCATGCTGGGCGACATAGACCCGCAGCAGGACAATCGCGGCCCCATCGAGTTCAAGCGCCATGTGGCCGGGGTGATCCTGGCCCGGGCCATCGCGCGCGCTTGGTCGCGGGCCTGAGAAAGGACAGAAGCATGGCAAAGAAGATGCAGATCACCCTGACGGTGAACGGCGAGACGCAGGAGTTCCTGGCCGAACCGCGCGAGTTGCTGATCCACACCCTGCGCGAGCGCCTTGGCCTGACCGGCCCGCATATCGGCTGCGAAACCAGCCATTGCGGAGCCTGCACCATCGACATGAACGGCAAGTCGGTCAAGGCCTGCACGATGTTCGTGGCCCAGGCCGACGGGGCCGAGATCACCACCATCGAGGGGCTGGGCAGCCCCGACGGTCTGCATGTTCTGCAGCGGACCTTCCGCGAACATCACGGGCTGCAATGCGGCTATTGTACGCCGGGCATGATCACCCGCGCGCACCGCCTGCTGATCGACAACCCGAAGCCGACCGAGGAGGAGGTGCGTTTCGGCATCGCCGGAAACCTCTGCCGCTGCACCGGATACCAGAACATCGTCAAGGCCATCATGGCGGCCGCAGCCGAGATGAATGCCAAGGAGGCCGCCGAATGAACGACCAGACGCCAACCCGCGAAGACCGGATCGCGAACCTCAAGGGCCTGGGGGCCAGCCGCAAGCGGGTCGAGGATGTGCGGTTCACGCAAGGCAAGGGCAACTACGTCGACGACATCAAGATGAAGGGGATGCTGTTCGGCGATTTCGTCCGCAGCCCTTATGCCCATGCGCGGGTCAAATCGATCAACGCCGATGCCGCCAAGGCCCTGCCCGGCGTGATCGCCGTGCTGACCGCCGCCGATCTGGCCCCCTTGAACCTGCACTGGATGCCCACGCTGGCGGGCGACAAGCAGATGGTGCTGGCCGACGGCAAGGTGCTGTTCCAGGGGCAAGAGGTGGCCTTTGTCGTGGCGACCGACCGCTACATCGCCGCCGATGCCATCGAGCTGGTCGAGGTCGATTACGAGGAACTTCCCGTCATCGTCGATCCGTTCAAGGCGCTGGAACCGGGTGCCACCGTGCTGCGCGAGGACCTGACCGCGCTGACCGGGGCGCATGGCCCCCGCCGCCACCCGAACCACATCTTCCTGTGGGAGACGGGCGAGAAGGAAGCGACCGAACAGGCGCTGGAGACCGCCGAGGTGGTGGCCGAGGAGATGGTCTATTACCACCGCACGCACCCCTGCCCGCTGGAAACCTGCGGATGTGTGGCCAGCATGGACAAGGTGAACGGCAAGCTGACCGTCTGGGGCACCTTCCAGGCCCCGCATGTGGTGCGCACCGTGGCCTCGCTGCTGTCGGGGATCGAGGAGCACAACATCCGCGTCGTGTCGCCCGACATCGGCGGCGGCTTCGGCAACAAGGTCGGCGTCTATCCCGGCTATGTCTGCGCCATCGTCGCGTCCATCGTCACCGGAAAGCCGGTGAAATGGGTCGAGGACCGGATGGACAACCTGATGGCCACCGCCTTTGCCCGCGACTACTGGATGAAGGGACGCATCAGCGCCACAAAGGAAGGCAAGATCACCGCGCTGCATTGCCATGTGACCGCCGACCACGGGGCTTTTGACGCCTGCGCCGACCCGACCAAGTTCCCGGCAGGGTTCTTCCACATCTGCACCGGCAGCTATGACATTCCTGTGGCCTATGTCGGTGTGGACGGGGTCTATACCAACAAGGCCCCTGGCGGGGTCGCCTACCGCTGTTCCTTCCGCGTGACCGAGGCCGCCTATTTCATCGAACGGATGATCGAGGTTCTGGCGATCGAACTGGGTATGGATTCGGCCGAACTGCGCCGGATCAACTTCATCCGCAAGGACCAGTTTCCCTACCAGTCGGCGCTTGGCTGGGAGTATGACTCGGGCGACTATCACACCGCCTGGGAGAAGGCGCTGGCGGCGGTGGATTACCCCGGCCTGCGCGCCGAACAGGCGCAGCGGCTGGCGGATTTCAAGGCAGGGAAAACGCGTAAGCTGATCGGCATCGGGCTGTCGCATTTTACCGAGATCGTGGGGGCCGGGCCGGTCAAGAACTGTGACATCCTGGGGATGGGGATGTTCGACTCCTGTGAGATCCGGATTCACCCGACCGGCAGCGCCATCGCGCGGCTGGGCACGATCAGCCAGGGCCAGGGGCACGCGACGACCTTTGCACAGATCCTCGCCACCGAGATCGGCCTGCCCGCCGACAGCATCACCATCGAGGAAGGCGACACCGACACCGCGCCCTATGGTCTTGGCACCTATGGGTCACGCTCGACCCCGGTTGCAGGTGCGGCGGCGGCGCTGGTCGGGCGCAAGATCAGGGCCAAGGCGCAGATGATCGCGGCCTATCTGCTGGAGGTGCATGACGGCGATCTGGAATGGGATGTGGACCGGTTCGTGGTGAAAGGCGCGCCCGAGCGGTTCAAGACCATGAAGGAAATCGCCTATGCGTCGTATCACAACGCCATTCCGGGGCTCGAGCCGGGGCTGGAGGCGGTCAGCTACTACGATCCGCCGAACATGACCTATCCGTTCGGGGCCTATATCGCCGTGATGGAGATCGACGCCGATACCGGCGAGCACGAGGTGCGCCAGTTCTTTGCGCTGGACGATTGCGGCACCCGGATCAACCCGATGGTGATCGAAGGGCAGGTGCATGGCGGGGCGACCGAGGGCTATGCCATCGCCATGGGGCAGGAGATCGCCTATGACGAGATCGGCAACGTCAAGACCGGCACGCTGATGGACTTCTTCCTGCCGACGGCATGCGAGACGCCGCATTACACCACCGACCACACCGAAACGCCTTCGCCCCATCATCCCATCGGGGCCAAGGGGGTGGGCGAAAGCCCGAATGTCGGGTCGGTTCCGGCGTTTTCCAACGCGGTGCACGATGCCTTCCGCCCCTTTGGCCTGCGCCAGTCGCACATGCCGCATGACCACTGGCGCATCTGGAAGATCGCGCGGGACCTTGGGTTGCACGGCTGAGGTCTGGGACGAGGCCCCGGGTCAGGCCCGGGGCTTCGGCGAGGACAGGGGAGGCCCCGAGTCAGGCCCGGGGCTGCGGTGCGCTGAGGGGAGGCCCCGGGTCAAGCCCGGGGCTGCGGCGGGAATGGGGCGGGCGATGGCGTTCGAGCGACTGCAGGCAGAGCTTGCGCGACAGGGCTATGTCGCCGGTCCCGATCTGGCGATGGCGCTGCATCTGGCGCTGGTGCTGGGGCGTCCGCTGCTGCTGGAAGGCGCGGCGGGGGTGGGCAAGACGGAAGTCGCCCGCGCCCTGGCCGCCGCGAAGGGCTGCGAGCTGATCCGGCTGCAATGCTACGAAGGGCTCGACGCGGCACAGGCGATCTATGAATGGAACTACCAGCGCCAGTTGCTGGCGATCCGTGCCCATGCCGAGGCCGGCGAGACCGGGGCTGCGGTCGAGGCGCGGCTGTTCTCGGCCGACTATCTGCTGGAACGCCCGCTGCTGCGGGCGATCCGCCAGCCGGTGGCCCCGGTGCTGCTGATCGACGAGATCGACCGGGCGGATGAGGAATTCGAGGCCTATCTGCTGGAGGTGCTGTCGGACTTCCAGATCACCATCCCGGAGCTTGGCACGATCACGGCCACCACGCGGCCGATGGTGATCCTGACCTCGAACGGCACGCGCGACCTGTCGGACGCGCTGCGGCGGCGCTGCCTTTATGCGCATGTCGACTACCCCGACCCGGCGACCGAACTCGCGATCCTTCAGGCCCGCTGCCCGGGAGTGGGGCAGGCGCTCGGTCGGCAGATCGTGGGCTTCGTGCAGGCGCTGCGCCGCGAGGACCTGGAGAAGAAGCCGGGCGTGGCCGAGATGCTGGATTTCGCTGCGGCCCTTGCGGGGCTGGGGCTGGCCGACCTGACCGACGACCCCGCGATCCTTCAGGCGGCGCTGGCGACGCTGCTGAAGACCCAGGGCGACCGGGCCGGGATCACGACCGAAGTGGCGCAGCGGCTGGCGGGGCGCGCGGCATGAGGGGCGGCGTCACCCGCTTTGCCGCCCGCGACGACGGCCCGATGGCGCGGGTCGCGGGCTTCATGGCGCATCTGCGCGCCAACGGGTTCCGGCTGGGGATCGCCGAAACGGAAACCGCGCTGGCGGCGCTGGCGGCCCTGCCCGCCGACGAGGCGTCGGTGCGGCGCGCGCTGAAGGCGGTGGCCTGTGGCTGCGCCGAGGACTGGGCGCGGTTCGATGCGGTGTTCGACAGTTATTGGCGCAATGGCGGCCGGGTGCGGACAAAGGCAATGCCTTCGGCGGGCCGCCCCGCCCCGCCGCGCAACAGCCGGGGGGCCGAAGGCCGGTCCGAAAGCGGCGGTGGCAAGGCCGATGCACCGGACCGCAGCACCGACGGCGACAGCGAGGCGGGGGGCGAAGGGCGGCTGATCGCCTCGACCATCCGCAACCTGATGAAGCGCGACCTGCGCGAGGTCGTCTCGCCCGAGGACATCCGGGCCGCCGAGCGGGTGGCCCTGCGGCTGGGGCAGGCGCTGCGGGACCGACGGTCACGCCGGGCCAGGGCCGACCGTCGGGGGGCGCGGATCGACCTGCGGCGGACCATCCGCGCGGCCCTGTCCACCGGCGGCGAGCCCCTGCGTCTGGCCCGCAAGCGCCGCCCCGACCGCCCGGTGAGAATCTCGGCGCTGGTCGATGTGTCGGGGTCGATGACGCTTTATGCCCGACCGTTCCTTGCCTTTCTGGCCGGGCTGATGCGGGCCGATGCCCGCGCCGACGCCTATCTGTTCCACACGCGCCTTGTGCGCATCACCGAGGCGCTGCGCGACGATGACCCCCTGCGCGCGCTGAACCGCATCACCCTTCTGGCGGATGGGTTCGGCGGCGGCAGCCGGATCGGCGCGGCGCTGGACCAGTTCGCCACCACCCATGCACGGCGGTTCGTGAACGGGCGCAGCGTGGTGATGATCCTGTCGGACGGGTATGATTCGGCCCCTTCCGACCAGATGGAGCAGGCCATGGCGCGGCTTTCGCGGCGCGGCTGCCGCATCCTGTGGCTCAACCCGCTGAAAGGCTGGCGTGACTATGCCCCGGTGGCTGCCGGGATGGCTGCCGCGATGCCCTATCTGGACCTGTTCGCCAGCGCCGCCACGCTGGACGATCTGGCTGCACTTGAACAGGAGCTTGCCCGGCTGTGATCCCCGAACCCGCCCCCGCCCTGGAAGCCGCCTTTGCCGCCCTGCGCGCACGCGGAGAGCCGTTCGCACTGGCGACCGTGGTGCGCACCGTCGATGCCACCAGCGCCAAGCCGGGGGCGAAGGCCATCGTGCTGGCAGATGGCACGATTGCCGATGGCTGGATCGGGGGCGGTTGCGCCCGGTCTGCCGTGGGCAAGGCGGCGGCGGCGGCACTGCGGACCGGCCAGCCGCAGTTCATCTCGCTGCGCCCCGAAGACCTGTTGACCGCCGAAGGCGTGGCCCCGGGCGAGGAACGCCACGGCGTCCGGTTCGCCCGCAACGGCTGCCCCTCGCGGGGGTCGATGGATATTTTTGTCGAGCCTGTGCTGCCGCAGCCGCGCCTTGTGGTGTTCGGGGCGGGCCCGGTGGCGCGGGAACTGGCCAGCCTTGCAGGGCGTTTCAGCCTGCACCGCACGCTGGCGGCTCCGGGCCTGACGATGGGCGAGTCGGTGGGCGAGTCGGGGGGCGAGGCCGATGTGGTGCAGGACGGCTTTGCGCTGGAGGCCAGCCCGCCGGGGCGCAGGTTCATCGTGGTGGCGACACAGGGCAAGGCAGACGAGGCGGGGTTGCGGGCGGCGCTGGCCTCGGGGGCGGACTACATCGCCTTTGTCGGATCACGCCGCAAGTTCGCGACCCTGTCGGATCGCCTGCTGGCCGACGGGATCGCGCCCGAGGCGCTGGCGCGGGTCAAGGCCCCGGCGGGGCTGGACATTCATGCGATCACGCCCGAAGAGATCGCCCTGTCGATCCTGGCCGAGATCACGCTGATCCGACGTGACGGCGGGCGCAGGGCGGCCGATGTCTGACCCGGTGCCCCCGCCCGTCCTTCCGCCCGCACCGAGGCCCGGGCTGCTTGCGCGCCTGTTCCCGCCGTTGCCCCCGGATCAGGCCGAAATCCTCTCGCGCATCAGGCTGCCCTGCTGCTGACCGCCGGTCCGCTGTGCCGCAGGGTCAGATCGTCAGGCTGCGGCCCCCTTCGGCCGCCGATTGCTCGGCCCGGTCCAGCAGGACCTGCAGCATGGCCCCGCGCGCGAAATCCGGCGTTGCCGCGCCTTCGCCCCGGATCGCAGCGATGAAGCGCTGGTAGATCGAGGGCAGTACCGGACAATCGACCGCGCGCCACGCGGCCGTGGCCACATCCTCGCCCAGACAGGCGTTCAGGCGGCTTTCGCCCTTTTCGAACAGCACCTCCAGCCCGCCCCTGTCACCGTAAATGCGCAGGCGCAGGTCGTTCAGGTGGCCGGTGGCAAAGCGCGTGGCCGAAACCACCCCAAGCGCACCGTTTTCCAGCACAAGCTGCATCGTGGCGCTGTCATTGGCATCGAGTGTGTATTCGCCGATCCGGCCCCCCGGTGCCTTGTCGAAGGTGGTGAGCAGGCACGACACCTGCCGCGCGCCCATCCCGGCGATGAAGGTCGTGAAGTCGAGAATATGGATGCCCACGTCGCCCAGCACCCCCTTTGACCCGTGCGCGGTGGACAGCCGCCACAGCCACTGGCTTTCCGTCTTCCAGTCGCCCCAGGCGGGTTGGGTCAGCCAGCTTTGCAGATAGCTCGCCTCGAAATGCCGGACGGTACCGATGGCCCCGTCGCGCACCATCCGTGCCGCCTGCTGAAGGGCCGCGACATTGCGGTAGCTAAGGTTGACCATGTTGACCACGCCGGACATGGCGGCCAGTTCGGCCATCGTCGTGGCGTCCCTGGCATTGGTCGCCAGCGGCTTTTCGCAGAGCACATGCTTGCGCGCCGCCAGAAACGGCAGGGTCGTCGAGAAATGCGCGGCGTCGGGGGTGACGTTGGTCACCGCGTCGAACGCGCCCCATTCCATCGCGGCTTCGGCGCTGGCAAAGCCGTTCTCGATGCCATGCGCGGCCTGGAAGGCCGCAAGCTGTGCCGGTCGGGTATCGACACCCCCCACGAGCGTCACGCCCGGAATGGCGGCAAAGCCTTCGGCATGGTTCTTGGCCATGCCGCCGGTGCCGAGGATCAGAAGGCGGACGGGTTTCGGGCTGGCCATGGCGGTCACCGCAGCCCCTCTTCGCCATGGCTGTGCAGTTTCGGCCCGCGTTCGGTGATCTTTTCGGGGGCCTTGTCCACCGGCACGTTGGGTGCTGCATTGGGGTCGGCCAGCCGCGCGGCGGGGTTGTGCGCCCATTTCACCGCATTGGCGATCACCCGCTGCACGTTTGCGTCGTGATAGGTCGGGTAGGTTTCGTGCCCCGGTCGGAAATAGAACACATTGCCCGCGCCGCGCTTGTAGGTCAGGCCCGACCGGAACACCTCGCCACCCTGGAACCAGCTTACAAAGACCGTTTCCAGTGGTTCGGGCACGCCGAAGGGCTCGCCGTACATTTCCTCATGCTCCAGCGTGAAGCTGTCGCCGATCCCGGCGGCAATGGGGTGGTTGCGGCTGGTGACCCACAGCCGTTCCCGCTCGCCCGCCTCGCGCCAGGTCAGGTTGCAGGGTGCCCCCATCAGCCGCTTGAACGGTTTCGAGAAATGGGCGGAATGCAGGAATATGATGCCCATGCCGCCCCAGACGGCATCGCAGACCCGTTCCACCACGGCATCCTGCACCTGCACATGCGCCGCATGGCCCCACCAGATCAGAACGTCGGTCTCTGCCAGCTTTTCGGCCGTCATCCCGTGGTCCGGGTCCTGCAGGGTGACGGTGGTGGCGGCAATGCCGGGATCGCGGTTCAGCGCCTCGGCAATCGTGCCGTGCATGGTCAGCGGATAGACCTCGGCGACGGTCTTGTTCTTGTGTTCGTGGACGTTCTCGCCCCAGACGGTGGTACGGATGACCATGGAATGCTCCTTTGGTTGAAGGTGAGGATCAGCGGATCGGCGCGCCGGCCGCGTCGAATCGGTGAAGCTGCCCGTCCATCGGTGCCAGAGCCAGCCGGTCGCCCACCCGTGCGGTCAGTTTTCCGGGGCGGCGCACGATCAGGGGTTCATCCGATCCCACCTCGACGAACAGGTAATTGTCCGACCCCAGATCCTCGGCATGCACGATGGCGCCCTGCCACGGCCCGTCGGCCACAACGTCGATATGTTCCGACCGGATGCCAAGCGTCTGGCAGCCATGGGCGGCGGCAAAACGGCCCGTCAGGAAGTTCATCTTCGGGCTGCCGATGAAGCCCGCGACGAAGATCGAGTTCGGGCGTTCGTACAGTTCCGAAGGGGTGCCCACCTGTTCCAGCCGCCCGTCGCGCAGCACGGCGATACGGTCGGCCAGCGTCATCGCCTCGACCTGGTCATGGGTGACGTAGATCATCGTCACCTGATCCATCGTGTGATGCAGCTTTGCAATCTCCAGCCGGGTCTGAACGCGCAGCGCGGCGTCAAGGTTCGACAGGGGTTCGTCAAAGAGGAACACGCGGGGGTCGCGCACGATCGCCCGCCCGATGGCGACGCGCTGGCGCTGGCCGCCGGAAAGCTGCTTGGGCAGACGGTCCAGCAAATGGTCGATCTGCAACAGCTTCGCCGCCGCCATGACGCGCGCCTTGATCTCCTCGGGGCTGGATTTCGCCAACTGCATCCCGAAGGCCATGTTGTCATAGACCTTCATGTGGGGATAAAGCGCATAGCTTTGAAACACCATGGCGATGCCGCGCTTTGACGGGACAAGGTTGTTCACCCTCTCGCCGTCGAACATCAGATCGCCGGTCGTGATCTCTTCCAGCCCCGAGATCAGCCGCAGGAGGGTGGACTTGCCGCAGCCCGACGGGCCGACAAAGACCATGAACTCGCCCTTGCGGATGTCCAGGTCGATGCCCTTGATGACCTCGACCGCGCCATAGGCCTTGCGCACGTCTTTCAGTTCGATCTTTGCCATGATGTCAGCCCTTCACGCCGCCGGCGGTCAGGCCCGCCACGATCTTGCGTTGGAATATGAGAACGAGGATCACCAGCGGCACCGTCACGATGACCGAGGCCGCCATGATCGGCCCCCAGGGAATTTCCTGCTGCGAGGCACCCGACAGCATCGCGATGGCGACCGGTGTGGTGCGGGTGGTTTCCGAACTGGTGAAGGTCAGCGCGAACAGGAACTCGTTCCAGGCGCCGATGAAGGCCAGAAGCCCGGTCGTGACCAGCGCGGGCCACAAGAGCGGCAGGAAGACCCGCGTGATGATGACCCAGGGCGTCGCGCCATCGACGATGGCCGCCTCTTCGATTTCCACCGGCAGGTCGCGCATGAAGGTGGTCAGCACCCAGACCGTGAAGGGCAGGGTGAAGATCGTGTAGGACAGGATCAGCGCCCAGGGCGTGTTGAACAGGCCCAGAAAGCGGATCAGCTCGAACAGCCCCGCCAGCACGGCGATCTGCGGGAACATCGACACCGCAAGGATGGTCATCAGCAGCAGGCCCCGCCCCCGGAACCGCACCCGTGCCAGCGCATAAGAGGCCGTCACCGCCAGGAACAGCGCGAAGACCACGGTCATCGTGGCGATGAAGATCGAGTTGAAGATGTTGCGCGGGAAGGTGCGGCCCGACAGCACGGTTTCGTAATTCGCAAGGTTGAACTGGCGCGGCCAGTAGTTGACCTCGAACAGACCCGTGCCCGTCGCAAACGAGGTCACGATGGCGTAGTAGAACGGGAAGATCGAGAAGACGACGATCACCGCGACCAGCGCGTAAAAGGCGATGCGTCCCGCAACGGCTTGCACGTTCATTTCCCGCCATCCCCCGCCAGATCGACCTTGCCCAGCCAGATGTACAGCGCCACGAACACCGACAGGATCGCGAACAGCAGCGTCGATTGCGCCGAGCCATAGGCGAACTTGTCGAAGTCGATCAGGTTCTCGCGGGCGATCACCGACATGGTCTTGGTCGCGGCCGAATTGGGCGTCAGCACATAGACCAGATCGAAGATGCGCAGCGCGTCCAGCATGCGGAAGATCACCGCCACCATCAGCGCCGGGCGGATCAGCGGCAGCGTGACCTTGAAGAACACGCGCACCGGATGCACCCCGTCGATCCGCGCCGCCTCGTAGATGTCGCGCGGCACCATCTGCAGGCCCGCCAGGATCAGAAGCGCCATGAAGGGCGTGGTCTTCCACACATCGACCAGCAGGACCGCGGCCATCGCGGTATCGACATTGGCCGTCCAGGCGATCTTCTGGTCGATCACGCCCAGACGCAGCAGCATGTCATTGATGATCCCGTATTGGTCGTTCAGCATCCACGACCACATCTTTGCCGATACGATGGTGGGAATGGCCCAGGGGATCAGGATCGCCGCGCGCACCAGGCCGCGCCCCTTGAATTCGGCGTTCAGCACCAGCGCCACGATCAGGCCCAGCAGCGTCTCCAGCGTGACCGAGACGACCGAGAAGCGCACCGTGTTCCAGACCGCATTCCACCAGGCCGGATCGACCAGCGTGCCGCGCCAGATCACCTTGCCCGACGACAGGGTGCGCATCGACAGGTAGTTGTCGAACCCGATGAACTTGCCGCCGTACAGGTTGCTCAGCGTCGTGTCGGTCAGCGAGAACCAGATGGTGCGGCCCAGGGGCCAGGCCGCCACGCAGAACAGCGCGAACAGCATCGGGGCCAGGAACCAGAAGGCTGCGCGCTGGCGTTGTTGCGGCAGGGTCAGCCCGCCGGATGTCGAGGATGTGTCGGCCACGTCCGCCCCCCTTTGGCCCTGCCCGGGCCGATTGCGGCAGGCGGGCGGCGCGGGGCCGCCCGTCGCGTGATCAGGGAAAAGACGTTACCAGCCCGAACCCTTCAGGTCGGTCAGGTCGGCTTCCAGCACTTCCAGGTTCTCGGCCGCAGTGCCTTCGCCCGACAGCGTGCTGTGGACGGCGGACCAGAACTTGGACGACACCTCGTTGTATTTGCCCTTGGTCGGGGCCGAGGGGCGTGGCACCGCCTGCAGGAACACGTCCTTCCAGCGCGGGATGATCGGCTGCTGCGCCGCGATGTCGGGGTCGTCATACAGCGCCACGATGGTCGGCAGGTTCGATTCATTCAGCGCGCGCTGCTTCTGCGCCTCGGGGCCCGCCAGATAGAGCGCCAGCGAAATCGCGGCCTCCTGGTTCTTCGAGTATTTCGAGACCGCCACGTTCCACCCGCCAAGCGTTGCGGCAGACGTATCGTTGCCGCCGCCGGTGGGCAGGGGAACCACGTCGAACTTGCCCTTCACGGCGCTGTCGTCGCCGTTGCCCAAGGTATAGGCATAGGGCCAGTTGCGCATGAAGACGGCATTCCCGGTCTGCCAGACGCCGCGCGCCTCTTCTTCCTGATAGGCCAGCACGCCGCCGGGCGACACCGTTCCGACCCAGGACTTGGCCAGTTCCAGCGCCGCAACCGCCTGCGGGTTGTTGATGGAAATCGACCCGTCGGGTTCAACGATCTGGCCCCCGCCGAAGGATTTCACCCATTCCAGCGCGTTGCAGGTCAGCCCTTCATAGGCGTTGCCCTGCCACACGAAGCCCCACAGGTCGGGGTTGCCAGCGGCCCGTTCGGCATCCTGAATTTCCTTGGCGATCACACCGAGTTCTTCCCAGGTCTTCGGCGGCTGTTTGCCGTACTTGTCCAGCAGGTCCTTGCGGTAATACAGCGCGGGCGCGTCGGTGAAGATCGGCAGGGCGACCAGCTTGCCATCCACCGTCTGGCTTTCGATGATCGAGGGGAAGTGCTGCGGCGCCAGGTCCTTGGCGGCCTCGGTCAGGTCCACGAACTGGTCCGCCAGTTGCGGGGCCCAGATCACGTCGGTCTGATAGAGATCGACATCAGCATTCCCGGCGGCCAGCCACAGGCGGTACTGGCCGAACTGGTCGGTGGTGGATGCGGGCATCGGCACCAGCGTCACGGTGTTGCCCGTCGCCTCTTCCCAGGGCTTCACCAGCGACTTGAAATTCTCGACCGCATTGCCGACGGCCCCCGAAACATAGGTGATGTCGGCAGCCAGGGCCGGCAGGCCAAGACCCGCAAGCAATGCCCCGAAGGCGGCCGAGCGCAGCGCCCGGCCCGTGATGATGGACATGGGTATTCCTCCTCGTTGCGGCCCCTCTTGGGCGCTCCTCCCCGAAAACGCTGGATCGCGGTGCCGACAAGGCTTTTCATCTGCGACCCGAAACGTTTCGGATCAATACTGTTTCCTGAACGCGACTGTCAACGATTCGGCGAGTCGCTTCGCAAGGATCGCCCTGCGGTGGAATTCAGCGGTCCTGCGGCGGCGGTGCAACCGAATCCCGGACGATCCGCTCGCAATGACCCAGGCGCTGCAACTCTGCCAGCGGCAGACCTGCCACGGCCCCGGCAAGGCAATCCGCCAGCGGCTTCCAACTGTCGCGCAGCGGCGATTTCGTCACTGTCAGCGCCGGAAAGAAGGCTGATGCGCGCAGGTTCGGCAAATGGTCATCATGCGCCATCACCGATACGTCGCCCGGCACCGACAGCCCGAGCGACGCCAACGCCTGATACACGCCAAGCGCGATGCGGACATTGCCGCACAGGATCGCCGTCGGGCGCGGGCCGGGTGCGGTCATCAGGTTGACGGTCGAGATCAGGCCATGGGCCTCGGTCATGTCGCCATGCCGCAGAAAGCTGCCGGGCAGACTCGCCCCGGTCCGGTGCAGCGCCGCCTGGCAACCGCGCGTGCGCGCGGTGACATAGGATCGCCCTTCCACCCCGGTCACCAGCGCAATGCGCCGATGCCCCTGCGCGGCAAGGAACAGCGTCGAGTCGCGGAAGATCTCTTCGTTCTCGATGTCGAAATAAGGGTAATCCTGCACCGCACCGCTGCGCCCGTGCAGCACAAACGGCACATCCAGACGCTGCAGGAACCCGATTCGCGCATCGTCGTCCAGCGGGTCGAGCAGAACAAACCCGTCCAGCGCGCCCTTGCCGATCAACCGCTGATAGACCGGCAGCACCGGCTCGTCCTGCTGCATGATGTGCAGCACGAACTGCATGCCGCGCCCGGAAAACTGCGACGACAGGCCTGCCACCACCTCCATGAACAGCGCATCCGAGGTAAAGTTGCGCGACAGCGGCACGACCAGCCCGATGATGCCCGACCGCCCCGAAACAAGCTTTCGGGCCGAGATGTTGGGATGATAGTTCATCGCCCGCGCCGCTGCCTTGACGCGCAGGCGCGTCTCCTCGTTCACATCGCTGTGGTCGTTCAGGGCGCGGCTGACCTGGGTGATCGACAGGTCAAGCTTGCGCGCGATGTCCTTGAGGGTGGCCATGGGACCAGAGGTATCCTTGCGTTTGCCGTATCCGAAACATTTCGGATCGCCGCGTCAAGCAGCGCTGCGGCGGCCTTTCGGCAGATCCGGGGCGTTTGCCCTTGCCCGGCAGGGCCCTGATCCTGCTTCACAGGGTACCAATGACGCACCAACCCTCATGCGACCGGCACAAACCCGGACAGATCGGCCCCTGCCACCTGCCGCAACAGCGCGATCATCCCCGCTACCTGATGCGCCGCCGTCGCCGTGCCCTTGGCCGCCGTTCCTGCCGCTGCATTGCCCACGGTGCCGGCCGGGTTGAGGTCGCTTGAAACCCAGCCATAGCTGACCGGCCCGACGGGCGGAATGCGCCCGTCTTCGGCGCTTGAGATGAAATCGGCGGCCGCCGCCATGTCCACCGTTTCCGGACGGAAGGCAAGCATCAGCGACGTCTCCATGTCGCCGCCGTGGATGCCGAAGGCCATCTCGCGCGGGGGATACATCCCTTCGGGCACGCCGAAGCTGGTCCACTGGCATTTCACCGCCAGCATCCCGGCCCGCACCCGCAGCTCGCGCGACAGGATCGACACGAGGTCAAGGTTGCCGCCGTGGCTGTTGACGATCACGATCTTGCGGATGCCCGTGCGGGCGACCGAAAGGCCGATCTGCACCCAGGCGGCCAGCGCGGTTTCGGCGCTAAGCGTCAGGGTCCCGGCGGCCCAGAGATGCTCGTTCGACTTGCCCACCGCCTGCACCGGCAGGATGCGCAGGTCGATGTCGTCCGGGCAGGCGGTGCGCAGCCGCGACAGCATGCCTTCGGCGATCAGCGTATCGGTCCCGACCGGCAGGTGCGGCCCGTGCTGCTCGATCGCCGCCGTGGGCAGCAAGGCGATGCAACGTGCCGGGTCGATGTTCAGAAAATCGGGGGCGCGCAGGTCGGCCCAGTCGCGCGCGGTCATGCCGGTGCCCCTTGGCGCGCCGGCAGCGGACCGATCAGCCGGTCCATCTTTGCCGCCACCCGGGACAGATGCCTTGCCCGACTTTCGGGGGTTGAACTGTCCATCAGGTAATGCGCGGCAAAGACGCTGCGCTTGTCGCGGGCGCACAGCAGGCCCACGCCCAGCCGCAGCGTCCGACGCCCCGGCGCGCCGATGAAGGTGGTGAGCAGCCAGCTTGCGCCGCAGGTGGTGAAGACACCCAGCCGCCTGATGTGCAGCAGGCCGGGCCGGATCGTCTTGTTCACCCCGTCGGGCATCAGGAACGCCACCTCCGGCAACAGCGCACGGTCAAGCCAGCCTTTCAGGATCGCAGGCAGGCCGTACCACCAGGTCGGATAGACGAAGATCAGCGTGTCGCACCAGCGGATGTCATCCACATCCCGTGACAGGCCTGCCTGATTGGCGGGGCTGTGCAGATATCCGGTCCACTCGTCCGGCGTCAGCACCGGCTGGAAGCCGCGCGCGTAAAGGTCGTTGATGCGCACCTCGGCCCCGGCCGCCGCCAGCTTGTCCACCACCACATCCCGAACGGCCGCGTTGAAGCTGCCCTCGGGGCGGGGGTGGCAATAGACGATCAGCGCCCGCATCAGAATCGCTCCATCTCGTTGCGCACGGAACCCAGAAAGCGGCCGCGCTGCGCGTCCGTTGCCCGGTTCATGTCATACAGGGCAAGGTAGCGCATCTTTTCGGGGCGGCACACATGCCAGATCGCGCGTTTCACCACATGGCGCGGCGGGTCGCCCGCCAGCACCGCCCGCATCCGCGTGCCGCCATAGGTCGTCACGGCGGCCAGCTTGCGGATATGGGTCAGGTTCGGCTTCACCAGCCCGTCCTCCAGCCGGAAGCTGACACCGGGCAGGAAGACCCGGTCGAAGAAGCCTTTCAGGATGGCGGGAAAGCCGAAGTTCCAGACCGGGAACACCAGCACCAGCGCCTGCGCGGCCTGCACCCGGTCCACATAGCCCTGCACCGGCGCGGTATTCGGCCCGACCTCGTGATAGGCCCGCCGCTCGGCGGTGGTCAGCACCGGGCTGAAGCCCTCGGCGTTCAGGTCGCAGTCGTCCACCTCCCACCCGCGCATTGTCAGCGTCTCGACGACGGTCATGTGCAGCGCCGACGAAAAGCTCTCGGGGCAGGGATGGGCAAACAGAACGAGCGCGCGCGTCATGCCGGTCGCCCGCCCCACGCGGCGGATGCCTCCGGCGGGGATATTTCTTCCAAGATGAATGGGTATTCACTTTGGCAGAAGTATCCTCGGGGGGTGAATTGGCGACAGCCAAGAGGGGGGCAGACAGCCCCCCTTTCCTGCCGGGACATCATTCCGCCGCCCGCAGGCCGGGCCAGGCATACATCCTGTCATAGGCCCAGGCCGGATCGTCCCAGGAGATCATCTTTCCGGGGTTCAGAAGGCCCTTCGGATCTGCTTCGCGCTTGAAGGCGAGCTGGCGGTCATCGACCGACTGCCTGCCGCCTTCCTCAAGCGTATAGCGGTGGGGGTTGAAGATCATGCAGCCGAGTGCCTCATGCGTCGCCACGATTTCATCAAGCCGTGCCTCGGTGGTGTAGCGCACCAGCGACAGGCCCGCGTACATGGTCTGGCCATGCTCCTTCATTACCTCCAGGTGCTGCAAGACCTCGCCGGGAAAAGCGGCGCGGACGGCCTCGATCCGTGCAAGATAGTCGGGTGCTGCATAGCGCACCTGAAGGTAAGTGATGGACGGATCGACCTTCAGCGCGCGCAGGGTCGTGTGGTTCCAGCCATATTCGAAGACCGGACCCGGCTCGCGCGGCCAGTCGGGCCGGTCGGATCGCCAGATGACGCGTGCACCCGGCCGACGGGAGAGGAAGGTCAGGAACCCGTCCATCCCCTGTGGCGCGATCATCAGCCCGACCAGCGTCTGCGAAGGCGTCACATGCGAGGCAACACGCTGGAACCAGTCGTGCGCGATGGGTGCCTCATAGACCGACACCAGCTTTTTCAGGATGCCGTCCTCGTTCGCCAGATCGGCTCCAAGTGCCGCCGCCTCTGGAAAGGTCTCGCAGGTCACGAACAGGTCCACCCAGTCATAGGCGGGGGCGAGCGGCATCTCGATCTCGGTGATGATGCCGTTTGTGCCATAGGCGTGGCTCACGCGGTGCAGTTCCTCGCCGGTGAATTCCAGCACGCGGGGGGCGGCCTCCATCGTCACCACGCGCAGGCGGATGATGTTGCCCAGATCGCGCAGCGCGCCCCAGGTGCAGGACCCGACGCCGCCCGACCCGCCCGCGATGAAACCGCCGATGGTGGCGGTGGTATGGGTCGAGGGGTGCATCCGCAGCTCCTGCCCCGAAACCTCGCGGCAGTGATGGTCTAGGTCCTTGACCAGGCATCCCGGTTCCACGATCACCCGGCCGGGATGCACGGCCTTGACCGCCGCCATGTTCTTCATGTGCAGCACAACGCCGCCCGCCAGCGGCATCGCCTGGCCATAATTGCCGGTGCCCGCCCCGCGCACCGTCACCGGCACCTCATGGGCATAGCAGGCCGCCAGCACCTCGATCACCTCGGCCTCGCTGCGCGGGGCGATCACGAGATCGGCCGTCACATGGTCAAGCCGCGCTTTCAGCACCGGCGAATACCAGAAGAAATCGCGGCTTTTCGCGCGGATCGACACCGGGTTGTCGTCGATCTCCAGATGCGACAGGGCGTGGCGAAGGGCGGCAAGGGTCATGCGGGCTCCATCAGCGGGTCGAGGTCGGCATAATCGGGCAGGGTCCGGTCGATGACGCGGCCCGAGCGCATCACGATGCGGTCGGCTTGCGGGCGCGAGAAGAATTCGGTCCAGGTCCGGGCCTTGCAGATCACCAGATCGGCCGGTGCGCCGGGCGCCAGACCCGGCGCCTCCAGTCGCATCGCCCGCGCCGGGTTGGTCAGTACGGACTGCACCCAGTCGGTGCCGCTGTGGTCCAGATGACCGATCCGCGTCGCCTCGCGCAGCACCTCGACCATGTCCATGTCGCCATAGGCATAGAACGGGTCGCGGGTGTTGTCCGACGCGAAGCTCACATTGATGCCCCGCGCCTTCATCTCGTGCACCAGCGTGATGCCGCGACCGCGCGGCGTGCGGCCCGGGATACGGTCCTGCAGGTAGAGGTTGCACATCGGCAGGCTGACCACATGCAGCCCGGCCTTCGCCACCAGATCCAACGTCGCCAACGCCTCGGCCTCGGCCATGGTCGATACCGAACAGCAATGTCCCACCACGACCGGCGCGGCAAAGCCTGTCTCCAGCACTGCCTCGGCGATCATCCGCAGGGTGTTCGAGGCGGGGTCCATCGTTTCGTCCACATGGAAATCGGCCGACAGCCCGCGCTCGGCTGCCATGCGCAGGAAGGCGGTGATGCGGTCGCGCACGTCAGGCAGGGGGTAGGTGACCATCCCCAGCACGCCCCCGTGCGCCGCGACAAGGTCGGCCGTCTGCCGGAACGGGCCGTCGATGGAAAAATCGCCCGCTCCGATCAGGCAGGCTGCCTGCAGCTCGATCCGGCCCGCCCATTCGCTGCGCTTCTGCGAAAACACCGGAAAGCTGATCGCATCCTGCGGCGGGATCGAATCCAGATGCGTGCGGATCGCCCGTGTCCCATGCGCCCAGGCGCAGCGCAGCGAGAAGTCCATCCGCGCGGCCACGTCGTCCGCCGTCCAGCGCGCCGCGCGGTCGGCCCCCACGGTGGTCAGCGCGCCCATGAAGGTGCCGTCGGGGTTCGGGCTGCGCGGCCAGATATGGCCCTTGTCCAAGTGCGTGTGCATGTCGATGAAGGCGGGTAGCACCATCGCGCCCTTCATGTCGATGCCCGGCGCAGGATCGTCATGCGCCGCAATCCGGCCGTCGTCGATCACCAGCGTCATGCGTTCCAGATCGCCCGGCCGACCCAGCAGGCAGGACGGCACGGTCAGGTTGCGCAGCACCATGCGGGGCAGGGCGGGAAGTCTGATGAAATCGGTCATGTTTCCCGCTTCAGCGCGCTTTCGTGCCACTTGCGCAGAGCCAAGTGGCTGAGGAAGGACAGGCCCGCAAAGATCACCACCCCGGTCAGCGCGATCAGCAAGAGCGCCGCGAACATGCGCGGGATGTTCAGGCGATAGCCCGCTTCCAGGATGCGGAATGCAAGACCAGACCCGATGCCGCCCGTCCCCGCCACATATTCCGCCACCACCGCCCCGATCAGGCTCAGGCCGCCCGCGATCCTCAACCCCCCCAGGAAAAAGGGCAGCGCCGAGGGCAGTTGCAGGTAGCGCAGGCGCTGCCAGCGCGAGGCGCGGTAAATCTTCATCAGGTCGGTCAGGTTGTGATCCGCTGACTTCAGGCCAAGCGTGGTGTTGGACAGAATGGGAAAGAACGCCACCAGCCAGGCACAGAGCAGAAGGCCCACGGTCCGGTTGTCCACATAGATGAAGATCAGCGGCGCGATGGAAACGACCGGCGTCACCTGAAGGATCACGGCATAGGGGTAAAAGCTCATCTCTGCCCATCTGGACTGGGTGAACAGAACCGCCAGCCCCACCCCGCCGATCACCGCCACCGCAAGCGCCATCAGCGTGATCTGCAGCGTCACCAGCAGCGCGTCGAACAGGATCGGCCAGTCCTTGATCAGCGTTTCCAGCACAAGGCCGGGGCCGGGCAGGATGTATTTCGGAATTTCGTTCCAGACGACAACGCGGTCCCACAGCCAGAGGCCCACCGCCAGCACCAGCACCGGCAGCACCCATTTCGCAACCCGCTCGATCCGCGCCATCCGGGCGCGCCGGGCCTCTTCGGCGTCGAAGACGGCTTCGGGGGCCGGGGCGGTGGCCAGGCGGTCGGTCATGCTCATGCCGCCTCTCCCATCGCTTCCACCAGGGCGTCGGACGCCTCGCGGCAGGCGGCCGCATAGGCGGGCGAGGTGCGGAAGACCATGTCGCGCGGATAGGGCGCGTCGATGGTCAGTTCGCGGATCACCCGGCCGGGCCGCGCGGCCATGACCAGCACGCGGTCCGACAGGAACACGCTTTCAAAGACCGAATGGGTCACGAAGATCACGGTGCAGCCGATGCGCGCCTTGAGCGCCAGAAGGTCGTTGTTCAGCTTCTGCCGGGTGATCTCGTCCAGCGCGGCAAAGGGTTCGTCCATCAGGATCAGGCGCGGTTGCGTGACCATGGCACGGGCGATGGACACCCGCATCTTCATGCCGCCGGACAGCTCGCGCGGGTAGGCGCCCGCGAACCGCTCCAGCCCGACCAGCGCGAGCATGTCCATGATCTGCCCCTCGACCACCTTGAAGGCGGTGCCGCGCAGGCGGAAGGGCAGCCAGACGTTCTGCGCCACCGTGGCCCAGGGCATCAGGGTCGGTTCCTGGAACACCATGCCCAGATCGCCCGCATGCTCGCCGCCTTCCCAGACGATGCGTCCGGCCGTGGGCGGCATCAGCCCCGAGATCAGCCGCAGCGCCGTCGACTTGCCGCAGCCCGACGGACCGAGCAGCGAGATGAAATCGCCCTCGTTCACCGTCAGCGACATCTTCCGCAGCGCCATCACCGCCCCGTTGAAGGTCTTGTCGACGCCCTGCATCTCCAGCACGCGGGCGCGTTTGCCAAGGGGCAGCAGGGGGCGGGGGGCGGGTGTCATCGCAGGCTCCGTCAGATGGGTCGGGGCGGCCGCAGCGGGCCGCCCCGTCGTGTCACGGTGACGGGCAAGTGTCATGGGCCAGTGTCATGAGCCGGTCACTTCTTCAGGTCAAGCCCGACGCCCTTGTTGATGAACTGCGTGGTGAAGGACGCCTTCCAGTCCACCGCGCCGTCCACGACGCCCGCCGCCACCATCTTGTCGAAGAAGTCCTTCACCCGTTCCTCGGTCATCGCGCCGATCCCGAGCGTCTCGGTATCGCCGGAATCGACGATGCCCATTTCCTTCATCTTGGAAATCCCGAAGGCGATCTGCTCATCGGTCATGTCGGGGTTGTCTTTCTTGATCATCGCATTGGCGGCAGTGTTGTCGCCGTAGAGGTAGGTGTACCAGCCCTTGATCGTGCCATCCACAAAGCACTGCACCTGTTCGGGCTTGGTCTTGATCGTGTCGGCCATGGTCTCGACAGTGGTCGAATAGGTGGACCAGCCCTGGTCGGCCAGCAGGAACACGTCGGCGTCGAAGCCGCCTTCCTTCTTCACCATCAGCGGTTCCGACGACAGGTAGCCCTGCATCGCCGAGTTTTCATCGGCGATGAAGGGGGCCATGTTGAAGGTATAGGGCTGGCGCTGTTCGTCGGTGAAGCCGTAGACCTTCTTCATCCACTGGTAGTAGCTGGCATAGCCCTGGTCGCCGATCAGCAGCACCGGCAGGTTCTTGAGGTCCTCGAAGGTCTTGGCCTTGCCGGGGTGGGCCAGCAGCACCTGGGGTTCCTTCTGGAAGCTGGCGGCCACGGCCACGACCGGGATGCCCTCCTGCACGGCGCTGAACGCCTCGAGCATGTTGCCGCCCATGTTGTAGTCGATCTTGCCCGCCAGCATCAGCGCGCGGTTGTTCACCTGCGGGCCGCCCGGCATGATCGTCACATCCAGCCCGCAGGCAGCATAGGTGCCGTCGGCAACCGACTGGTAAAAGCCGCCATGCTCGGCCTGCGCCAGCCAGTTGGTGCCGAAGGTGACCTTGGCATTCTCGGCCAGTGCCGGGGCGGCCATCGAAAGGCAGGCCGCCGCGCCAAGCGCGACCGTGCCGAGGGATTTCCTGTGGGGCGTCATCCGTGACCTCCTGTTGATTCTCTTTGTGCCAAGCCTAGGGGCAGCGCGCGGGGTGGCGAGGGGGCAGCCCCGGGAACCCGCCGATTTGCGCCGGTTCTGCCCGCGCGCGGGCGATTGCCGCGTGATCTTGCCTGATTATTGTGCAACTGTCACGGAATCCGGGGTCGGCCCGCCCGATGCCTTGGCCGGACCCGGGGCCAGGACGCAGGGTCGGCCCCGCACTGCCGATGCCGGAACCGCCGAGAGGATCGCCATGAGGATGCTCGCCCCCGCCACGATCGCCCCGCCCTTTGCGCGCTATGCCCATGGGGTCGAGGTGCCTGCGGGGGCGCGGCTGGTCGTGACCTCGGGCCAGTTGGCGCTGCGGCCCGACGGCTCCGTGCCCAAGGGGGCCGAGGCGCAGGCGCATCTGTGCCTTGCCAACTGCGCCGCGATCCTGGCCGAGGCCGGGATGGGTCCGGGCGACGTGATCCGGATCAATGCCTTCGTCACCGCACGGGCGCATATGGCGGGCTACATGGCGGCGCGGGATTCCTGGCTGGCCGGGGTCGCCCGCCTTCCGGCCTCGACGCTGGTGATCGTGCAGGGCTTCACCCGGCCCGAGTTCGTGGTCGAGGTGGAGGTCACCGCCGCTGCCGTCTGATCCGCCGAAGCTGCCCGCTTCATTCATCTTGGCGGAAATATCCCACGGGGGGTCCGGGGGGTGTGAAACCCCCCGGTCTGCCGCCTGCGGCCTGCGCCCGCCCGTCAGATCAGCCCGCGCCCCGCCAGATTCCGCATCAGCGCCGCCGTGCCGAAGGTCCATTCCGGTGCCTCGGTCGCCAGCCGCACGGTGTTGACCAGCGCGCCCAGCAGGGGCGTGGAGACGGTCACGATATCGCCAAGGTGATGGGTAAAGCCCTGGCCCGGCCCGTCGCGGTCCTGCACCGGCGCGAACATGGTTCCGAGATAGAGCAGGAAGCCGTCGGGATACTGGTGATGCCGCCCGCGCGTCTGGGCCACCAGATCGGCCGGGTCGCGGCTGATCCGGGACATGGACGAGGCACCTTCCAGAACGAACCCGTCCTGCCCCTGAACCCGCAGCGACAACTCCAGCCGCCGCACGTCCTTTAGCCCGAAGCCGCCGTCGAACAGCCGCAGCAAGGGGCCAATCGCGGCGGCGGCGTTGTTGTCCTTGGCCTTGCCCAGCAGCAGGGCCGACCGGCCTTCCACGTCGCGCAGGTTCACGTCGTTTCCCAGGGTCGCGCCCCGGATGCGGCCTTGGGCATCCACCGCCAGCACGACCTCGGGTTCGGGGTTGTTCCAGCGGCTGATCGGGTGCAGCCCGACGCTGGCCCCGTAGCCCACGGCGGCCATGGGCTGCGCCTTGGTAAAGACCTCGGCATCCGGGCCGATGCCGACCTCCAGATACTGGCTCCACAGCCCTTCGGCCTGCAACAGCGTCTTGACGGCGGCAGCCTT
>JAAFHX010000003.1 GCA_013297695.1 Rhodobacterales bacterium | reverse complement strand
CGCATCAGGTCATCGGCGGCCAGCATCACGTTGTCGCGGTAGTGCAGCGTCAGTTCGTACTGGCCCGGCGCGAATTCCGAGATCAGCGTTTCCGCCTGTATCCCGGCCGCCTTGGCCCCGGCATAGACATCGTTGAACAAGGGCAGCATGCCGTGCAACTGATCGACCGAATAGACGTCAGTCTTGGTGTTGCGCCGCCCGTCCAGCACGTCGCGCGCGGGCACCATCTTGCCATCCGGGCCACGCTCGTTCGCCAGCAGGAAGAATTCCAGCTCGAACGCGCCCGCCGGGTGCAGCCCCTCGGCGGCCAGTGCCGCGACCTGCCGCTGCAGGGCATGGCGCGGGTCCGATGTCATCGGCGTGTTGTCCAGATTCCACACGCTCATCAGCACCTCGCCGCGCGGCGGGGTGGTGCCGGCAAGGGCGATCAGCGAGCCGGGGATCGGCCAGGCGCGGCGGTCGCCATCGCCCTGATCCCAGATCAGCCCGGTCTCGTGCACATCCTCGCCGCAGATATCCAGACCCAGGATCGACACCGGCAGATGCCGCCCGCCCCGGTAGAACGACAGCAGTTCATGCCGCCGGATGATCTTGCCGCGCCCGATGCCGTTGGCATCGTGCAGCACGATGTCGAAGGCCTCGATCTGCGGATGGGCGGCGAGGAAGGCTTCCGCCTCGGCCACGGTCGAGCCGGAGGGGCTGGGCAGGTCGGTCATGGCGGTCTCAGTCGAACAGGTCGGTCAGCACTTCGTCGAAGGCGGCGATCAGGCGGTCGATCTGCCGTTTCTTCGTGGCGGGGCTGACGAGCATCATGTTGTGGAAGGGCGCGATCAGGCAGCCCCGGTTCAGCAATGCGGTATGCACGGCGGCTTCAAGCGCCGGATGATGGGCGCGCAGCGCCTGCGCGCCGTTGCGCAATGGGCCAGGCGCGCAGATGAATTCCACCCGCGCGCCGACGCGGACGACGTGCCACGGTGCGGCATGCCGCGCAATGGCCTCGGACAGGCCCTGGGCCAGCCGGTCTGCGCCCTTTTCCATCTGGGCGTAGGTCGCGGCGGTCATCACGTCTGACAGCGTGGCGGCGAGGCAGGCGAACTGCATCGGGTTGGCCGACAGCGTGGTGCCCATGCCGGAATGGCCCGGCCCGCGCATGGCATTGGCGGCGCGGTAAAGGCGCGCGATATCGTCGGTCATGCCCCAGACGGCGGCAGGCATGCCGCCCGCCACGGCCTTGCCGACCACGAACATGTCCGGCTCCAGCCCGTGCACGCCGGTGTAGCCGCCCAGTCCGGTCGACAGGGTATGCGTCTCGTCGATGACAAGCACCGCGCCATGGTCGCGCGTCAGCTTGCGCAGGCCCGCCAGAAATCCGGGGGCAGGCAGGACCATGGCGCAGTTGGTCATCACCGGTTCGGTCAGCACGGCGGCGATCTCGCCCGTGGCCAGCGCGGCAGCGACGGCGTCGAGGTCGTTGAACTCGACACAGGTGGCCGTCAGGCTCAGGTCGGCGACCTGGCCCAGCAGTCCGGTGCGGTTGACGGTCCTGCCGTCCTTCAGGGTCACGAAAATGTCGTCCACCGTGCCGTGATAGCAGCCGTTGAACACCAGGACCTTGGGTCGCCCGGTCACCGCGCGGGCAACGCGCAGGGCAAAGCGGTTGGCATCGGTCGCGGTGGTGGCGATCTGCCAGCGGAACGGCCCGAAGCGGTCGGTCAGCAGGCGGCCGACCTCGTTTGCCCGTTCGGTCGGCAGCATATAGGTCAGCCCGCGCCGCGCCTGTGCCCGGATCGCGCGGGCCACCGGTTCCGGCGAATGGCCGAACAGGCTGCCGGTATCGCCCAGGCAGAAATCATCCAGCCCGTAGCCGTCGATATCGGTCAGCCGCGCGCCCTTGGCCTTTTCGACCAGAACCGGAAAAGGCTGCGGCCAGTCCTTCATCCAGTGCAGCGGCACCCCGTCAAGCCAGGCCGCCGCGCCGGACTGTGCGGCGCGGGCCTTCGGGCGGCTGTTGACAAAACGGCGGGTCTCGCGCGCGGCAAAGGCCTCCAGCCGGTCGGGGCGTACGCCGCCAGGGGTTTCGGTTTCGGTCAGCATCGGTCACCGGAAGGTCAGGGGGAACGCCGAGGGTTATGCCCCGGAATTTGATCACATGAAAGGGCAGCCTCAGGGAACGCGGATTTCGATCAGGTTCGGGCCGGGGCCGCGTGCCAAAAGCGCCTGCCGCAGCGCCGGCGCGTCGGGGGTGATGCGGACAAAGGGCAGGTCGCAGGCGGCGGCAAAGGGGGCCATGTTCAGGGGCGAAGGCGCACAGCCGATCACTTCGATGCCTGCGTCGCGCATGTTCTCGGCGATCTCGCGGAAGCCCGCGTTGTTCCAGACAAGGAAGGTCACGGGCAGGGCTTCGTCCACCGCCGTGCGCAGCTCGCCGGGGCTGAACTGCAAGCCGCCGTCGCCGATCAGGCAGATGACCGGCGTGCCGGGTGCAGCCAGTGCCGCGCCGACTGCCGCGCCGGGGGCGAAGCCCAACGCGCCGTAACCCGTTGCCGCGTTGAACCAGCCGCCGGGGCGGTCGTGGTCATGGTACAGGTTTCCGGCATAGACCGGCTGCGTGCTGTCCCCCACGATGATCGCCCCCGGCACGGCGTCGCGCAGCACGTCCAGCAGGGCAAGCTGTGCCTGCATCGGTTCCGACAGCTCGGCGCGGGCGGCGGCGCGGGCGGCGGCGGCGCGGGCTGCGCCTTCATTGCGGGCTTGGTGAAGCATCGGCAGAAGGGCGGCCAATGCGGCCCCCGCGTCCGCATGCACCGTCAGCGCGGCCGGGTGGCGATCAAGGTGCCCGGCGTCCCTGTCGATCCGGATCATCCCCGACAGGTCGGGCAAGCCGCCGCGCCCATACATGTCATAGTCGGTCGGTCCCAGTTCCGTGCCCACGGCCAGCACCTGATCCGCCCCGGCGATCAGCGCCCGCACGGCGTTCAGACTGGCCGAAGCGGGAACGACAAGCGGATGGGCGTGCATCAGCCCGCGCGCATTGGTCGTCAGGATCACCGGCGCATCCAGCCGTTCGGCCAGTACCAGAAGCGCACCCCCTGCACGGCGCGCGCCGCCGCCCGCAAGGATCACCGGGCGGGTTGAGGCCGACAGACGACGGGCGGCCTCGGTCATGTCCGGCAATGCGGGCGCGGGCGGGGGCTGCGGCGCAGCCGGGGCGGGGCAGGGCAGGGCCATCACGTCGATGGGCACCTCGACATGCACGGGGCCGGGGCGGCCGGCGGTCAGCGCGGCAAAGGCCGCGTCCAGCACGCGGTCCAGCGTCTGCGGGGCATCGATGCGAAAGGTCGGGCACAGCGCCGCCACCAGCCCCGCCTGATCCGGCAGTTCGTGCAGGTGGCCCAGGCCGCGCCCCAGACTGTCGCGCCGGTTCACGCCCGAAACCACCAGAACCGGAATCGAGTCGGCCCGCGCCTGCGCCATCGCGGTCAGCGCATTGGTCAGGCCCGGCCCGGTGATGACAAAGGCCACGCCGGGCTTGCCGGAAACGCGGGCATAGCCGTCGGCCATGAACGCTGCGCCCTGTTCGTGCCGCGCCGTCACATGACGCACCCCGCTGCCCGACAGCCCGCGATAAAGCTCGATCGTATGCACGCCGGGAATGCCGAAGACCACTTCGACCCCCCGCGCGGCGAGGCCCGCGACCAGTGCCTGACCGACCGTTGTCATGCGATGGCCTTTTCGGGCCGCGCGCCCACATGGGCGACAATGCGGGCGCAGGCCATGTCCAGCACCGCGTCGGGCTGGGTCAGGCTGACGCGGACCCATCCTGCCAGACCCTGGCCAAAGCTTTCGCCCGGCATCACGGCCACTCCGGCTTTCTCCAGCAGACCAAGCGCGAATTCCCGTCCCGTCTGCCCGGTGGCGCGCACATCGATCAGCACGAACATCCCCGCCTCGGGGCGGCCGACCGCCAGCCCTGCCACGCCGTCCAGCCGCCGCCGCACCAGGTCTGCCCGCGCCGCAAAGCGCGCGGCCATTCCTGCGGCGACGGGTGAAGGGGCGGCGACGGCCCTTGCGGTCATGTCGGCGATGAAGGGCTGGTTGCCGAACAGCAGCGTTTCCGACAGCGGCAGCACCCGTGACGCGAATTCGGCAGACCCCACGCACCAACCCGACCGGAACCCCGGCGCCGCATGCGACTTCGAGATCGACGAGACAACCACCACCCGCTCGGCCAGACGCGGATCGGACAGCGGCGACAGGAAGGTGGTTCCGGCAAAGACCAGTTCCTCGTACACCTCGTCGCAGACGATCCACAGATCGTGGCGGATCGCCAGACGCCCAAGTGCCGCCAGGTCATCCGCGCGCAGCACGGCACCCGTGGGGTTGTGCGGGCTGTTCAGGAACAGCACCCGCGACCGGGGGGTGATCCGGGCGGCGACATCTTCGGCCTGCATCCGGAACCCGGCTTCGGGATGCAGCGGCACCGGAACCATGGCGGCCCCGGTCGAGGCGATCAGACCTTCGTAGGCGGCATACATCGGGTCGCCCAGAAGCACCTCGTCACCCGGCTGCAACAGCGCGGTCAGCACGGCATAAAGCGATGTCTGGGTGCCCGGCAGACACAGGATCTGATCGGTGCCGATGGTCCGCCCGCTGCGTGCCGTATAGCGCCGCGACAGGGCACACAGCAGCGCCGCCTCGCCCCGGCCGCTGGAATAGCCGGTGCGCCCGGTCCGCATCGCCGCCTCGGCCACGTCGATCAGCGCCGGGGGGGTGGGCACGTCGGGCTCGCCGATGGTCAGTTCGATCACCGCAATGCCCTCGGCCGCCATCCGCCGCGCGCGGCTGTGGATATCCCATTTCGCACCGCCAAGATGCGCAAGACGGTCTGTGATGGGGGCGAATCTCATGTCGGGTCCACTTCCTGGATCAGGTCATCGGGCGCATGGGGAAACAGATCGACCCCCAGGATCGCACCGACCGAAGCCAGCCCGATCCGGGCAAGCGCATCAGGGGCGAATGCCGAGGGCAGGGCGGACCCTTCAAGCCACAGCCCATCGATCACCGCGTTGCAGGCGATGGCCTGCGCGCGCAGGCGGGCAGGGTCGTTGGTTCGGGCAAGGTCGGCGATCAGCCGCTCCAGCCGGTCGCGATAGGCGACATAGGTTGCCTCATGCACCGATCGCAGGGCGTCATCGCTGCGGATCATGTGGATGAAACCGGCCCATTGGGTCAGAACCTCGGGGTCGACCGAGGGCGGTCGCAACGATGTCACCACAAAGGTCGCCAGTTGCTGTTCGGCCGTCATCCCGGGGTCGCCGATGGCCGCATCGCTGATCGCGTTCAGCCGGTCCATCAGGGTGCGGAAGGCGGCGCGCGCAAGTTCGCCCTTGCTGGCAAAGTAGTGGCGGATCAGGCCGGGCGTGACCCCGGCCCGGTCGGCAATCGCGCGCACGGTGGCGGCCTGCGGCCCGCTTTCGGCAACAAGGTCAAGTGCCGCAGAAATCAGCGCTTCGCGCCGTGCCGCCTCGCCTTCGCGCCGAAATTTCCGCCGTTCGCCCGACATGTCCTCTTCCCGTAATTATTCGCTTGTATAATTACATGGAGAAGGTCTAGCTTCAATGACCAATATTCTGGAGCGGCCAAGCTGACAGCACCATCCCCGATCCGGTCCGACCGACCCGAGGCCATCCGCATCGACGCGCTGCGCAAGTCCTTCGGAACGCTGGAGGTGCTAAAGGGCGTCAGCCTGCGCGCCTGTGAAGGCGATGTGGTGGCGATCATCGGCGGCTCGGGGTCGGGCAAATCGACGATGCTGCGCTGCATCAATTTTCTGGAAACCCCCACCTCGGGCAGGATCGTGATCGGCGGCGAGGAAATCGCCCTGCGTCCCGACGGCACGCCCGCAAGCCGCCGCCAGATCGAACAGGCGCGGCAACGGCTGGGCATGGTGTTCCAGCAGTTCAACCTGTGGTCGCACAAGACCATTCTGGAAAACCTGATCGAGGTGCCGGTGCATGTGCTGGGCGTGCCGAAGGCCGAGGCCGTGGCGCGGGCCGAGAAGCTGCTGGCCCGCGTGGGTCTTTCGGCGAAAAGCGGCACTTATCCGGCCTTCCTGTCGGGTGGCCAGCAGCAGCGCGCCGCCATCGCGCGGGCGCTGGCCATCGAACCGCGCGCCATGCTGTTCGACGAGCCGACATCTGCGCTCGACCCCGAACTGGTGGGCGAGGTGCTGAACGTGATCCGCGACCTGGCCGCCGAGGGGCGGACAATGATTCTGGTCACGCATGAGATGAAATTTGCCCGCGAGGTGGCAAACCACGTCATCTACCTGCACAACGGGGTGGTCGAGGAAGAGGGTCCGCCCGACGCGCTGTTCGGCGCGCCACGGTCGGACCGCCTGAAGCAGTTTCTGAAATCCGTGGGGTAACACGGGACGACCAAGGGGAAACCACATGAGAACCGCACTGCTTGCGCTGGCCGCCGCTGTCGGCCTTTCGGGAATGGCGCTGGCCGATCCGGTCAAGATCGGCATCGCCGCCGAGCCCTATCCGCCTTTCGCGGTCCCGGATGCCTCGGGCAACTGGACGGGATGGGAAGTCGATTTCATCAAGGCTGTCTGCGCCGCCGAGGCGATGGAGTGCGCCATCACCCCGGTCGCCTGGGACGGCATCATTCCGGCGCTGACCTCGGGGCAGATCGACGCGATCATGGCGTCGATGTCGATCACCGACGAGCGCAAGCAGACCATTGACTTTTCGGACAAATATTATCAGACGCCCGCGCTTTTGTCGGTGGCCAAGGGCGCGGGCATCACTCCGGATGCGGCGGGGCTGACCGGAAAGATCATCGGTGTTCAGGGCTCCACCACCCATGCCGACTATGTGCAGAAGCACTTTTCGGGCGTGGTGGCCGAGGTCAAGGTCTACCAGACCCAGGACGAGGCGTTCCAGGACCTTGCAGCCGGGCGCATCGACGCCACCGAAGCCGACAGCATCGCAACCGAGGCATTCCTGGCCAGCGACACCGGGCAGGCCTGCTGCGAGTCTGCGGGCGCATTGGCCTATGACGCCGAAATTCTGGGTGCAGGTGTCGGGGCGGGGGTGCGCAAGGGTGATACCGAACTGCTGGCCAAGATCAACGACGGCATTGCAAAGGTGCTGGCCGACGGAACATATGAAAAGATCAGCGCGCCCTACTTCAAATCCTCGATCTACGGGAACTGACGGTTGCAGGCGCTGATCGAGGCGCTCGGGCTGCAGCAGACGCTGGACCTGCTGGCGTTAAGCCCCCCCGGTTGGGGGGGCAACCTGCTGGGCGGGCTGGCAAACTCGATCCAGATCGCGCTTGGCGCGTTCGGGCTGGGGCTGGTGATCGGCATCTTCGGGGCTTACGGCAAGCTGTATGGCGGGCCGGTCACCCGGGACCTGCTGGCGATCTATACCACCATCGTCCGGGCGGTTCCGGAACTGATCCTGATCCTGATCCTGTACTATGCCGCGACCGATGCCTTGAACAAGGCACTGGTCAACGCAGGGTTTGACCGCATCCAGATTTCGGGGCTTGCGGCGGGCATCGGGGTGCTGGGCATCGTCCAGGGCGCCTATGCGACCGAAGTGCTGCGCGGGGCCATTCTGGCCGTGCCGCCGGGGCAGATCGAGGCCGCGCGCGCCATGGGCATGCCGCCCATGAAGCTGGCGCGGCGCATCACGCTGCCTGCGATGCTGGCCTTTGCCCTGCCGGGGCTGGCGAACCTGTGGCTGATCGCGACCAAGGATACGGCCTTGCTGGCGGTGGTGGGCTTTGCCGAGCTGACGCTGGAGACCAAGCAGGCGGCGGGCGCGACAAAGCACTATTTCACGTTCTTTCTGGCTGCGGGGGCGCTGTATCTTGTCATCACCCTGGTCTCGGGCCGCCTGTTCGCCCGGGCCGAACGGTGGGCAAGGCGGGGCGAGCCCGGCGCCGCGCGGGGCGGACGATGAAGGCCTGGATGCTGCCGCACCGGGTGGTGATGCTGGCGCTGGCCCTGGCACTGGTGGTCTGGTGCGCGCTGCGGTTGCGGTGGGACTGGCTGCCGGAATACCTGCCGCTTCTGGCGCAGGGGCTGTGGCGGACGGTCTGGCTGCTGATCGTGACCTCGGTTCTGGGTATGGCGCTGGCCATTCCGATTGGCCTGGCCATGGCCGAGGGGCCCTGGGTTCTGGCCGCACCTGCGCGGCTGTTCTGCACGATCATCCGGGGCACGCCGCTGCTGCTGCAACTGTGGCTGCTGTATTACGGCCTGGGTTCGCTGTTTCCGCAGTTTCCGTGGATCCGGCAAAGCGACCTCTGGCCGATCCTGCGGCAGGCCTGGCCCTATGCGGTGCTGGCGCTGACACTGTCATTTGCCGGGTATGAGGGCGAGGTGATGCGGGGGGCCTTCAAGGGCGTGCCGCGCGGGCAACTGGAGGCGGCCAAGGCCATGGGCATGCCCCGTCTGACAATCCTGCGCCGCATCTGGCTGCCGCTTGCGATCCAGCGCGCCCTGCCGACGCTTGGCGGCGAAACGGTGCTGCAACTGAAGGCGACGCCGCTGGTCGCCACGATCACGGTCGTGGACATCTACGCGGTGGCCAATCGGGTGAGGCAAGATACCTTCATCGTGTATGAACCGCTGATCCTGCTGGCCGCGATCTACATGATCCTGACAGGGATCATCGTGCTTTTGTTCCGCTGGCTTGAAAACCGCGTGCCGACACGGACCTTGTAGGACCCTTGTGCCCTGTCCGGGCCGGGCCTGCCGTCCCGGTACGGTCAAGTCCCTTGCACAGGCGGCATATCGGGCGGTTAGGTGGCGGGCGGGATGCTGGCAAGGAGACCCTGGATGCGCGTGATGTGCGGAGTTGCGACCGGGGTACTGATGCTTGCGGGCGTCTCGATGGTCGAGGCGCAATCGCTGCGCGACCGGCTGTCCAACGGCCTCAGCCAGGCGGGCACGGCGGTCCAGAACACGGCGCGGGCAGTGGATCAGTCGGTCGCCTCGGCGGTGCAACTGGCGCAGGGCGAGGCGACACCGGCCGAAACGCGGGCCACGCTGGACAACATGGCCCTTGCGACGCTGCAACGCCTGTTTGCCGAGAACCCGGCGGCGAAGGCGCAGTTCGAGAGAAGCGCGGGCTTTGCCGTGTTCGACACGCGCCGGTCGACGCTGCTGGGCATCACGGCGGGCTTCGGGCGGGGCATGGCGATGTCGCGCCCGCCGGGGCAGCCGACCTACATGCGCATGGCAACGGGCGGGGTCGGCTTTGCCTTCGGCATCGGCGGGTTCGAAAGCCAGGTGGTCTTTCTGTTCGAAACGTCGGTGGATTTCGAGATTTTCGTGCGGCAGGGCCTGGATGCCAGCGCACAGGCGGTGGCGGTGGCCGGCGACGACAAGGCCGAAGAGGTGCTGCGGTTTACCGACGGGCGGTCGATCTTTGTTCTGGGGCGCAAGGGCTGGCGTGTCGGGGCGACGGCGGCAGGCACGAAGTACTGGCCGGACCCGGCGCTGAACCGCGACCTGCTGACGCCGCTTCCCGCCCCGCTTCCTGCCCCCTGAGACCCGGCGCGCCGGTTGCTTGACGCGGCCTTGCCGTCCGGTGCAGATCATGTGCCGGACCAGATAGAGCGGAGGCCGCCGATGCGGATTGGAGAGTGGAGCCTGCGGGCGGCTGTGGCGCTGCTGCTGACCCTGCCGACGGTTCGGGGGGCTGCGGCGGATGCCCTGCGCCCGAACATCGTCTATATCGTTGTCGATGACCTGGGCTTTGCCGATACCGGGTTCCAGGGGTCCGACATCGCCACCCCGGCGCTGGACGCGCTGGCGGCCGAAGGCGCGGAACTGACCGATTTCTATGTGCAGCCGATGTGCACCCCGACCCGGGCCGCGCTGATGACCGGGCGCTATCCGCTGCGCTATGGCCTGCAGTCCGGGGTCATTCCCGGCGCGGGCCGCTACGGCCTGCCCGCCGACGAATACACCCTGCCGCAGATGCTGCGCGATGCGGGATACCGCACGGCGATGGTCGGCAAGTGGCACCTCGGCCATGCCGACCCGGCGCAATGGCCGATGCAGCGCGGGTTCGACAGCTTCTACGGCGCGCTGGTGGGCGAGATCGACCATTTCGAAAAGGCCGCCCATGGCGTGCCCGACTGGTATCGCGGGAACGAGCCGCTGGCCGAAGAAGGGTATGACAACGTTCTGCTGGGGCAGGAGGCGGTGCGCGTGATCTCGGCACATGACGGGGCGGAACCCCTGTTCCTCTACCTTGCCTTCACCGCACCACACACGCCTTATCAGGCCCCGCAGGAATATCTCGACCGCCACGCCGACATCGCCGACCCCAACCGCCGGGCCTATGCCGCGATGATCAGCGTGGTCGATGACGCGGTGGCCGAGGTGGTCGCGGCGCTTGACGCGAAGGGCATGCGCGACAATACGCTGATCCTGTTTCACAGCGACAACGGCGGGGTGACGAATGCCCTGTTTGCCGGTGACACCAAGGTGGACGGCGGATTGCCCGCATCGAACGCTCCGCTGCGCGAGGGCAAGGGCACGCTTTATGAGGGCGGCACGAAGGTGGCGGCGCTGGCAAGCTGGCCGGGGCATGTGGTTCCGGGGCAGCACGCCGGGCTGATCCATGTGGTGGACATGTTCCCGACTCTGGCCGCGCTGGCCGGGGGCGACACGGGCGCGTCGCTGCCGCTGGACGGGATGGATGTCTGGCCGGTGATCGCCGAAGGCGCGCCGTCGCCGCGGCACGAGATCGTCTACAATGTCGATCCCGTGGCGGGGGCGGTGCGGCGGGGCGACTGGAAGCTGGTCTGGCAGGCCGCGCTGCCGCCCCGGATCGAGCTGTTCAACCTGGCCGACGACCCGGCCGAGGCGCGCAACCTGGCGGCCGGTTTCCCGGCCCTGACGGCCGACCTGCAGGCGCGGGTGATCGCGCTGGCCGCCGCCATGACGCCGCCGCAGCTTCTGATGGAGGCGATCCGCCTGACCTTCTATGCCCCGCCCGAGGCGGGCGACATCTCGGACCTGGCCCCGGCGGCCGACTGACCGAAGGGCGCGCGGCCGCCGCCGCGCCGCGCCGTTCCGGGGCTGTGGCCGAAGCGGCGGCGGAAGGCGCGGGCAAAGGCGGTGGGCGAGGCAAAGCCGGTGCGCAGCGCCACCTCCTGCACCGGATGGCGGGTATCGGTCAGCATCCGCCGCGCGGCCTGAAGGCGCAGGTCCAGCGCATGCCGGCCCGGCGTGGTGCCGAGGCCCGCGCGGAACAGGGTTTCCAGCCGGCGCGGCGACAGGCCCAGCCTGCGGGCCAGCACGGCGGCGGGTTCGGGGCTGTCAAGGCGCGCCTCCATCCGGGCCAGGGCGGCGGAGACGCGCGGGTCGAGATGCGGGCCGCGCGGCGAATGCGGGCTGATCTGCGGCTCGGACCCGTCGCGGGGCGTGGTGAGGAAGGAGGCCGCGACCTGAAGCGCCAGCGCCGCGCCGTGCCGGGCGGCGATCAGGTGCAGCATCAGATCGGCTGCCGGGGCCGCCCCGCCTGCGGTAAAGCGCGGGCCCGAGATGACGAAACGGTCGGGCAGCACATCGACGGCGGGGTGGGCGGCGGCCAGGTCTTCCAGGTCTTCCCAGTGGACGGTGGCGCGGTGCCCGTCCAGAAGGCCCGCGCGCGCCAGCACCCAGGCCCCCGCATCGATGCCGCCGATGGCGCGAAAGCGCGGAGCCAGCCGGGCAAGGTCGCGGATCAGCGGGCGCGTTGCCACTTCGGCCTGGCGGAACCCCGCGATCACGACCAGCGCATCGGCCCCTTCGGCAGCGGCAAGGGGGCCGGAGGAGGGCAGGCTGATCCCGCAGGTCAGCGGCACCGGCGCCCCGTCGGGCGAGACGACGCGCCAGCGGTAGCTGTCGGTCCCGAGGTGGCGGTTGGCCGACCGCAGCGGGTCGAGCGTGGAGGCGACCTCGAGAATCGAGGCCTGCGGCAGCACCAGCACGGCGATGGTCAGCGGATCGCGGGACGGGGCAAAGAGCGATGCGTTTTCTGTCATGCGCATTTCGTAAAGTGCACGGCACGGCCGCGCAAGCCCGTCTAGGCTGCGGCCAAAGAGGAGACGCCCGATGCCGCTTGCCATGAACCGCGAGGTCTTCATCACCTGTGCCGTCACCGGTTCGGGCGGAACGCAGGACCGTAGCCCGCATGTGCCGCGCAGCCCCGCGCAGATCGCCGACAGCGCCATTGCGGCGGCCCGGGCCGGGGCGGCGGTGGTGCATTGCCATGTGCGCGACCCCGAGACCGGCAGGCCCGCCCGCGACCCCGCGCTCTACCGCGAGGTGACCGAGCGCATCCGCGATTCGGCGACCGATGTGGTGCTGAACCTGACCGCCGGGATGGGCGGCGATCTGGTCTTTGACGGGACCGAGGCGATGGGCCGGATGTCGGCAAGGTCGGACATGGCGGGCGCGGCGGAACGGGTGGCCCATGTGGTGCAGTGCCGACCGGAAATCTGCACGCTCGACTGCGGCACGATGAACTTCAACGAGGCCGATTACGTCATGGTCAACACCCCCGGCATGCTGCGCGACATGGGCGCGCGGATGGCGGCGGCGGGCGTGCAGATCGAGATCGAGGCTTTCGACACCGGGCATCTGTGGTTCGCGAAGGAACTGGTGAAGGAAGGCGTGATCCCTGCGCCCGTTCTCGTCCAGTTGTGCATGGGCGTGCCCTGGGGCGCGCCGGATGATCTGAACACCTTTCTGGCGATGGTGAACAACGTGCCCGCCGACTGGCACTGGAGCGCCTTTTCCATCGGGCGGCACCAGATGCCCTATGTGGCGGCCGCCGTTCTGGCGGGCGGCAACGTCCGCGTGGGGCTGGAAGACAACTTGTGGCTCGACAAGGGCGTGCTTGCGACCAATGCTCAGCTTGTCGAGCGTGCGGTGCGCCTGATCGAAAACCTCGGTGCCCGGGTGATCGGGCCGGACGAGGTCCGCGCGCGGCTGAAGCTGACCAAACGCGGAGTTGTCGCACCATGAAAATTCTTGTTCCCGCCCTGGCGCTGTTGCTGGCGGCCTCGGCCTGCACGACCTTTGTGCCCTCGTCGCGGCAATGGGGCACGCCGATGGGGGTCGTGACCAATGTGCCCCAGGGCAAGCTGGCGGGGACCTGGCACGAGGTCGCGCGGTTCCCGCAGCCCGGGCTTGCAGGTTGCGTCGGCACTACGCTGACGCTGGCCCCGCAGGAGGATGGCAGCGTGCAGGTGGCGCGGCAGTGCCGGGTGCCGGGCGAGGGCGTGACCCAGGTCAGCACCAGCACCGCGCGCGAGGCCGGACCGGGGCGGCTGCGGCTGGGCAGCAGCGGGGCGGCGCTGCCGTCCAGCTACTGGCTGCTCTATCTGTCGCGCGACGGGCGGATGGCGGTCGTGGGCGCGCCGCTGCGCGACAACGGCTTTGTGCTCAGCCGGTCGGGCCGGATCACGCCCGAACAGATGGACGTGGCGCGCGGCGTGCTGGAAGCGAACCGCTTCGACGTGGCGGCGCTGCAGGTGGTGCCGCAGACCGGGTTCGGCAAGGCCCCGGCCTGGGTCAGGTAAGGCGCAGTCCGGTCGGGCGGCAGGCCCGGCCCCGCGCGATCAGGGAAAGAGCGGACAGATGACGAAGACCCCGAAGGCCGCGATCATCGGCGGCGGCGTGATCGGCGGCGGCTGGGCCGCGCGGTTCCTGCTGAACGGCTGGGACGTTGCCGTGTTCGACCCCGACCCCGAGGCGGGGCGCAAGATTGCCGAGGTGCTGGCCAATGCCCGCGCGTCGCTGCCTGCGCTGGCAGATGTGCCGATGCCGCCCGAGGGCGCGCTGACGATGGCCGCCAGCATCACCGAGGCGCTGGACGGCGCGTCCTATGTGCAGGAATCGGTCAGCGAACGGCTGGACCTGAAACACCGCGTCTTTGCGCAGATTCAGCAGGTGGCTCCGGGGGTTCCCATCGGGTCCTCCACCTCCGGGTTCAAGCCGTCGGAACTGCAGCAGGGGGCGGCGAACCCGGCGACGATCTTCGTCGCCCATCCGTTCAACCCGGTCTATCTGCTGCCGCTGGCCGAGGTGGTGCCCTCGGCGGCCTCCGATCCTGCGGTGATCGAGACGGCGAAAGAGACGCTGCGCGGCATCGGCATGTTCCCGCTGCATGTGCGCAAGGAGATCGACGCCCATATCGCCGACCGCTTCTTGGAGGCGGTGTGGCGCGAGGCGCTGTGGCTGGTGAAGGACGGGGTGGCCACGACCGAAGAGATCGACGAGGCGATCCGCATGGGCTTTGGCCTGCGCTGGGGCCAGATGGGCCTGTTCGAGACCTATCGCGTGGCGGGCGGCGAGGCGGGCATGAAGCACTTCATGGCGCAGTTCGGTCCCTGCCTGCAATGGCCCTGGACGAAGCTGACCGATGTGCCCGAATTCACCGACGAACTGGTGGACCTGATCGCGGGGCAGTCCGATGCGCAGTCCGGTGCCTACACGATCCGCGAGCTGGAACGCATCCGCGATGCGAACCTCGTGGGCTTCCTGCGGGTGCTGAAGGACCGCAACTGGGGCGCAGGGCGGGTGCTGAAGGAGCAGGACAAGCGGCTGGCAGCGCTGATGCCTGCGCCAGTGCCCGAGACGGCAGCACCGCTGGTCATGGCGCGGCTGCAGGTGCTGCCCGGGTGGATCGACTACAACGGCCACATGACCGAAAGCCGCTACCTGTTCTGCGCCTCGGAAACCACCGACAACCTGCTGCGGCTGATCGGGGCCGACATGGACTATGTGGCGGGCGGGCACAGCTACTATACCGCCGAAACCCATATCCTGCACCGGGGCGAGGCAAGGCTGGGCGACCGGCTGACCGGGTCGGTGCAGGTGCTGGGCGCGGACGAGAAGCGGCTGCACATCTTCGTCACCCTTGCGCGGGGCGAGGAGGTGGTGGCCACCATCGAGCAGATGTGCCTGCATGTGGACATGAAAGCGGGCAAGACCTGCCCCGGGGCCCCTGAAGTTCTGGCGCGCCTTCTGCCCCTTGCCGCCGCCCATGCCGCCCTGCCGCGACCGGACGCGGCGGGCCGGGTGGGGAGGAAAGTGTGATGGATTTCGGGCTAAGCGACGAACAGAAGATGATCGTCGAGACGACGCGCAGCTTCGTCGAGACCGAGCTTTACCCGCACGAGGCCGAGGTCGAGCGCACGGGTGTCCTGCGGATGGACCTGATCCGCGAGGTGCAGGCCAAGGCGATGGCGGCGGGGCTCTATGCCGCCAACATGCCCGAGGAGGTGGGGGGCGCGGGGCTCGATACGCTCTCCTGGCTGCTTTACGAAAAGGAACTGGGGCGGGCGAACTACGCGCTGCACTGGACCTGCGTGGCGCGGCCGTCGAACATCCTGCTGGCCGGCACACCGGAGCAGCGCGACCGCTATCTGATGCCCTGCATTCGTGGCGAGACCTGGGATTGCCTGGCGATGACCGAACCCGGCGCGGGGTCGGACCTGCGCGGCATGAAGGCCAGCGCGCGCGAAGACGGCGGCGACTGGGTGCTGAACGGCACCAAGCATTTCATCAGCCATGCCGATATCGCGGGCTTCACCATCGCCTTCATGGCGAGCGGCGAGGAGGACACGCCGCGCGGACCCAAGAAGCGGATCACCGCCTTCTTCGTGGACAAGGGCACGCCGGGTTTCACCGTGCGCGAGGGCTACCGCAACGTCAGCCACCGCGGCTATACCAACGCGGTCCTGGAATTCGACACCTGCCGCGTGCCGAAGGACCAGGTCCTGGGCGAGCCGCACAAGGGGTTCGAGGTGGCGAACACCTGGCTCGGCGCGACCCGGTTGCAGGTCGCCTCGACCTGCATTGGCCGCGCCGACCGCGCGCTCGGGCTGGCGATCTCCTATGCGGCGGAACGGCGGCAGTTCGGGCAAGCCATCGGCAAGTTCCAGGGCGTGTCGTTCAAGCTGGCCGACATGGCGCTGGCCTTGAAGGCGGCCGAACTGCTGACGCGCGAGGCGGGGTGGAAGTTCGATCAGGGCACGGTGACCGAGGCCGACATGGCGATGGCCAAGCTGAAGGCGACCGAGGCACTGGCCTTCATCGCCGACGAGGCGATCCAGATTCACGGCGGCATGGGGCTGATGGACGACCTGCCGCTGGAACGCATCTGGCGCGATGCGCGGGTGGAGCGGATATGGGAAGGCACCTCGGAAATTCAGCGCCACATCATCAGCCGCGAGCTTCTGCGGGCGGTGGGCGGATAAGCAAAGAAAGAGGGGGGCTGTCTGCCCCCCACGCCCCGGACAGGTCCGGGGCTCCCCCCGAGGATATTTGGGAACAGAAGACGTAACGGAATGTTAACCTTGAGTCGCAATCCTGACGCTGCGGTACAGGCGGGGACGCCGATGACCGTAACGGGAGACGGCCCCCTGCTTCGTGATCCGGGGCAGGGGTGTCTCCGGCACCGTTCCATCTTCTGTTCAAAAGTATCCTCGGGGGGTGAGCCCCGCAGGGGCGAGGGGGGCAGACAGCCCCCCTGCGGCGGTGCCGCTGCGCGGTGCCGGGCATGAGGCGCGACCTTTCACGGCTTCTGCGGCCGCGCTCGATTGCCGTTCTGGGAGCCGGTTGGGCGGCGAATGTGGTCGAGCAATGCAGCAGGATGGGCTTCGCCGGGCCGGTCTGGCCGGTGCACCCGACGCGCGACGCGATCGGCGGCGTGCCTGCCTTCCGCAGCCTAGCTGACCTGCCGGACGCACCGGATGCCGTCTTCATCGGGGTGAACCGCCATGCGACGGTCGGGGTCGTGGCCGACCTGTCGGCGATGGGGGCGGGCGGCGCGATCTGTTTTGCCGCCGGCTGGACCGAGGCGGGGGCGCCGGAGCTTCAGGCGGCGCTGGTGGCGGCGGCAGGCGACATGCCGATCCTGGGGCCGAACTGCTATGGCGTGATCAACTATCTGGACGGGGCGCTCTTGTGGCCCGACCAGCATGGCGGACGGCGGGTGGAGCGGGGGGTGGCGCTGCTGTCGCAATCCTCGAACATCATCGTCAACCTCTCGATGCAGACGCGCGGGCTGCCGGTCGCCTATGTGGCCTGCCTGGGAAACGCCGCGCAGATCGGGCTGGCGGACCTGGCCGGGGCGCTGCTGGCGGATGACCGGGTGACGGCGCTCGGGCTCTACGTCGAGGGGATCGGCGATGCGGCCGCGCTGGCGGCGCTGGCCGAGGCGGCGCGGGCCGCGGGCAAGGGCATCGTCTGCATCAAGTCGGGCAAGACCGAGGCCTCGCGCACGGCGGCGGCCTCGCACACCGCCTCGCTGGCGGGCGGGGGTGCGGCCTCCAGCGCCTTCCTGCGGCAGATCGGGGTGGCCGAGGTGGACACGCCGTCGGAACTGCTGGAGACGCTGAAGATTTTCCATGCCATCGGCCCGCAGATCGGGACCCGGCTGTGCTCGCTGTCCTGCTCGGGCGGCGAGGCGGGGCTGGTGGCGGATCTGGCAGCACCCTTGGGGCTGGCGTTTCCGCCGCCGCCCGACGCAACGACCGCGCGGTTGGCGGACCTGCTGGGCCCGCTGGTCGCCATTGCCAATCCGCTGGACTACAACACCTTCATCTGGGGCGACGAGGGGCGCACGTCGGATGTCTTCGCCGCGATGCTGGACCCCTATGACGCCGGGGTCTTCGTGATCGACCTGCCGCGCGAGGACCGCTGCGATCCGTCGAGCTATTTCCCCTCGCTGGCCGCCATTGCGGCGGCGCGGGCACGGACGGGCAAGCCCGCCTTCGCCGTGGCCTCGATGCCCGAGGGCTTCGGCGAGGCGCGGGCCGAAGCGCTGGGGGCCATGGGCGTGGTGCCGCTGCAGGGGCTGGAGACGGCGCTGGCCGCGATCCGGGCGGCGCAGACGGCCCCGGGGCGGGCGGGCTGGCGGCCGCTGTCGGTGCAGCCGGAGCGGGTGGCGCGGATGCGGACCGAGGGCGAGGCCAAGGCGGTGCTGGCCCGGGCCGGGATCGCCGTGCCGTGCGGGGTTTCTGCGCCGACGCTGGCGGAACTGGCCGACCGGATCGCCGGGCTGACCCCGCCCTTCGCTCTGAAAGGCCTGGGCTTTGCCCACAAGACCGAGGCCGGGGCGGTGCGGCTGGGGCTGCAGAGCCTGGACGATCAGGCCGAAATGCTGGGGGCCACCGGCTATCTGGCCGAGGAGATGGTCGCGGGCGCCGTGGCCGAGGTGATCCTGGGGCTGCGGCGCGACCCGGTCTATGGGGTGACGATGACGCTTGGGATGGGCGGGGTCGCGGCGGAACTGCTGGCCGATACGGTGACGCTGGTGGCCCCGGTCGAGGCGGACGAGATCGCGGCGGCCCTTCGGCGGCTGCGGCTCTGGCCGCTGCTGGATGGCTATCGCGGCCGGGCGCGGGCCGATGTGGAGGCGTTTGTTCAGGCGGCGCTGGCGGTGCAGGCGCTGATGCAGACCAGCCGCCGCATCCGCGAGATCGAGATCAATCCGCTGATGCTGCGCGCGCAGGGCGCCGTCGCGGTGGATGCCGTCATCTGGGAGGACGAGGAATGACCGACTACCCTTCGGAAGGACCGTTCCGCGCCCGCATCGAGGGTGCGGTGCTGGAGGTGACGCTGGACCGGCCCAAGGCCAACGCGATCGACCTTGTGACCAGCCGGGTCATGGGGCGGGTGTTCCGCGCCTTCCGCGACGATGACCGGCTGCGGGTGGCGATTCTGCGGGCCGAGGGCGAGAAATTCTTCTGCCCCGGCTGGGACCTGAAGGCGGCGGCGGCCGGCGATGCGGTGGATGGCGACTATGGCGTGGGCGGCTTTGGCGGTTTGCAGGAACTGCCGAACCTGAACAAGCCCGTCATCGCCGCCGTCAACGGCATCTGCTGCGGCGGGGGCCTTGAACTGGCGCTGTCCTGCGACCTGATCCTGGCTTCGGACAACGCCACCTTCGCACTGCCGGAAATCCGGTCGGGCACGGTGGCCGACGCGGCCAGCATCAAGCTGCCCAAGCGCATTCCCTATCACGTCGCGATGGACCTGCTGCTGACCGGGCGCTGGTTCGATGCGGAAGAGGCGCTGCGGTGGGGGATCGTGAAGGAGATCACCGCGCCCGCCGACCTGCTGCCGAAGGCCTGGGCGCTGGCGCGGCTCTTGGAAAGCGGGCCGCCTCTGGTCATGGCGGCGATCAAGGAAGTCGTGCGCGAGGCCGAGGCGCTGCGGTTTCAGGACGCGCTGAACCGGGTGACCAAGCGGCAGATGCCGACGGTGGACCGGCTTTACTCCAGCGAGGACCAACTGGAAGGTGCCCGCGCCTTTGCCGAAAAGCGCGATCCGGTCTGGAAGGGGCGCTGACGGCATTTCCGTTGCCCGGAGGGGCAGGCGGAGGAAGCGGCCCCCGGATGGCTCAACAGCTTCGCAGCGGGCAGGCCATCAGGCCCAGCAGCTCGACCTCGCCCTGGCAGCAGGGGTAGTCGCAGCACAGCAGCACATCCATCGTCGCGCGGGTGCTTTCGGCGTCGTCAGCCCCGGGCGCTGCGGGCAGCAAGGTCCGTGCAGCGGGGCGGCGCAGCAGGGACGACAGGCGGGGCAGGCGGAACGGCGCAAGAGCAACGGTCATGATCTGATCCCTTTCATCCGATTGCGGGATCAGGGTGGGGCCAAGGGGATTTTTCTGGTATCCGGCGCGGCATTGTGGTGCTCTACAGAAATGAATAGCGCCTTCCGCGACTGGTCCGACGTGCGGGTGTTCCTGGCCGTGATGCGGGCGGGCTCGACGTTGGCGGCCTCGAAGGCGCTCGGGCTGTCGCAGCCCACCGTGGCGCGGCGGATCGACGTGCTGGAGCACGCGCTTGGCCTGGTGCTGTTCGAGCGGGACACGCAGGGGTTTCACCCGACGGATGATGCGCGGGCGCTGATGGCCGATGCCGAGGCGATGGAAGGCTCCGCCGCCGGGCTGATCCGAACTGCCGGTCAACGGGTCACCGCACGGTCGCGCCGGATCAGGCTGACCGGATTCATGGGGGCCTTCACCATCCGGCTGACATCGGTGCTGGAGGAGTTCCTGCGCCTGCATCCCGATGTGCCGCTCGACCTGATTCCGAGCGACGAAAAGCTCGACCTTGCGGCGGGTCAGGCCGACGTGGCGATCCGGGGCGCTGACAGGATCGACGATCCGTCGCTGATCTGCCGCCGGATTCGGGTGGTCGGGATGTCGCTGTTCGCCTCGCGGTCCTATGCAGCGGAGCATGGCCTGCCGTCGTGCGAGGCAGAACTTGCGGCGCACCGGTTCATCCTGCGCGATGGCGGGGATGCAGCATGGCAGGCGGACCGCTGGCTGGCGGCGCGGATCGCGCCGGACCAGATCGCCGTGCGGTTCCCCGGCCTGACGGGCACCGAGGCCGCGATCATGATGGGCAGCGGGATCGGCTGGTTGCCCACGCGCACGTCGCTGGACCCGGGGCATGTCGTCAAATGCTTCGACCTTCCCCCGGAAGCGTGCCCATCCGTCTGGCTGGTGATCAGCCCCGCTGCCTGGCGCCGCCCCGAGGTCAAGGCCTTTGCCGCCTTTTTCGTTCCGCGCTACCGGGCGAAGTTCGAGACGAACTGACCAGAAACAGGAGCACCCCATGCCTTTCCCAGATTTCTTCGACGCCTTCCCTGCCCTTGCTCTGCCCTTTCCCGAGGACGTGGTGCAGACCCGCGCGATCCGGTCCGAGGCCGGTCTGGTCATCTTCTTCACCTTCCTCAAGGACGTGACGCTGCCGATGCATTCCCATGGCGCGCAGTGGGGCACGGTGGTGGAGGGCGAGATCACCTTTACCATCGGCGACGAGACAAAAGTCTACCGCCCCGGCGACAGCTACACCATTGCGCCGGGCGTGCTGCATGGCGCGGAGATCAGGCGTGGGACGCGGGTAATCGACGTGTTTGCGGAAGCGGATCGCTATCCGCTGAGGGGGTAGATTCGGGACATCGCGCCGGTCCCGGGCCGCGACAGGACCGAGGGCCGGGGGGCGGTGCGTGCGAGCACGCACCCTACGGGGCGCCGACTCCGGTTCCGACATTGCCCCTTGCGACGCATCCTGTCGCTTTTGGCCGGGCCATTCCGCCCGGTGCCGCTAGTGTCTTTCGGAAAAACCGGGGCAGGCAGGCGTGGACGAGGCGGATTTCATCATCGTGGGGGCAGGCTCGGCGGGGTCCGTTCTGGCCGACCGGCTGACTGCGGACGGGCGCTTCAAGGTGCTGGTGATCGAGGCCGGGGGCAGCGACCTGCGCTTTTTCGTCCAGATGCCGTTGGGCTATGGCAAGCTGTTCTATGACCCGGCGGTGAACTGGTGCTATCGGACCGAGGCCGATCCGGGGCTGGCGGGGCAAAGCGACTACTGGCCGCGCGGCAAGGTGCTGGGCGGGTCGTCATCCATCAACGCGATGGTCTATGTCCGCGGCCACCGGGCGGATTACGAGGACTGGGCGGCGCTTGGCAACACCGGCTGGGGCTGGGACGAAGTGCTGGCGGCCTACCGCGCGATGGAGGACAACGAGGCGGGGTCTGACGCCTGGCGCGGGCAGGGCGGGCCGCTGTTCGTCAGCGCCAATACCCGCGATCTGCATCCGCTTGTTGCCCCCTTTGTCGCCGCCTGCGAGGCGACGGGGCTGCGCCGCAACCCCGACTTCAACGGGGCCGAGCAGGAGGGCGCGGGGCATTACCAACTTACGGTGAAGGACGGTCGGCGCAACTCGGCGGCGCGCGCCTTCCTGCGCCCGGCGATGCGGCGGGCGAACCTGAAGGTCATGACCCGCGCGATGGTGACGCGCGTGGTGATCGAGAGCGGGCGCGCCACGGGCGTCGAGGTGGTGCAGGGCGGCGCGCGGCGGGTGATCCGGGCGCGGGCCGAGGTGATCCTTGCCGGGGGCGCGATCAACTCGCCGCAGTTGCTGCAGCTGTCGGGCATCGGGCCGGGGGCGCTGCTGCGCCGACACGGCATCGAGGTGCGGCGCGACAATCCCAACGTGGGCGACCATCTGAACGACCATCAGGGGCTGAACTACACCTACCGGATGAAGGTGCCGACGCTGAACGACACGCTGCGGCCCTGGTGGGGCAAGCTGCGGGTGGGGATGCAGTACCTGCTGACGCGCAGCGGGCCGCTGAGCCTGTCGATCAACCACGGGGGCGGGTTCTTCCGCACGCGCCCCGACCTGCCGCGCCCGAACATGCAGCTTTACATGCAGGCGTTTTCAACCCTGATCCCGCGTGAGGGCGAACGGCCGATCCTGTCGCCGGACCCCTTTCCCGGCATGTCGCTTGGCCTGTCGAACTGCCGCCCGACCAGCCGCGGGAATATCCGCATCCGCTCGTCCGATCCGATGGTGCCGCCGGTCATCACGGCCAATGCCTATTCCACCGACCATGACGTGCAGGAGATGCTGGCGGCGGTGAAGTTCCTGCGTCTGCTGGCGGCCACAAAGCCGCTAGCCGACCTGATCGACGCCGAACTGCGCCCCGGCCCCGAATGCCGGACCGACGAGGAACTCATCGCCGATTTCCGCGCGCGCAGCGGCACGGTCTATCATCCGTCCTGTACCGCCCGGATGGGGCCGGACCCTGCGACCGCAGTCGTGGACCCGCGCCTGCGGGTGCATGGGGTGGCGGGGCTGCGGGTCTGCGACGCCTCGGCGTTTCCGACGCTGATCGCGGGCAACACCAACGCGCCTGCGATGATGCTGGGCTGGCGCGGATCCGAACTGATCCTGGCGGATCACCGATAGCAAAAAGGCGGACCCGACGGCCCGCCTTTTCGAATTCCGCTGATCGCGGTGGCTCAGGCCAGCGCGAGGTTCGTTGCCGATTCGCGGCCGTCGCGGCCCGACTCGATGTCGAAGGTCACGGCCTGGCCGTCCTTCAGCGAACGCAGGCCCGCACGTTCCAGCGCGGTGATGTGCACGAACACGTCCTTGCGGCCGCCTTCCGGGGCGATGAAGCCGTAGCCTTTGGTTTCATTGAACCATTTCACGGTGCCCTTGGCCATCGTGAAGTCTCCTCTTAACTCGCCGCCCGCGGTAGTGCGGCGGCCCGGCTCAGTCAGCGCAAGATCGAGGGACTGTGCCGATAGCGGAGACAGTGGTCGATAGGATAACGTCGCAAGCTGATAATGCCTTCCGGGGTGCGAAAAATCAAGCCGCTTGAAAGGCCGAAAAAGGGAACGGACTTTCCCGGCAGCCCCATGGGCAGGCCCCGCACAGTGTCCCGGTGGTCGCGGCCGGACCGCATGGCCCGGTGGAAACCCGATTGATGTTGGGTCAGGCAAGGCTTACCAAGCGGGGCGATCGACCTTGCCGGAGTGCGCTGCCCATGGAAATCTTTACTGCCGAGGGTCTGACGGCTTTGATGCAGGTCATCATGATCGATCTTGTCCTGGCGGGGGACAACGCCATCGTGATCGGTCTGGCCGCAGCCGGCCTGCCGGTGGACCAGCGCCGCAACGCCATCCTGATCGGGATCATCGCGGCGACGGTGATGCGGATCGGTTTTGCCCTGGTGACGGTGCAATTGCTGGCCATCGTCGGGCTGCTCCTGATGGGCGGCATCCTGCTGTTGTGGGTCTGCTGGAAGATGTGGCGCGAACTTCGGGCCGGGCATGCCGAGGCAGAGCTTCAGTCGGTCGAGGCGTTGGCCAATGCGGACCTGAACGCGGACGGCACCGTCGCCGGGGGCGCGCCCCGCAAGTCGCTGAAGCAGGCGGTGATCCAGATCGTGATCGCCGATGTGTCGATGTCTCTGGACAACGTGCTGGCCGTGGCCGGGGCCGCGCGGGAACATCCGACGATCCTGGTGTTCGGCCTCATGCTGTCCATCGCGTTGATGGGGCTTGCCGCATCGTTCATCGCCCGTCTGCTGAACAGGTATCGCTGGATCGCCTACATCGGTCTGGCGATCATTCTTTACGTCGCGCTCGACATGATCTGGCGCGGTTGGGAGGAGGTCGGGCCGGTCATTCAGGCCGCCGGCTTCTTCGGCTAGCGTCCATGGGTGCCGGAACGGTGGACCTGCGGGACGCAGGGGCCTAAGCTGACGGGATGAGCGGGACGGAACTGGTCATCTTTGATTGCGACGGGGTGCTGATCGACAGCGAGGTCATCAGCGCCCGCATGCTGATTGCCGAACTGGCGGGTTATGGCGTGGACATGGACATGGCCTTTGTCAGCAGCCATTTCCTTGGCCGCAGCTATCCGGTGGTTCTGAAAGAGGTGCGCGAGCGGTGGGGCGTTGCCCTGCCGGACCGGTTCGAGGCCGATTACCGGGCGCGTCTGCTGGCGGCCTTCGAGCGGGACCTGAAGGTGATGCCGGGGGTCGAGCCGGTGATTGCCGCACTGGACCGTCCCTATTGCCTGGCCACGTCATCCAGTCCGGAACGGTTGCGGCGGTCGCTGGAGCTGACCGGGCTTGCGCCGCTGTTCGCGGGCCGCAGTTTTACGGCAAGCGAGGTTGCCCGCGGCAAGCCTGCGCCCGATCTGTTCCTGCACGCCGCTGCCCGCATGGGGGTCGATCCTGCACGGTGCCTTGTGATCGAGGACAGCGTGAACGGCGTGCGGGCGGGACTGGCGGCCGGGATGGAAGTGTGGCGGTTCACCGGAGGCACGCATCTGCACGGGCTTGACCTGACGCCCCCCGATGACGCACGTCCGCATCAGGTGATCGACCGGTTCGACGGCCTGTTCAGGCTGCGGCCCGATCTGTGCCGACCGGATGCCCTGCCTGCGTCTGCCTGCGCCGCCGTGTGACCGGATGAACCAGCTTTCCGACCCTGACTCCAGCCCTTCGGACGACGCCGCCCGGGCCGGCTGGCTGTACTATGTGGGCGGGCTGACGCAGGACCAGATCGCGCGCGAACTGGGCGTGTCGCGCCAGCGGGCGCAACGGCTGGTCAGCCGTGCCATGGCCGAAGGGCTGATCCATGTGCGGCTTGAGCATCGGATCGCCGCCTGCATCGACCTGGAAGCCGCGCTGAAGGCGCGCTACCGCATGACGCGCTGCCGGGTCGCACCCGGCATGGGCGAAGGCGGCGATCCGGTGGCCGCCATCGCCCCCACGGCCGCAGCCGAGGTGGAGCGGTTCCTGCGCATGCCCGAGCCGCTGGTGATTGCGCTTGGAACGGGGCGCGCCCTGCGGGCCACCGTCGATGCGATCAACACGATGGAGGCGGACCACCATCGCCTTGTCTCGCTGATCGGGAACATCGCGCCGGATGGTTCGGCCAGCTTCTTCGATGTCATCATGCGCATCGCCGACAAGGTGCGTGCGCCGCACTACCCGATGCCGGTGCCGGTGATATCCGACACGGCGGAAGAGAACGCGGCCTTTCAGGCGCTGGCCCCGGTGCGCCGGGTGGTGGACCTGGCGCGGAAGGCCGACGTGACCTTCGTGGGCGTCGGCCAGATGGGCAATGACGCGCCCCTTCTGGCCGATGGCTTTGTCACCGCCGAAGACCTTGCGACGATGCAGGCGGCGGGTGCCGAGGGCGAGGTTGCGGGCTGGGTCTATGATTCTGATGGCCGCTATCTGGACCTGGGCACGAATACCCGGGTCGGCGGGGTGCGGGTGACCCCGGGTCTGGACCGTCCGGTGATCGGCATTGCGGCGGGCAGGTCCAAGGTCGGCGCGATCCACGCCGCGCTGAAATCCCGCATCCTGAACGGACTGGTCACCGACGAGGCGACCGCGCGGGCCGTCCTTGCGCGGGAATGACCGCAGGGCCGATTTTCTTTCCGCCCAAAATTAAATCGGCAGGGCAACAAGACTGTTGACGGAACGGCTCCCAGTGTGGGTAATTGCTCACAAGGCGATGATTTGCTCAATCGCCGATATGGGAGGATACCGATGACATTCACGCTTCGCGCCCTTTTGGGCGCGTCGGCTGCCGTATGCCTTGCGACCGCAGCCCTCGCCGAGACCACCACCATCACCGTGGCCACCGTGAACAACGGCGACATGATCCGCATGCAGGGTCTGATGGACGACTTCTATGCCAAGCACCCGGACATCAAGGTGGAATGGGTGACGCTGGAAGAAAACGAGCTGCGCCAGCGCGTGACCACCGACATCGCCACCAAGGGCGGCCAGTTCGACGTGCTGACCATCGGCACCTACGAGGTTCCGATCTGGGGCAAGCAGGGTTGGCTTGTCAGCCTGAACGACCTTCCCGCCGACTATGATGCCGACGACCTGCTGCCCGCGATCCGGGGTGGCCTGACGGTGGACGGCAACCTCTATGCCTCGCCCTTCTACGGCGAAAGCTCGATGGTCATGTACCGCACCGACCTGATGGAAAAGGCCGGGCTGAAGATGCCCGAGGCGCCGACCTGGGCCGACATCAAGGCGGCTGCCGCCGGGATGACCGACAAGGACGCCGGCATCTACGGCATCTGCCTGCGCGGCAAGGCGGGCTGGGGCGAGAACATGGCCTTCCTGACGGCCATGTCGAATTCCTTCGGCGCAAAGTGGTTCGACATGGACTGGAAGCCGCAGTTCGACGGCCAGCCCTGGAAGGACACGCTGACCTTCTATCTGGACCTGATGACCAACTACGGCCCCCCCGGTGCCAGCAACAACGGGTTCAACGAGAACCTCGCGCTGTTCCAGCAGGGCAAGTGTGGCATGTGGATCGACGCGACCGTTGCCGCGTCGTTCGTGACCGGCAAGGATTCGACCGTGGCCGACAAGGTGGGCTTTGCCCTTGCGCCGGACAACGGCCTTGGCAAGCGGGGCAACTGGCTATGGGCCTGGAGCCTTGCGATCCCGGCAGGCACGCAGAAGGCGGATGCGGCCAAGACCTTCGTGAACTGGGCGACCAACAAGGACTACCTTGCGCTGGTGGCATCGAAGGAAGGCTGGGCAAACGTGCCTCCGGGTACCCGGTCTTCGCTGTACGCGAACCCGGAATACGCCAAGATTCCCTTCGCCAAGATGACCATCGACAGCATCAACACCGCCGATCCGACGAAGCCGACGGTCGATCCGGTGCCGTATGTGGGCGTGCAGTTCGTGGCGATCCCCGAGTTCCAGGGCATCGGCACGGCGGTGGGGCAGCAGTTCTCGGCGGTGCTGGCCGGCACGACCTCGCTTGAGGACGGTCTGGCGGCGGCGCAGGACCTGACCACGCGCGAGATGACCAAGGCCGGGTACCTCAAGTAGGCCGTCCTCTCATGGCGGGACCGGTTCGCGGATCGGCCCCGCCGCTTCTTCCTTCCCAAGCGGCTTCATGCCCCCACCGCCGGGGGTTTCACACCCCCGGACCCCCGTGGGATATTTTCGCCAAGATGAAGCCTGAAAGGTTTCATCCGGGCCCGGGACCAAGGACCTGACGTCATGGCCACCCAGCATTCCCGCGCTGCCGCGCGCCTGATGATCTCGCCCGCCGTGGGCGTGCTGCTGATCTGGATGATCGTGCCGCTGGCGATGACGCTGTGGTTCAGTTTCCAGCAGTACAACCTGCTGTATCCCGACCGGACCGGCTTTGCGGGCTGGGACAACTATCGGTACTTCGTCACGGATTTCCGCTTTGGTGCCGCGATCCGCAACACGCTGGTGCTGGTGCTGGGGGTTCTGGCGATCACCACCATCGGCGGCATCCTGCTGGCCCTGCTGCTGGACCAGCCGTTCCGGGGGCAGGGGATCGTGCGGCTGCTGGTTCTGGCACCGTTCTTCGTGATGCCCACCGTATCGGCGCTGGTCTGGAAGAACATGTTCATGAACCCGGTGAACGGCTTTTTCGGCCATATCGCGCAAGCCTTCGGGGCGCAGGCCGGGTTCGATTTCCTCGGGCAGGCACCGCTGATGTCGGTCATCATCATGGTGGCCTGGCAATGGCTGCCCTTTGCCACGCTGATCCTGCTGACCGCGTTGCAGAGCCTTGACCGCGAGCAGATCGAGGCGGCCGAGATGGACGGGGCGGGGGCCTGGTCGCGCTTTGTCTACATCGTGCTGCCGCACATGACGCGGGCGATCACGGTGGTGATCCTGATCCAGACGATCTTTCTTCTGTCGGTCTATGCCGAAATTCTTGTCACCACCAACGGGGGGCCGGGCACCGCCTCGCTGAACCTGCCGTTCCTGGTCTACCTCGCCTCGATCGTGGACAACGACGTGGGCATGGGGGCTGCGGGCGGCGTAATCGCGATCATCCTGGCCAACATCGTCGCGTTCTTCCTGATGCGCGCGATCGGCAAGAACCTGGAGACCTGAACCATGGCACGCGCCGTCTCCGCCCGCCGCAGCCTGCTGACCGGCATCCTTGCCTGGACCATCGGCCTTGTGATCTTCTTTCCGATCCTGTGGATCGTGGTGCTGTCGTTCAAGTCCGAAGGCGATGCGATTGCCGCACCCTTGGCGATGCTGCGGGCACCCTGGACCTTCGAGGCCTATGCCGAGGTGCAGGAACGGTCGGACTATTTCAAGCATTTCTGGAATTCGGTGGTGATCTCGGTCGGGTCCACGCTGATCGGCCTGCTGATCGCGATACCGGCGGCCTGGGCCATGGCCTTTGTTCCGGGTCGGCGGACCAAGGACCTGCTGATGTGGATGCTGTCGACCAAGATGATGCCGGCGGCGGGCGTTCTGGTGCCGATGTACCTGATCTTCCGCGACTTCGGGCTTCTGGACACGCTGGCGGGGCTGGTGGGGGTGCTGACGCTGATCAACCTGCCGATCATCGTCTGGATGCTGTACACCTATTTCAAGGAAATCCCGGGAGAAATCCTAGAAGCCTGCCGGATGGACGGGGCCGACCTGAAGCGCGAAATCCTGTATATCCTGGCACCGATGGCGGTACCCGGCATTGCCTCGACGCTGCTTCTGAACGTGATCCTTGCCTGGAACGAGGCGTTCTGGACGCTGCGGTTGACGGCAAGCGATGCCGCCCCCCTGACCGCCTTCATCGCCAGCTATTCCAGCCCCGAGGGGCTGTTCTACGCCAAGCTCAGCGCGGCATCGGTCATGGCCATCGCGCCGATCCTGATCCTGGGCTGGTTCAGCCAGAAGCAACTTGTCCGCGGCCTGACCTTCGGCGCGGTAAAATAGGAAGAACCGGCATGGGCAAGATCACCCTGCGCAATGTCCAGAAACGCTTTGGCGAGGTTGCCGTCATTCCGGAGATCGACCTGGACATCGACGAGGGCGAGTTCGTCGTCTTTGTCGGCCCTTCGGGCTGCGGCAAGTCCACGCTCTTGCGGCTGATCGCGGGGCTGGAGGATGTGTCGGGCGGGGTGATCCAGATCGACGGGGTGGATGCGACCACCCTGCCGCCTGCGAAACGCGGGCTGGCGATGGTGTTTCAAAGCTATGCGCTCTACCCGCACATGTCGGTCCGCAGGAACATCGCCTTTCCGCTGAAGATGGCGGGCCTGCCCCCCGACGAGATCGCGCGGAAGGTGGATGCGGCGGCCAAGGTCCTGAACCTGAGCGCCTATATCGACCGGCGTCCGGGCCAGCTTTCGGGCGGCCAGCGCCAGCGCGTTGCCATCGGGCGGGCCATCGTGCGCGAACCCAAGGCGTTCCTGTTCGACGAACCGCTGTCGAACCTTGATGCCGCCTTGCGGGTCAACATGCGGCTCGAGATCAGCGAGCTGCACCAGACCCTGAAGACCACGATGGTCTATGTGACCCACGACCAGGTGGAGGCCATGACCATGGCCGACAAGATCGTGGTGCTGAATGCCGGGCGGGTAGAGCAGGTCGGCAGCCCGCTGGAGTTGTACCGCACCCCGCGCAACGTCTTTGTGGCAGGGTTCATCGGCAGCCCGAAGATGAACCTGATCGAGGGCGCTGCAGCGGCGGCCGAGGGGGCTGCGACCATCGGCATCCGGCCCGAACATCTGGATATCTCGTCGAATGCCGGCACCTGGGCCGGAACCGTGGGCATTTCCGAGCATCTGGGGTCCGACACGTTCCTGCATGTGCACAGCGACCACGGCACGCTGAACGTGCGCGCAGGCGGCGAGGTGGGGCTGCGCCACGGTGACAGGGTCTGGCTGACACCGCAGGCCGACAAGCTGCATCGGTTCGATGCCAAGGGAGCGAGGATCATCTGAGATGAGATTGCAGGACAAGACCGCCATCATCACCGGGGCCGCACGCGGCATCGGGCTGGCCTTTGCCGAGGCGTACCTGCGCGAGGGGGCGCGGGTGGTCCTTGCGGACGTGACCGGGGCCGAGGCGGCGGCGGCGGCACTGGGCGAACGGGCATTGGGCGTCACGATGAACGTGACCGATCAGGCGTCCATCGACGCGGGCGTGGCGGCGGCGGCCGACTGGGGCGGGGGCATCGACATCCTGCTGAACAACGCCGCAGTCTTCGATCTTGCACCCATCGTCGAGATCACCCGCGAAAGCTATGACCGCATCTTCAGCGTGAACGTGGCGGGCACGCTGTTTCCGCTGCAGGCGGTGGCGCGGCGCATGATTGCACAGGGGCGCGGCGGCAAGATCATCAACATGGCAAGCCAGGCCGGGCGGCGGGGCGAGGCGCTGGTTGCCGTCTATTGCGCCAGCAAGGCCGCCGTCATCAGCCTGACGCAATCGGCGGGGCTGGACCTGATCCGCCACGGCATCAATGTGAACGGCATTGCCCCCGGGGTGGTCGATACGCCCATGTGGGACCAGGTGGATGCGCTGTTTGCCAGGTACGAGGGCAAGGCCCCCGGCCAGAAAAAGCGCGAGGTCGGGCAGGGTGTTCCCTATGGCCGGATGGGATTGCCGGGTGATCTGACCGGGGCGGCGGTGTTCCTTGCCTCGGCCGAGGCGGAATACATCGTGGCGCAGACGCTGAATGTGGATGGCGGGCAATGGATGAGCTGAAATGACCAGGGATGTCGCCCTTCCCGCCTATGACCGCGCCCGGCTGACCCCCGGCATCGTGCACATCGGCCTTGGCAACTTTCACCGCGCGCATCAGGCCGTCTATCTGGATGACCTGTTCGCGATGGGGCTTGGCCATGACTGGGCGATCCTGGGCGCAGGGGTGCGCGAGGGCGATGCCCGGATGCGCGACGCGCTTCTGGCGCAGGATTGTCTGTCCACGGTGATCGAGCTTGATCCGGCGGGCCACCGGGCCCGACGGGTCGGGGCGATGACGGGCTTTGTCGAGGTGCAGCCCGACAATGCCGCGCTGATCGTCGCGATGGCCGATCCGGCGATCCGCATCGTCTCGCTGACCGTGACGGAAGGCGGCTACTTCGTCGATCCTGCGACCGGCCGCTTTGATCCGACCGCGCCCGAGATCGTGGCGGATGGTGCCGCCCCCGGCCGGCCCGCGACCGCCTTCGGCGCAATCCTTGCGGCGCTGAAGCTGCGCCGGGCGGCGGGAGTCGTTCCCTTCACCGTCATGTCCTGCGACAACCTGCCGGGCAACGGGCATGTGACCCATGATGCCGTAACGGGCCTTGCGCGGCTGTCGGACCAGGGCCTGGCCGACTGGGTTGAGGCGAACGTCGCTTTCCCGAACGGTATGGTGGACAGGATCACCCCGGCGACCGGTCCGCGTGAACGGGCCTTGGCTGCCAGCTTTGGCCTGAAGGACCCCGTTCCCGTAACCTGCGAACCCTTTCGGCAATGGGTTCTGGAAGACAACTTCCCTGCGGGTCGGCCGCCGCTGGAACGGGTCGGCGTGACCTTCACCCCCCATGTCCACGCCTATGAGGCGATGAAGATCCGCATCCTGAACGGCGGCCATGCGATCATCGCCTATCCGGGCGGCTTGATGGATATCGACCTGGTGCACGAGGCGATGGCCCATCCGCTGATCGCGGGCTTTCTGGACAAGGTGGAGCGGGACGAGATCATCCCGCTGGTCCCGCCCGTGCCCGACACCGACCTGACCGCCTATTTCACGCTGATCCAGTCCCGCTTTGCCAACCCCGAGATTGCCGACACGATTCGCAGGCTGTGCCTGGACGGGTCGAACCGGCAGCCGAAGTTCATCCTGCCATCCCTGCGCGACAACCTTGCGGCGGGACGGGTGCCGAGGGGGCTGATCCTCGAATCGGCGCTCTGGTGCCGCTATTGCGCCGGGGTCAGCGACAGCGGCGCGGTGATCGCGCCCAACGATCCCAACTGGGGGCGGCTGACCGAAACCGCGCAGACGGCGCGCGCCGAGCCGGCGCGGTGGCTGGCCATGGACGACATCTATGGCGCGACAGGCCGCGACCCTGCGGTGATCGCCGAGTTCACCCGAGCGTTGAATGACCTGTGGTCGCGCGGTACGGCGGCTGTTCTGCAGGATTACCTGCGCGGGTAGCCCGCGCCAGACCGCGTCTGACGCAGAATTCCGCCGCTTTGCGTTCGGATTGCGTGTTTTTTCGGCGATTCCCTGCCAGACTTCCGCGCGGGCAAGGCGGGGTCCTTGCCTGCCGCAGCGCAGAGTGCCATCGGTGTTCGCGGGGAATGCTGCATGCGCACAGCCATAGGAAAGAGTGTTTCAGACCCTCACGCGGGCGCGACCGATTGTCCCCTTTGCGTGAGCCATGATTGCACTGCATGGCAGGCTTGACCAGATCGCAGTATAGCGAATCTGGCAAACGCGCGCAGGGCATGCGACCTAGGGCGCAGAAATTAATGGGAAACTGAATCCGGGATGCGTGCCACAGTACTGGAAAACCCGCGACTGAACCGCCGTTCCGTTCTGGCTCTCGGGTCGGTCGGAGCCATGCTTCTGGCCACCACGGCACTGCCGCTTCGGGCGCTGGCTGACGGGGCCGCCGCACCTGCCGCGCCGCAGCAATTCTCGTTCGACACGTTGACCGCCGAGATGCGGGATCTGGCCGCGCTGCCTTACGCAGCGCCGACGGTGACGCCCAGCTTCCTCGACGACCTGAAATATGACGATTACCGCCTGATCCGGTTCCGGCCCGACCGGGCGCGGTGGGCCGAGGACGACAGCTTCTTCCGGTTGCAGGCGTTCTCGATGGGATGGCTGTTCAAGGAACCTGTGCTGCTGTTCGAGGTATCGGGCGACCAGGCGACGCCCATGCCGATCAGCACCGACGACTTCGAATACCTGAACGACCTGGCGACCCGCATTCCCGAACATGCCGAGATGCCGGGCGTGGCGGGGTTCCGGCTGCACCACCCGCTGAACCGCCCCGATGTCTGGGACGAACTGGCTGCATTCCTTGGGGCCAGCTATTTCCGGGCGCTTGGCCGCGGCAACGCCTATGGCCTGTCCGCGCGCGGCCTGGGCATCAACACCGGCCTGTCACAGGCCGAGGAATTCCCGCGCTTTTCGCGGTTCTACATCGAACGGCCGGGTGCCTTCCGGGAAACGATCACAGTCCATGCCACGCTGGAAAGCCCAAGCGTGACAGGGGCCTACCGGTTCGTCATCACGCCGGGTGCCGAGACGGTCATGGAGGTTACGGCCCGGCTGTTCTTCCGCACCGATGTCGAGCAGTTGGGGGTTGCGCCCCTGACCTCGATGTTCCTGTTTTCGCAGCAGAACCGCCACCAGTTCGACGACTATCGCCCCAACGTGCATGACAGCGACGGGCTGCGCATCGTGCGGGCGGATGGCGATATCCTGTGGCGTCCGCTGAACAACCCTGTCCGTCTGGCCGGGTCCTACTTTGCCGAGGAAAACCCGCGCAGCTTTGGCCTGCACCAGCGCGACCGCGATTTCGTGAATTATCAGGACCCGTCGGCGCATTACGAACTGCGCCCCTCGCTGGACGTGGAGCCGATCGGCGACTGGGGCCGCGGAACGGTTCGGCTGTTCGAGATTCCGACCGATCTGGAGATCAACGACAACATCGTTGCCTTCTGGATTCCCGAAGCACCCGTCAAGGCGGGCGAATCGCGCGAGTTCAGCTATCGGCTGCGGTGGGGCAACCTGCCGCATGACGATGGTGACGGACGCGCCTATGTGGCCGAAACCCGGTCGGGCGTCGGCGGCGTGTCGGGGGTCGAAGCCACGGCGGGCATCCGCAAGTTCGTGATCGATTTCCGCGGCGGCCTGCTTGCAGCCCTTGGCGAGGATGCCAAGGTCGAAGCGGTGACCTCGGTCACCGGCGGGCAGATCATGACGCAGATCCTGTCACCGGTGCCGCAGACCAACACCTGGCGGCTGGTAGTGGACGTCGCGGCGGAACCCGGTGCGACGGTGGAACTGGCGGCGCATGTCGCGGGGTTCGGCCGCAAGCTGACCGAACAGTGGCTGTATCAATGGGTTGTGGCATGAACGCGGGCGAGAACGGTTTCGACAGCGGCCAGATCGTGCAGTTGGTCGCGCAGATCGGGGCCCTGCCCGATGCGCCGCTGGCGATGCCAAAGCAGCGGCTGGAACCGGTGGGCGAGGTCGGCAGCGGGCTGATCTCAGCACTGCTGCGCCCCTTCGCCGCACGCGCCAGCCGGGGCTAGGCGGTGGCCGCTGCCGGGCCAGACATTCGCCGTGCACGCACGGCAGGATCGCGCGCACTGGTCTTTGCGGTCAGCCTGCTGGCCGCGCTGACCGGGTTCATGATGTTCCTGCAGTTCGGGGCGGCTGACGGTCTGGACGGGATCGACCTGCTGCGCAGCATGCTGATCCTTCTGTCGACCTTCTGGTTGGCCTGGGGCGCGGCGCAGGGTCTTCTGGGGCTGACGACGCGGGCACAGCCCGTTTTCGTGCCCTCTGGTCCGATCACCGCACGGACCGTGGTCCTGGTGCCGGTCTACAACGAGGACCCGGTGACCACCTTTGCCCGCGTGGCGGCGATGGATGCATCGGTTGTGGCAACCGGCTCTGACGCCGTGGTCCATTTCGCGATCCTGTCCGACACCCGCAACGACCGCATCGCGGAACAGGAGCGGCTGTGGTTCCTGCGCCTGATCCGTGACCGAAGGGCCGCCGGGCGCATCTTCTATCGCCGCCGCACGGCGAACACCGGCAAGAAGGCAGGCAATATCGAGGATTTCATCACGCGGTCCGGCGCAGCCTATGACCACGCGCTGATTCTGGATGCCGACAGCCTGATGGAAGGCGAGACGATCCTGGAGATGGTGCGCCGGATGGAGGCCGACCCACGCCTTGGCCTGCTGCAAAGCCTGCCGCGCGTGATCAACGCACGGTCGCGCTTCGGGCGCACGATGCAGTTTTCGGCAAGTTTCTATTCGCCGGTCTTCGCGCGCGGTCTGGCGATGATGCAGGGCCGCACCGGCCCGTTCTGGGGCCACAACGCAATCGTGCGTACCCGCGCCTTTGCAGCAAGCTGCGGCCTGCCCGAGCTTTCGGGGCCGCCCCCGTTCGGCGGGCATATCCTGAGCCATGACTATGTCGAGGCGGCGCTGCTCGCGCGGGCGGGCTGGACGGTGCGGCTGGACGACGATCTGGAGGGCTCGTTCGAGGAGGGCCCCGAGAACATCATCGACCATGCGAAACGCGACCGCCGCTGGTGCCAGGGCAACCTGCAGCACGGCCGCCTGCTGCTGGCCCCCGGCCTGAAGGGGTGGAGCAGGTGGGTCTTCCTGCAGGGCATCCTGTCCTATGTCGTGCCGCTGTTCTGGCTGGCCTTCATCCTGGCCTCGGTGGCGGCACAGGTGTTTTCCGCCCCGCCAGACTACTTCCCCGATGCAAACTGGCCCTTTCCGGTCTTTCCGCTGGACGAAAAGGCCAAGGCCATCGGGCTGGGCGTGGGCATCTTCGGGCTGCTGGTGCTGCCCAAGCTGCTGATGGTGCTGGATGCCATCGCCACCGGCCGGGCGCGCGGCTTTGGCGGCGCGCTGCGCAGCTTTGCCTCGGCCACGGTTGAACTGCTGACCTCTTCGATCATGGCACCGATCCTGCTGATGTTCCAGACCCGGTCGGTACTGCAGGTGCTGTTCGGGCTGGATGGCGGCTGGCCCGCGAACAACCGGGGCGACGGGCGGCTGACCCTGATGCAGGGGATGGAGGCGGGCGGCTGGATCGCCGTCATCGGTGCGGCGGGGCTGTGGGGCGTCTATCTGGTTGCGCCCGATCTGGTTCTCTGGTTGATGCCGGTCGCGCTGCCGATGTGCCTTGCGCCGGTCGTGATCGCGTGGAGTTCGCGGGAAAGCCGGTCGGGCCTGATGGTGGTGCCGTCCGAACTGGCGCCCTCGCCGGTGATCGGGCGTCATGAAGATATCCTACGGGTCTGGACGGGTGCGGCGGCGATGCCTGCCCCGGCTGCCCTTGCCGGAGCCGCTGCGCCCGTTCATGCCTGACCCCTCCTTGCCCCGAACGCCCGGGTCGCTGCGCGACCCGCGCCTTGACGTATTCCGGGGGCTGGCACTGGTGATGATCTTCATCAACCATGTTCCCGGCACCATTTTCGAGACGCTGACCAGCCGCAACTTCGGCCTGTCGGATGCCGCCGAAGGCTTTGTGCTGATGTCGGGGCTCGCAGCCGGGCTTGCCTATGGCCGGGGCATGCGCCGCCCGCCGTACTGGCCCACGGTCGGGCGCATCTGGCACCGGGCCTGGACGCTGTATCTTGTCCATCTGCTGACCGTGGCGGTTGCCATCGCCATCGCGGCTGCGACCGCACGGTGGTTTCACGCGAACCGCCTGCTGTTCGCCAACGAACTGGGGATGCTGTTCCGCGACCCGACGGGCTTTCTGATCGGCATACCGCTGCTGACGCACCAGCTTGGATACCTGAACATCCTGCCGATGTACGCGGTGCTGCTGCTTGCCAGTCCAGCGCTGCTGTGGCTGGCACAGCGTCGTCCGCGCCTGCTGCTGGCGCTTTCGGGGCTGCTCTGGCTGCTGACCGGGCTGCGGGAATGGAACCTGCCTAACTTTCCCAATCCCGGCGGCTGGCATTTCAATCCTCTGTCGTGGCAGTTGATCTTCGTGATCGGCATGCTGGCGGGCACTTCGGCGCGCGAGGGTCAGACGTTCTACCCCGTCCGCCAGTCGTGGCAGGCGGTCGCCGTGGCGATCCTGGTCTTCGGCCTGGCCTGGTCAAAGGTGCCTGCCGTGTTCGAGGGGTTCACGCAGACGATGACCTGGCTGGGCGATCAGGGGGTCCACCGCTTTTTCTGGATGGTGGAAAAGACCTACCTTGCCTGGCCGCGCCTGCTGCACATGCTGGCGCTGGCCTATCTTCTTGGGTCGCTGCCTCTGGTCCGGCGGGTCTGCGCGTCGCAACCGGCCGCACCGCTTGCGCTGATGGGGCGGCACGCGCTGCCCGTCTTTGCCCTTGGGTCGATGCTGTGCTTTCTGGGGCAGGCGATCAAGGATGTGGCCGCACCGTCCCTTGCGCTTGATACGGCGATCATCTTCGGCGGGCTGACCCTGCAGCTTGCGCTTGCCGCTGCCCGCCAAAGGCTTTCCCTGCGAAGCCGTTGAGACAGGGGGCCGAGCCCCTTCCGCCCTTGGACGCAGCGATCAACCGCCTACTTTCCTTGCGACCTGACGCAAGTTCGCACATTTGAAGGGCACTCACACCTTGCCCGTCCGGCCCGGGTTCTGCGCTGCCGCAAAAACCTTCCCCCTGCGGACCGGATTCGCTCAATTCGCAGGGCGATGCCGTCGGGTGTCGATCAAGGGATGTGCGGCAGTGATCGTACTTGGCGGTCCGTCACCGCCGCACGGGGTGCAACAACATGCTGCGGAAGGTGTCATAGGGTGTCTCTTGTCAGAGTTCCAGACGCGAGATGTCTGCCCACCCCGAGCCGCTGGCAAGAACAGGGGATCACCTGAGGATGAAGACATTCACCAACCGCATCGCTTCGGCGGTGCTGGCCACGACGCTGTCGGCGGGCGTGGCCCTGGCCGAAGACGGCCCGATCAAGGTCGGCGTGCTGCATTCGCTGTCGGGAACGATGGCGATTTCGGAAACCACGCTCAAGGACACGGTCCTGATGCTGGTGGCCGAACAGAACGCCAAGGGCGGCCTGCTGGGCAGGCAACTGGAAGCTGTGGTCGTGGACCCGGCGTCGGACTGGCCGCTGTTTGCCGAAAAGGCGCGCGAACTGATCACCGTGTCGGGCGTGGACGTGATCTTCGGCTGCTGGACGTCGGTCAGCCGCAAGTCGGTGCTGCCGGTGATCGAGGAGCTGAACGGCCTGTTGTTCTACCCGGTGCAGTATGAGGGCGAGGAAAGCTCGAACAACGTCTTCTACACCGGCGCGGCGCCGAACCAGCAGGCCATTCCGGCCACCGACTACATGCTGGACGAACTGGGCGTGAAGAAATTCGCGCTCCTGGGCACCGACTACGTCTATCCGCGCACCACGAACAACATCCTTGAGGCCTACCTGATCTCGAAGGGCATCCCGAAGGAAGACATCTTCGTCAACTACACGCCGTTCGGGCAGTCGGACTGGTCCAAGATCGTGTCCGACGTCGTGGCGCTCGGGGCCGACGGCAAGAAGGTCGGCGTCATCTCGACCATCAACGGCGACGCCAACATCGGCTTCTACAAGGAACTCGCGGCGGCGGGCGTCACGGCTGACACGATCCCGGTCATCGCCTTCTCGGTGGGCGAGGAAGAACTCGCGGGCCTCGACACGACGAACCTTGTCGGTCACCTCGCTGCCTGGAACTACTTCCAGTCGGCGGATACGCCCGAGAACGCGGCCTTCATCAAGGGCTGGCACGAGTTCATCGGCAACGACAAGCGCACCACCAACGACCCGATGGAAGCCACGATGATCGGCTTCAAGATGTGGGTTGCGGCGGTCGAGAAGGCGGGCACCACCGACGTCGATGCGGTGCGCGAGGCGATGTACGGCCTTGAAGTGCCGAACCTGACCGGCGGGATCGCCAAGATGCTGCCGAACCATCACCTGACCAAGCCGGTGCTGATCGGCGAGATCCAGGCCGATGGCCAGTTCGACATCATCAGCCAGACCGAGCCGGTCGCCGGTGACGCCTGGACCGACTTCCTGCCGGAATCGGCCGTGCTGGACTCGGATTGGCAGACGCTGAAATGCGGGATGTACAACACCGAGACCAAGACCTGCGTGCAGATCAAGTCCAACTACTGATCGCCGTCCGGCGGGGGCCTGCCGCAGGCCCCCGCCCTTTTCCATTCACAGGCCCCCGCACACCATGATGCGTCATTTCCTTGCAGCCCTTGCCTGCCTGATGCTGCTGGCCACCCCGCTGCGCGCGCAGGACAGCTTCGGTCCGGTGCAGACCCTGCTGCAACAGCACCGCGACGCCATCGTCAAAAGCTCTCGCAAGACCATCGAGCCCGCCATCGCCGCGCTGGCCGGGTCCGGATTGGCCAGCGTAGCGCAGGTGCTGGAGAAATGGCAGGACAAGGCGCTTTGGGTCCGCGAGGCCGACGGCCTGTTCGTTTATGCAGCCCCCCAAGGCGACGCGCTGGCACTGACCGACATCGACAGCGGCGAGGCTCTCGGTTCGGTGCCCAAGGCCGACGCCACCCAGATCAAGCCCAATTCCGGCATCCGCAGCCTGATCGCGGCGGCGCTGGTGCAGTTCCAGTTGTCGGACCCCGACCCGGCCCGCCGCCTTGCCGCGCTGGATGCCATTGCCCGCGACCCATCGGCAACCCAGTTGGCCCCGCTGCGCGCCGCCATCGCGGACGAGACCGACCCGGCGGTCAAGGCGCAGAAGGAACGGCTGGAGCGTCTGCTGACCCTACGTTTCGACCCCGACGAGGCGGCCCGCATCGCCGCCATCGCCAGCTTCCGCGGCGATCTGGGCCAGGACGTGCGCGCCGCGCTGAACCCGCTGGTCGCAACCACCCGCCGCACTGCCGCAGGCGGCGTGCCCGAGGGCGAGAACGTTGCCCGTCTCCTGACACCCGGCGGCGCAGACCTTCCGCTGTCCGAGGCGCAGGCCCTGCTGGTCGCGGCAGGCGCGCTGCAACCGGTCCTGACCATCGCCGAACGCCGCACCGCGCTTGTTGCCAATGTCGACGGCGGGTCCGTCGGCGGTTTCGCCGTGGCCGATCTGGATACCGAGACTGCCCGCGTGCTCGCCTACGAAGCGCTCGAGGCATCCGGCAAGGTGCCGCCTGCCGCCAGCGATGCCGAAGTGACCGCCGCCCTTGCGGCGCATGTGTTCTATGATGCCTATGCCGAACCCTCGGCCCTGGTCGCGACCGAGGCTGCCGCGGTTCTCCGCTCGGCGGAAACCCGAATCGCGATCAACCAGGCCATCGACCTCACGCTGGATGCCCTGTCGCTCGCCTCGATCTATTTCCTTGCCGCCATCGGACTGGCCATCACCTTCGGGGTGATGCGCGTCATCAACATGGCGCATGGCGAATTCATCATGATGGGCGCCTATACCGGCTATGTCGTCCAGCAGGTCATCGCCAACTACACCGTTTCAATTCTCGTGGCGCTGCCCGTAGCCTTTGCGGTGACCTTCCTCGCCGGTGTGGTGATGGAGCGGCTGGTGATCCGCCGCCTCTATCACCGCCCGCTGGAGACGCTGCTGGCCACCTTCGGCATCTCGATCGCCTTGCAGCAACTGGCCAAGAACATCTTCGGCACGCAGGCCCGGCCGCTGACCTCGCCCGCCTGGCTCGACGGCGCGCTGACCTTCAACGACGTGGTCTCGATCAGCTATATCCGCATCGCGATCTTCGTGCTGGCGCTGGTCTTCCTGGCCGTGTTCCTGTTCATCATGAAGCGCACGCGGCTGGGGCTGGAAGTGCGCGCCGTCCAGCAGAACCGCGCCATGGCCGCCAGCATGGGCATCAACCCCGACCGGATCAACATGCTGACCTTCGGCCTTGGCTCGGGCATCGCGGGCATCGCCGGGGTTGCCATCGGGCTGTTCGCCAAGGTCACGTCCGAGCTTGGGTCCGACTACATCGTGCAAAGCTTCATGACGGTGGTGGTGGGCGGTGTCGGCAACATCTGGGGCACGCTTCTGGGGGCCACGATGATCGGCTTCCTGCAGAAGGGGATCGAGTGGCTGAACCCGTCGAACACACTGGCCGCGCAGACCTACATGATCATCTTCATCATCATCTTCATCCAGTTCCGGCCTCGGGGGATCATCGCCCTCAAGGGCCGCGCGGCGGGGGATTGATCCGCATGGCCTGCCGCGACGCCCCTCTGTCTTCTGTTCATAAATATCCCGGGGGGTCCGGGGGGCTGGCCCCCCGGCTCTGTCCGTCGAAAGGGCGCGCCCGATGATCGCCTTCAATCCCCGCAACACTTCGCTGCTCATCTTCCTGGGTCTGCTGGTCATCTTCACCGTTGCCGTCACCCTGATGTCCGAAGCCTACGGGCCGGGTCTTGTCTCAACCTCTTTTGTCAAGACTTTGGGCAAGACGCTCTGCCTCTGCCTCGTGGCGCTGGCGATGGATGTGGTCTGGGGCTACACGGGAATCCTGTCGCTTGGTCATTTCGCCTTCTTCGGGCTGGGCGGCTACATGATCGGCATGTGGCTGATGTATGCCCGGACCGAGGACATCGTCATCGCCTCCTTCGCCAATTCGCCGCTGCCGCCGACGCCCGAGGAAATCGTGACCGGCATCGCCACGCAGATCTTCGGGGTGGTGGGCGCGTCGGAACTGCCGCCGATCTGGGTCTTTGCGCATTCCTTCTGGGCGCAGATGGCGCTGGTGGTGCTGGTGCCGGGGGTGCTTGCGCTGGTCTTCGGCTGGCTCGCCTTCCGCAGCCGTGTCACCGGCGTCTATCTGTCGATCCTGACCCAGGCGATGACGCTGGCCCTCGCCCTGTGGCTGTTCCAGAACGATTCCGGCCTGCGCGGCAACAACGGGCTGTCGGGGTTGCAGAACCTGCCGGGGGCCGACGCCATTCCGCAAAGCCTGATCTCGATCTGGTTCTTCTGGGCCTCGGCGGCAGCGCTCGCCGCCGGATATCTGCTGTTCCACTGGGTCGTCTCGGGCAAGTTCGGGTCGGTCCTGCGCGGCATCCGCGATGACGAGGCGCGGGTGCGCTTCCTCGGCTACCCGGTCGAAGGCTTCAAGCTGTTCGTCTTCACCCTGACGGCGGTGGTCGCGGGTCTGGCAGGCGCGCTCTACTATCCGCAGGCGGGGATCATCAACCCGGCCGAGGTCGCGCCCATCGCCAGCGTCTATCTGGCGGTCTGGGTCGCCATCGGCGGGCGCGGGCGGCTTTACGGGGCGGTGATCGGCGCGGCCTTCGTGTCGCTGGTCTCAAGCTGGTTCACCGGCGGGCGCGCGCCGGATGTGAACCTGGGCTTTGCCACGATCCAGTGGGTGGACTGGTGGCTGATCGTTCTGGGCCTGTCCTTCGTCGCCGTCACGATCCTGGCCCCCAAGGGCATCGGCGGGCTGTTCGATGCCTTCCAGGGCCTGCGCACCCCCGACCGCAAGGGCGCGCCGCTTGGCCCCGACGAGGGTGCCCTGCAGGAGAAGGAGGCGGTGAAGTGAGCACCCTTCTGGAGGTTCAGGGCGTCTCGGTCACCTTCGACGGGTTCCGCGCGATCAACAACCTGTCCTTCGCCATCGGCCCGGCCGAGATGCGGGCGATCATCGGGCCGAACGGCGCAGGCAAGACCACCTTCATGGACATCGTGACCGGCAAGACCCGCCCCGACAGCGGCAACGTGCTGTGGGGCGAACGGTCGGTCTCGCTGCTGCGCCTGTCGGAAAGCCAGATCGCCCAGGCGGGCATAGGCCGCAAGTTCCAGCGCCCGACCGTGTTCGAGGACCAGCTTGTATCCGAAAACCTGATGATGGCCCTGCGCCGCCCGCGCAACCCGCTGGCGGTGCTGTTCTTCCGCCCCGCGCGCGCCGACCATGCCCGCGTCGCCGAACTGGCCGCCGAGATCGGTCTGGCCGACCTGTTGGGCCGCAAGGCGGGCGAGCTCAGCCACGGGCAGAAGCAATGGCTGGAAATCGGCATGCTGCTGGCGCAGGAACCCAGGCTCCTGCTGGTGGACGAACCCGCCGCGGGAATGACGCTGGCCGAACGCGAACACACCACGCGCCTGCTGGTCGAGGCCGCAAAGACCCGCGCCGTGGTGGTGGTGGAGCATGACATGGATTTCGTGCGCCGCCTCGATTGCCGGGTGACGGTGCTGCACGAAGGCGCGGTGCTGGCCGAGGGCAGTCTGGATTTCGTGACGCAGAACCCGCAGGTGATCGAGGTGTATCTTGGCCGCTGACATGTCTTCGCCTGCCCGCCTTTCGGGCGGCAGAACCGGGTTCCACTTCGGCCTGAAAGGCAACGGGCGATGCTGAAGGTCGAGAACCTGACCCTGCACTACGGCGGGTCGCAGATTCTGAACGGCATCTCGATGATCGCCGATAAGGGTCAGGTGACCTGTCTTGTGGGCACCAACGGGGTTGGCAAGACCTCGCTTCTGAAGGCCATCGCGGGCACGCATCTGCGGTCGGGCGGAACGCTGGCGCTGGACGGGGAACAGGTGGGTCGGGTGCCGCCGCAGGCCATGGCGCGGCGGGGGCTGGGCTATGTGCCGCAGGGGCGGATGATCTTTCCGCTGCTGACGGTGCGCGAGAACCTCGAGACCGGCTTTGCCTTGCTGCCGAAGGCGGACCACCGCATCCCCGACGAGATTTTCGAGCTGTTCCCGGTGCTGCGCGACATGCAGAACCGGCGCGGCGGCGATCTGTCGGGCGGGCAGCAGCAGCAACTGGCCATCGGGCGCGCGATGATCATGCGCCCGAAGCTTTTGCTGCTGGACGAGCCGACCGAGGGCATTCAGCCCAACATCATCCAGCAGATCGGCCGCGTCATCGCCTATCTGCGCGACCGGGGCGACATGGCCATCGTGCTGGTCGAACAGTATTTCGACTTTGCCTACGGCCTGGCCGACCGGTTCTATGTGCTGAAGCGCGGCGCGGTGGCGCTGTCGGGCACCAAGGCCGAAATCCCCGAGGCAACGCTGCGCGCCGCAGTGTCGGTGTAGGTGGCACCGGGGGCGCGACCGGTCAGCCGGCTTTCGGAATCGACGGCTGATCCATCAGGAACCGCTGCGACAGCGGAATGACCGCGCCGCCCAGTTCGCGGGCCTGCGGGCCGATGGTGCCCTCGCGGATCGCGGGCGGGGCGGTGATGCCCGCCAGGTCCAGCCGGTGGAACGAGGCGCGCGTCGCCTCGACCAGACGGGCACGGACGTCGGCGGGCATCCAGCCGTCGATGATGATGGTTTCCAGTTCAACCAGCGTGACCGCGCTCAGCGCCGCACTTGCCAGGCCCTCGGCGGCCCCCGCGATCCAGGTCTCGACCGTTGCGGGCGCGATCTGCCAGCCCGAGGGGTCCTCCCACACCTGATCGGGGTTCTGGCCGTTTGCCGCCATCATGTCGGCCAGCGTTGACAATGAAGCCACGGTCATCAGCCGCCGCATCCGGCCGTCGGGGCCGGGCACCGGCATCGGGGCCACGCCTGCCGCATTGCCGGTGCGGCCCGGAAACAGATGGCCGTTCAGCACCAGTCCGCCGCCGATGAAGAAGCCGATGTAGAAATACAGGAAATCCTGCGCCCGCTCGCCCGTGCCGAAGACCAGTTCCGCCCCGCAGGCAGCCGTCGCATCCTTCTGCGAATAGACCGGCATGTCACACAGCGCCGCCAGTTCCCCGGCAATGTCGCGGTCCCGCCATGCGTCCAGCGCGCCCGGCGGCGCATGGATGTGCTGTGCCCAGTTCCACAATTGGAACGGCATTGCAATGCCCAGCCCCCCGATCCTGTCCTGCAGCGGCCCCGGCAGAAGCGCGCGCAGCGCAGGCAGATTCGTTGAAACGAAACCGACCACCGCCTCGGGCGAGGGGTAGCGATAGGTCTGCCGGTGCAGGCCGATGATCCGGCCGACCAGGTTCACGAGCACCAGATCGACCGACCTCCGCCCGATCTTCAGCCCGAAGAAGAACGCCCCGTCCGCCGCCAGAGACATCGGGACCGAAGGCTGGCCGATCTTGCCGCGCACCGGTTCGCCCCGGGTCAGCAGGCCATCAGCCTCCAGCCCGCGCATGATGACCGAAACGGTCTGCGCCGAAAGCCCGGTGATCCGCGCGATGTCCGATTTCGCCAGCGCGCCGTCGCGGCGTACAAGGCTCAGCACAAGGCGTTCGTTATGGGCGCGCATGCCGCTTTGGTTCGACCCGCGCAACCCTGCGGGATCGACCGTCAGCCGTTCGGTTGCGCTGTCGTGCGCCTGTGCCACGAATCCCTCCCCGGCCCGGGTATGACGCCCGGACGAGGCGATTAGGGCTACTGGGGCGGGGTCTGTCAATAATAAATCAGAGTGATTTAATTATCTTGACGCAGGGCCGGGAATCGGTTTCATCTGTCGGCGCGCGGCAGGCCGACCGGTCTGCGGCACGGCGCACGGGCCCGGACTGGGCAGGCGTCTCAACCATTCGGGAGGAATACCGTGAAGCATATGAAAACCGTCACCGGACTCGTTCTGGGCGCTGCAACTGCGGCGCTGATGTCTGCGGCTCCGGCTGCGGCGGCCGACCTGGCCTGCCTCATCACCAAGAACAACACCAACCCCTTCTTCGTGAAGATGAAGGAAGGTGCCGAAGCTGCCGCCAAGACCGCCGGTCTCGACTTCCAGGCCTATGCGGGCGAAAAGGACGGCGATGCCGCGCCGCAGATCACCGCGATCGAGAACTGCGTTGCCGCGGGTGCCAAGGGTATCCTCATCACCCCGTCGAACGATTCGGTCGGCCCGGCGCTCAAGGATGCCCGCGCCGCCGGGATCCTGGTGATCGCCCTCGACACGCCGCTGGCGGACACCGAAGCGCAGGACATCACCTTTGCAACAGACAACTTCGAAGCGGGCGTCCTGATCGGCAAATGGGCCGCCGCCACGATGGGCGAAGGTGCCAAGACCGCCAAGATCGCGATGCTGGACATCAACAAGGACAACATCTCGGTTGACGTGCAGCGCAACACCGGCTTCCTGACCGGCTTTGGCATCGAAGTGCCGGACCTGAAGGTGCTGGCTTCGGAAACCGATCCGCGCGTGATCGGCCACGAAACCTCGGATGCGAACCCCGAAGGTGGTCTGCGCGCGATGGAAACGCTGCTGGCCAAGGACCCCGACATCAACGTGGTCTACACGATCAACGAACCGGCGGCCGAAGGTGCCTTCCAGGCGCTGAAGAATGCCGGCAAGGAAGGCCAGGCGATCATCGTTTCGGTTGATGGCGGCTGCCCCGGCGTGGCTTCGGTCAAGGCCGGCGTCATCGGTGCCACCTCGCAGCAGTACCCGCTGCTGATGGCGTCCAAGGGGATCGAGGCCATCGTCGCCTTCTCGAAGGACGGCACGAAGCCGACCGTGACCGAAGGGTTGACCTTCTTCAACACCGGCGTGAACCTCGTGACGGACAAGCCGGTTGAAGGCGTGCCGTCGATCGACACCACCAAGGGCACCGAACTCTGCTGGGGCTGATCCGGCAGATCCTGTGACGTGAACACTGGAAGGGCGGCTTTGCTGTCGCCCTTCTTCACAGGGTGACGATCAAACCTTGAAGGCGAACCGGGGGGCACTGGGACGATGAGCGCTGAAGACGCACCGACGAAAACCATTTCCGACTTTGAAGCCACTCTGGTCAAGGCGGACAAGTCCGTCGCAAGCTTTGAAAAAGACGACAAGACCCTGGTCCATGTGCTGCGGTCCTACCTGCGCAGCTATCCGACGCTGATTCCCGCGCTCGTCCTGCTGGTCTCGATCCTTGCCTTTTCGATCATCGCCCCGCGTTTCATGGGTGTGGGCGCGCTGTCCACCGTGCTGAAGCAGGTGACCGTGACCGGCTTTGTCGCGCTGGCGCAGACACTGGTGATCCTGACGGCGGGGATCGACCTGTCGGTCGGGGCAATTCTTGTGGTGTCATCGCTGATCATGGGCAACCTGGCCGTGATTTCCGGGCTGCCGGTGGCGCTGGCCATCCTGATCGGCATATTCGTCGGGGGGCTGATGGGGCTGGTGAACGGCCTGCTGGTGGCGAAGATGAAGCTTCCCCCCTTCATCGTGACGCTTGGTACCCTGTCGATCTTCAACGCGCTGAAGCTGTGGTACTCGGGGTCCGAATCGATCCGCAACGTGGATATCGAGGCAAAGGCACCCTTTCTTTTGTGGTTCGGCCAGGGGTTCAATGTCGGTGGCGCAAGCATAACCTATGGCGGCATCATGCTGATCGTTCTGGCGGCGATCCTGTGGTATGTGCTGAACCAGACGGCCTGGGGGCGACATGTCCACGCCGTCGGCGATGACCCGGACTCGGCGATGCTGTCGGGCATCCAGGTCGGGCGGGTGCTGATCTCGGTTTATGCCGTGGCCGGGCTGATCTGCGGTTTTGCCGCCTGGGTCGCCATCGGTCGCGTCGGCTCGGTTTCACCCATTGCCTTTGATACCGTGAACCTGGGCTCCATCACCGCTGTCGTGATCGGCGGCACGTCGCTGTTCGGCGGGCGCGGGTCCATCGTGGGGTCGGTCCTGGGGGCCTTCATCGTGGGTGTGTTCAACACCGGCCTGTCGCTGGCGGGGGTTGACGACTACTGGCAGATGTTTGCGGCGGGCTGCCTTGTCATCATCGCCGTCGCACTGGACCAATGGCTGCGGAGGGCTTCGCAATGAGTGGCGTTCAACCGGTTCTGAAGGCGCGCGGGCTGATGAAGCGCTATGGCACGGTCGTCGCCATGAACGGCGCGGATTTCGAACTGATGCCGGGCGAGATCTGTGCGGTGATCGGCGATAACGGTGCGGGCAAGTCGACCATGATCAAGGCGCTGTCGGGGGCCGTCACCCCCGATCACGGCACCATCGAACTTGAAGGCCGCCCGGTGCATTTCCGCAGCCCGGAGGATGCACGGGGGGAAGGGATCGAGACGGTTTACCAGAACCTTGCCATGTCGCCGGCCCTGTCCATCGCCGACAATATGTTTCTGGGCCGCGAATGGCGCAAGCCGGGCGTCATGGGGTCGGTCTTCCGTCAGATGGACCGCAGCCGGATGGAGAAATTCGCCCGCGAAAAGCTTTCCGAACTGGGGCTGATGACGATCCAGAACATCAACCAGCCGGTCGAGACGCTGTCGGGCGGCCAGCGGCAGGGGGTCGCGGTGGCGCGCGCCGCTGCCTTCGGGTCCAAGGTCATCATCCTGGACGAGCCGACGGCGGCGCTTGGCGTCAAGGAAAGCCGCCGGGTGCTGGAACTGATTCTCGATGTGCGGTCGCGTGGCATCCCGATCATCCTGATCAGCCACAACATGCCCCATGTGTTCGAGGTGGCAGACCGCATCCACATCCACCGCCTGGGACGCCGGCTTTGCGTCATCAATCCCAAGGATTACAGCATGTCCGATGCCGTTGCCTTCATGACCGGGGCAAAGGTTCCGACCGAGGCGGCCGCCGCCTGATGGAGGCGCTGACCGCCCGTATCCGCGCCCTTGCGGGGGCTGTCGAAGGTCGTCTGCTGGTGGCCCTGGCCGGGGCTCCGGGGGCGGGGAAATCGACCGTTGCGGCCGATCTGGTCGCCCGGCTTGGACCAGATGCCGCGCTGGTGCCGATGGATGGTTACCATCTGGACAACGCGATCCTCGACGCGCGCGGGCGGCGGTTCGAAAAGGGCTCGCCGGATACCTTCGACGTGGCGGGATTTGCCGCCATGCTGCGCCGTCTGAAGACCGGGGACGAGGTCATCATCCCGGTCTTCGACCGCGACATCGACCTGTCGCGCGGGTCCGCAAGGGTTGTCGGTCCCGAGGCGCGGATCGCCGTGGTCGAGGGCAACTATCTTCTGTTGCGCGATGCACCCTGGAACAGCCTGGCCGGGCTGTGGGACCTGACCGTGTTTCTGGATGTGCCCGAGGCGGAACTGGAACGTCGGCTGATCGCGCGCTGGCTGCATTACGGGCTTGATCCACAGGCAGCACGTCACCGGGCCGGGGCAAACGATCTGCCGAACGCGCGGATTGTTGTTGCGCGTTCCGTCCCGGCGCAGCTCGTGCTGAAGGACGGGCAGATCATCTCGTTACATAATCAAAAATGAATACTTGATGCTGATCAAGGTGTAGCCCCTTCAGACCTGACACGCTGCACTCCACACATGTGGCTGCGGAGGTCTTGAATGTTCCGTCTGATGATGACCCTGTTTTCGATGATCGCAACGACGCTCATGGGCATCGGAGTGGTGATTGCCCTGACAACCGGCTACGACACGCTTCAGCCGCTTGTGATCGCGGCAGCGGCTGGATTTCTTCTTGCCGTACCGGTTTCGTGGATGGTGGCCAAACAGCTTTCCTGATGGCAGGATCACAAGGCTCGTTGGCGTCAGTTCAAGGCGCGAAAGCCAGGCAACAGGAGGTTACATGCCCGCACCCAAAGGCTATTCGTCGATGCAGATCGGATTGCACTGGTTGATCGCCGTGCTGATCGCGCTGCAATTCCTGTTCAACGAACCGATCGGCGATGCTTTCCGCCAGATCGAGCAAGGCGGGGTTCCGGGGTTCAGCCTGCTGGTCTGGGGCCATATCGCCGGTGGCATCGCCATCCTGCTGCTGGTGCTGTGGCGCGTGTCGCTGCGTCTGGGTCGCGGCGCGCCCGACAGCCCTGCGGGCACGCCACCCTTGCTGCACATGGGCGCTGCCGCCGGGCATCTTGCCCTCTATGCGCTGATGCTGCTTCTTCCGGTCAGCGGCCTTGTCGCGTGGTTCGGCGGCATTGGCGCTGCGGGTGAGGCGCATGAGGTCATGACAAATCTCCTGCTGGCCGTCGTCGGCCTGCATGTTGTGGCTGCGCTGTACCACCAACTCATCCGCAAGGATCACCTGCTGTTGCGGATGATGCGGCCCGGGGCCTAGGTCAGGAACACCCGGACCGTTTCTTCGAATTCGCGCGGCTTTTCGGCATGCAGCCAATGGCCCGCACCGGCAATCCGGACAAAGCGCGCGGCGGGAAAAAGCGACAGGATGCCGGCCCGGTTCTCGGGCCGGACATAGACCGAATCCGCGCCCGTGACGAAAAGCGTACGCCCTGAAAATCGGCCCGACACTTCGAGCCAGCCGACGATTTTCGGCATTTCGGCTTCCAGCACGTCAAGGTTCAGCCGCCAGCGCGGCGGCACGGATTTCAGGTCCAGCGACTGCAGGAAGAAGGCGCGCAGGCTTTCCTCGGGGATATGTTCGGCCAGCCGCCGGTCCGCCTCGCCCCGGCTGGCCAGCCCCTTCAGCGGCAGCGCCCGCATCGCCCGCACATGTTGCGTGTTGTCATGCCCATAGGCGACCGGCGCAATGTCGGCCACGATCAGCCGCGACACGCAGTCGGGCCGGATCAGCGCAAGCAGCATTGCGGCCTTGCCGCCCATCGAATGGCCCAGCACGTCGGCCCGCCCGCCATAGGCCGCAATCACCTCGGCCAGGTCCGCCGCCATCTCGGGGTAGCCATGCGTCGGATACCACGGCGATCCGCCATGGTTGCGCATGTCCACCGCGATCACGTCGCGCACATCGGCGAGCCGTCGGGCAATGACGCCCCAATTGCGCGCCGAGCCGAACAGCCCGTGCGCAATCAGAAGAGGCGGGGCCGTGCCCGGGGTTTGGGCGGGATGCAGGTCAACGGACAACATGCGCGGATGCTAGCGCCCGTCCGGTTCCGCCGCCAGAGGTGTTGAAGCCACCGTCCGCACGCACTAGCCTTTGCCCGGCAGGGGGGGGGCAACATGGCGGCGGTTTCGATCACTCAAATGGCAGACCGCATTGCCGGGCTGATGGAACAGCGCCTGCGCATCCGTGGTGCCTCTCTGGCCGACAAGCTGCGGCGCGGCGGTCGGTCGCTGCCGCGCGCAATCCGCACCGAAGCAACGCTTCTGTCCGAGGCCGCTCGCCAGGTCGGCCATCCACGGTTGCTGCGCCAGATCGATGAGGACCGCGTGAACCGGGCCTACCAGATCTGCCTGCGCCATCTGCAGGCGCTGGATGCCGGGGCCCGTCGCCGGGCCGCGATCATGGGCGTCGCAGAGTTGATCGCTTTCCGACTGCTTGCCTTGGCGCTGCTGGTGCTTGCGGTCCTGCACTGGCGCGGCTTTCTGTAACAGGCCGCCCACGAATTTTCTGCGAAAATTCTGATCCGCGCGCCCGGTTCCGAATTTTCGCAGAAAATTCGTTCGGGCGCGCGCCGGGTCACTACAGCCCCGGATAGATCGGAAAGCGCGCGCAAAGCGCCGAAACCTCGGCCTTGACCCGTGCTTCGACCTCGGCATTTCCGGTCTCGCCATGCGCGCCCAGCCCGTCGACGACCTGCACGATCCAGTCGCCGATCTGGCGGAACTCCCCTTCGCCGAATCCGCGCGTCGTACCGGCGGGGGTTCCCAGACGCACGCCGCTGGTGATCGTCGGTTTTTCTGTATCGAACGGAATCCCGTTCTTGTTGCAGGTGATATGCGCGCGCCCCAGGGCCTTTTCGGTCGCATTGCCCTTCACGCCCTTTGGACGCAGGTCCACCAGCATCAGATGCGTGTCCGTGCCGCCGGTGACGGTATCAAGGCCGCCCTTCATCAACTGGTCCGCAAGGGCCTGTGCGTTGCGGATCACCTGCTGCTGATACACCTTGAAGTCGGGCCGCAGAGCCTCGCCGAAAGCCACCGCCTTGGCGGCGATCACATGCATCAGCGGCCCCCCCTGGATGCCCGGGAAGATCGCCGAGTTCACTTTCTTTGCAATCGTCTCGTCATTCGTCAGGATCATGCCGCCGCGCGGGCCGCGCAGGGTCTTGTGGGTGGTCGTGGTCGCCACATGCGCATGCGGGAAGGGGCTGGGATACAGTCCCGCCGCCACGAGCCCTGCGAAATGCGCCATGTCGACGAGCAGATAGGCACCAACCATGTCGGCAATCGACCGCATGCGGGCAAAGTCCAGGATGCGCGGAATGGCCGAACCCCCGGCGATCAGCATGGCGGGCTTGTGTTCCAGCGCCAGCGCCTCGATCTGGTCATAGTCGGGCAGCAGCGTATCCTGCCGCACGCCGTACTGCACGGCCTTGAACCATTTGCCCGACTGGTTTGGGGCAGCCCCATGGGTCAGGTGGCCGCCGGCATCAAGGCTCATGCCCAGAATCGTATCGCCGGGCTTGATGAGCGCCTGAAAGACCCCCTGGTTCGCCTGACTTCCCGAATTCGGCTGGACGTTGGCATAGGCCACGCCGAACAGGGCGCAGGCCCGTTCGATGGCCAGGTTCTCGGCCACATCGACAAACTGGCACCCGCCATAATACCGCTTGCCCGGATAGCCTTCGGCGTATTTGTTCGTCATCACGCCGCCCTGCGCCTCCATCACGGCGCGGCTCACGATGTTTTCCGAGGCGATCAGCTCGATCTCGTCGCGCTGGCGGCCCAGCTCGTCAGTCATCGCCGCAAACAAGGCGGGGTCGCGGGACGCAAGGCTTTCGGTAAAGAAACCGGCGTCGCGGTGCGGGGCGTTCATGGGCGGCTCCTTGTGGAATCTGGGACAGCGCAAACCTAGGGCAAAGCGCGGCCGGGACAAAGCCCGGATTGCGACATGCCGAAAGCAGCCCGCGAAGTGGTCGATGGCCGCGCCCCGCCGCGCAGGGGTTGAGTTTGCGTGGCCGGACGGCCAAGACTGGTGCCTCGCCCGTTTCGGGCTGGGAAGGTCGATCATGGCGCAGCGTCCCGTCCACTTTACCGCCAGCCCGGCCCCCGAGGCGCAGGCCGCCCTGTCGCGCCTGACGGCGGCCTACGGCCAGACCGACCGCGAGGGCGCGGGGGTCATCGTGGCTCTGGGCGGTGACGGGTTCATGCTGCAGACGCTGCACGAGACCCAGGCGCTGGATGTGCCTGTCTATGGCATGAACTGCGGCACCATCGGTTTTCTGATGAACGTGTTTTCCATCGATGGCCTGCCCGCACGGCTGGACGATGCTGCCGAAGAAGTCATCAACCCTTTGTCGATGGCGGCCTTGACCCGGGATGGCGCAACCCATCGCGCGCTTGCGATCAACGAGGTCTCGCTTCTGCGGGCAGGCCCGCAGGCGGCCAAGCTGTGCATTTCGGTGGACGGCAAGGTGCGGCTGCCGGAACTGGTCTGTGACGGAGCCCTTCTGTGCACCCCTGCCGGGTCGACCGCCTACAACTATTCGGCCCATGGGCCGATCCTGCCCATCGGGTCGGACGTGCTTGCGTTGACCGCCATGGCCGCGTTCCGTCCCCGCCGCTGGCGCGGGGCCCTGCTGCCAAAGACCGCGACGGTGCGTTTCGACGTGCTGGAGGCGGAAAAGCGCCCCGTCATGGCCGATGCCGATGGCCGTTCCGTCCGGGATGTCGCCTCGGTCGAAATCCGGTCGGAACCCCGCATCCGCCACCGCATCCTCTTCGATCCGGGCCACGGTCTGGACGAACGGCTGATCCGCGAGCAGTTTGTCTGATCACCCGGGCGCAAGGGCGCAGGGCGCGGTCCCGAGATAGCATGCGGGCCGGTCGGCCTTTGGTCGGCAGACGTGCAACCGGCCATTCCGGATGCCGTCCGCGCGGCGCGCGGTTCTTCTGTTGCGTGTCCAAGCCGCCTGTGGTTCGTCACGCGGACAATGCGGGCGACCGCATTGGTCCCCCGGCATCGCCTGTTGTGGCGGCGACACCGTCCGTATCATCCGGATGAGGCCCGCCGCAAAACCATGGCTCTTGGGGTTTGCCAAGGCGACAGGCGTCTGAACAGGATAGGCCGACTGTCGATCCTGCCGCCTATTTTCGCCCGCCCGTCCAGCCTTCGATCTTGCGGTAAAGCGTCGAGGGCGAAACATCCAGAACCCGTGCGGCCTTCGGAACAGACCCGCCGAACCGCGCGATGGTCGCCTCGACGACCATCCGCTCGATTTCCGCAAGCGGTCGTCCGACCAGCCCTTCGAGCGTGGGTTCAACCAAGGTGCTTGCCGCTGCGGCGGGGCCGGTGGCTCGGGCGGCTTCGAATTCCTGCACCAGTTCCAGCGGCAGCATGGCGGGTGTAACCCGTCCGCCGGTGTTCAGCACCACCACGTTGCGAATGACGTTCAGCAACTGGCGCACGTTCCCGGGCCAGGGCAGGCGCAGGAACAGGGCCTTCACCTCATCGTCAAAACCGTCGAAGTGGCGCCCCTCTTCATCCGCAAATCGCTCCAGCGCCGCTTCGGCGATCTCGATCACATCCGCGCCCCGGTCGCGCAGCGGCGGCATGTGGATCGGCACGACATAAAGCCGGTAATACAGGTCTTCGCGGAACTGGCCCCGGCGCACGGCCTCCAGCGGGTCGCGGTTGGTGGCGCAGACGATGCGCACGTTCACCTTGCGCGGCTTGGTCGCCCCCACCGGCTGCACGGTCGAGGTCTGCAGGAACCGCAAGAGCTTGGTCTGCAACCCGATATCCATCTCGCAGACTTCGTCCAGAAACAGCGTGCCCCCGTCGGCCGCCGCCGCCGCCCCCGGCTTGTCGGAAATCGCGCCGGTGAAGGACCCCTTCATGTGCCCGAACACCTCGGATTCCAGCAGGTCGGTGGGGATCGCGCCGCAGTTCAGCGCGATGAACGGGCCGCTGGCGCGGGCTGATCCGTCATGCACCGCCTGGGCGCAAAGTTCCTTTCCCGTGCCGCTTTCCCCGGTGATGAAGACGGTTGCCATCGACTGGGCGACCGACCTGATCTTGGTATAGACCCGGGCCATTGCATCCGACGACCCCAGAAACAGCCCGGCACCGGGCGGCGGCTGCGCTGGCCTGGGCACCGACCGGCCTGTTCTTGCCCCGGCATTCTCGACCGCGCTCAGCAGCCGCGTTTCTTCGAACGGCTTGACCAGAAAATCGAATGCCCCTGCGCGCATCGCATCGACGGCCTGATTGATCGACCCGTTCGCGGTGATGACGATCACCCGCACCTCGGGACGCAGCCGGACCATGTCCTGCATCAGGTCCAGTCCGTTGCGGTCCGGCAGCATCAGGTCAAGCAGCACCACCCCCGGCTTTGCCTCGCGAAACACCGTCAGGGCTTCGGATGCCGTGCCGGTTGCCTGCACCCGGTGCCCCGCCCGCATCAGGACTGACCGATAGACCATCTGCAAGGACGGCGTATCCTCGACCAGCAGGACCGGAGGGGCCAGCGCGCGCTCGTTCATTGCGGCTTTCTGCGCAACCGGACCGTCAGATGGGAAATCAGACGCTCGGCCCGAAGGATGACGCCGCTGCAGTCCGGCAATGCCGTTCCGGATCGGCTGCGGATTTCCAGATCGCGTGCGGCCGCGTTGAGCGACCTTGCCCCGAAGGTTCCGGCAAGCGAGGCAAGAACATGGGTCTGGTTGCACAGCGATTGCACATCATGCCTGTCCGTTGCCACCGTCAGGGCGACCAGCGCAGCCCGCAGATCGCCGATCAGGGACCGCAGCAGCCGCGTCTCCGACGCCGGACCAACCAGGGCCAGCATCTGTTCAAGGCGCTTCTCGTCGATCTCGTCGGACGACGCTTCGGCTGGTGCGGCCATGTTCCGTCCTAAAACCTGTGGCGTCATGATCCAGGGGCCTGACACGCCCGGGTTGCATTCGGACGTTGACACTACCCCACAGGACGCAAAGGGCAAACTCAAATCTTATTGAAGGCGGCGCAATCCGGTCTGTCCGGGGCGTCAACTGTAACTCGCGACCGGCGTTCCGGCCAGGGCGGCGATGTTCAGAAGGCCGCGTGCGGTGATCGACGGGGTGACCACATGCGCCCGGTTGCCCATGCCCATCAGGATCGGTCCCACCTCCAGCCCGCCGGCCTTCATCTTGAGGATGTTGCGCACCCCCGAGGCGGCATCCGCATGCGCAAAGACCAGCACATTCGCCGCACCCTTGAACCGTGCATGGGGAAATATTCGTTCGCGCAGCGCCTCGTCCAGCGCGGTGTCGATGTTCATCTCGCCTTCATAGGCGAAATCAGGTTCGCGGGCGTCCAGCAGTTCCAGCGCCGCCCGCATCCGGTTGCCCCCGGACGAGTCCAGATTGCCGAACTGCGACATGGTACACAGCGCGACCTTTGGAACCAGCCCGAATCGGCGCAGGTGACGGGCCGCGCCGATGGCTGTCTGCATGATCTGTTCGGGCAAGGGTTCGGGGTGCACATGGGTATCGGCGATGAACAACGGCCCGTCTTCCAGCAGCATCAGGCTCAGCGCGCCGACCGGTGACAGCCCGCCCCGCGCCAGCACCTGCCGGACATAGCCAAGGTGCCACAGATACTGCCCGAAGGTGCCGCAGATCATGCTGTGGGCCTCGCCCCGGTGCACCATGATGGCGGCAATCGCGGTGGTGTTGGTGCGCATCACCGCCCGGGCGATGTCGGGCGTCACGCCGCGCCGGGCCATCAGGTCCAGATAGGTGCCCCAGTAGTCGCGATAGCGCGGGTCGTTCTCGGGGTTCACAAGCTGGAAGTCGCGCCCGGGGCGGATCGGCAGCCCGGCCCGCTCGCAGCGGCTTTCCACCACATCCGGGCGTCCGATCAGGATCGGCGCCTCGCCGCCCCCCTCGATCATCGACTGCGCGGTGCGCAGCACGCGCTCGTCCTCGCCTTCGGCAAAGACGATGCGCCGCCGGGCGCTGGCGGCCGCCTCGAAGGCCGGTCGCATGATGAGCGCCGAGCGGAATACAGACCCGTCGAGCCGCATCCGGTAGGCCGAAAGGTCGTCGAGCTGCCGCGTCGCCACGCCGGTTTCCATCGCGGCGCGGGCGACGGCGCTGGCCACCACCCCCATCAGGCGCGGATCGAACGGCTTGGGGATCAGGTAGTCGGCCCCGAAGCTCATCTGCTCGCCCTGATAGGCCGCTGCCGCCTCGGCGCTGGTGGTGGCGCGGGCAAGGGCTGCGATGCCCTCGATGCAGGCCAGTTCCATCGCATCGTTGATCTCGGTCGCCCCCACGTCGAGCGCGCCCCGGAAGATGAAGGGAAAGCACAGCACGTTGTTGACCTGGTTGGGATAGTCCGACCGGCCCGTGGCGATGATCGCATCGGGGGCCACGGCGCGCACGGCGTCGGGCATGATCTCGGGCGTCGGGTTGGCCAGCGCAAAGACGATGGGCCGGGGGGCCATGCTGCGCACCATGTCGGGGGTCAGCACGCCGGGTCCCGACAGGCCCAGGAACAGGTCGGCCCCGGCGATCACGTCGGCCAGCGTGGCGGGGTGCGCGCCTTGCGCATAATCGGCCTTCTGCGCCGTCATCTCGGCCTCGCGCCCGCGATAGACCAGCCCGGCCAGATCGCAGAGCCAGACATTCTCGCGCCGCACCCCCAGTTTCAGCAGCATGTTCAGGCAGGCGATGCCCGCCGCCCCGCCGCCGGTCGAGACGACCTTGATCTGGTCGAACCGCTTGCCCGCCACATGCAGCGCATTGGTTGCCGCCGCGCCGACGACAATCGCCGTGCCGTGCTGGTCGTCGTGAAAGACCGGAATCCGCATCCGTTCGCGACACAGCCGTTCCACGATGAAACAGTCCGGTGCCTTGATGTCTTCAAGGTTGATCGCGCCGAAGGTGGGTTCCAGCGCGCAGACGATTTCGGCCAGCTTCACCGGGTCGGGTTCGTTCAACTCGATGTCGAAACAGTCGATGTTGGCGAATTTCTTGAACAGGACGGCCTTGCCCTCCATCACCGGCTTCGAGGCCAGCGCCCCGATGTTGCCAAGCCCCAGCACGGCGGTGCCGTTCGAGACCACCGCCACGAGGTTCCCGCGCGCGGTATAGCGGCTGGCGGCACTCGGGTCGGCCTTGATCTCCAGACAGGCCTCGGCCACGCCGGGTGAATAGGCGCGGCTCAGGTCCTGGCCGTTGGCCAGCGGCTTGGTCGCGCGAATCTCCAGCTTTCCGGGTTTCGGGAATTCGTGGTAGTCCAGCGCCGCCTGACGCGAGTTGTCCTTGCGTGCCTCGTCCATTCCGGCCCCCCCCGCCCTGTCGTTCAAGACTGAACCATCCGCCCCACGGCGCACTGCGCCGCCTTGGCGATACCGGGTCAGAGCCGTCTTGCCTATCCCCGTTTGCAGGTCTGCCCGCCTTTGCCGCAGGGTTCGGCCTTTACAGTGCAGCCGTTCCGGCAAGAATGGCGCAACCCGGCAAAGGCAACGTCATGCAGAACATCAAGGCCCAGGTCCACTTGCCCACCCGAGCATTGGCCGAAGACATTCACTTCTTCACCAAGACCCTCGGCATGCGGATGGAGCGCATCTTTCCCGCCGACAACCCGCGCACGGCCGTGTTTTCGGGCCACGGGCTGCGCCTGCGGCTTGACGCGTCGGATGCCGCACCCGGCACCATCGCCATCCTTGCCGATGACCCGGTTCTGATCGCCGGCGGGGCTGCCGAGATGACAGCGCCCGGCGGCACCCGTGTGATGGTCGAACCGCTGGACCCGCCGCTGGTCCAGCCGCCCACCGAACACGCCTTTGTCGTGCGCCGCCTGGCCGATCAGGCCCCCTGGGTCGTGGGCCGCGCCGGAATGCAGTATCGCGACCTTGTCCCCTCGCGCCTTGGCGGTGCCGTGATCGCCAGCCACATCCGCATCCCGCAGGGCGGCCCGGTGCCCGACATGGTGCATTTCCACAAGGTCGGCTTTCAGTTGATCTTCTGCGTCAAGGGCTGGGTCGATGTGGTGTACGAGGATCAGGGGCTGCCGATCCGGCTGGCGGCGGGCGATTGCTTTATCCAGCCGCCCGAGATTCGCCACCGGGTGCTGTTCGCCAGCGACGGGATCGAGGTGATCGAGATCGGCGTGCCCGCCGAACATGTGACCGAGATCGAACATGCGATGACCCTGCCCACCGAAACCCTGCGCCCCGACCGCGAATGGCAGGGCCAGCGGTTCGTCCACAATGTCGGCGCAAAGGGGCACTGGGCCCCTTTCCGCATCCCCGGCTTTCAGGCGCGCGATACTACCATCGCCGCCAACACGCGCGGTGTGGCGGCTGTGATGGTCGCCCGGCCCGACGGCACGCCCATCCCCTGGACCACGCATGACGCCGACATCCTGTTCAGCTTTGTCATGTCGGGCGGCATGGTGCTGGAGGGGCAGGACGCAGACCCGGCCCGGCTGTCGCCCGGCGATGCCTTCGTGATTCCGCCAGGGATGCCGACGCGCTATGCCGAGGTCACGCCCGATCTGGAACTGCTGGAGGTGGCGCTGCCGGGCATGTTCCGTACCGGCATTGCCTGACCGGCGCGCGCCGCTTGCATCCCGCGCGGCATCGCCCCAAAGTCGCCCGAAAGCATCGGAGCGATCCATGACACTTCTTGCCGCAGCCACCGCCGTCCGCGACCGGGCCTATGCGCCTTATTCCCGGTTCAAGGTTGGTGCCGCGATCCGCGCCGCATCGGGTGCGATCTACTCCGGCTGCAACGTCGAGAACGTGGCCTATCCGGAAGGCACCTGCGCCGAAGCGGGGGCGATTGCCGCCATGGTCGCGGCGGGCGAGACGGTGATTGCCGAGGTGCTGGTGATCGCCGACAGCCCCGCGCCGGTGCCGCCCTGCGGCGGCTGCCGCCAGAAGATCGCCGAGTTCGCGGCGCAGGATGTGGGTGTCACGCTGTGCACCACCGACGGGGCCAGCCTGCGGATGTCGGTGGCCGACCTTTTGCCGGGGGTCTTTGCGGCGGCGCATATGGTCCGGACGTGACCGACGCCCGAGGCATCAATGCCACGCTGCGC
>JAAFHX010000028.1 GCA_013297695.1 Rhodobacterales bacterium | reverse complement strand
TGGACCAGATATGCAAGTCACCCCTTCCGGGCACATCGCAGGAATGACGTGGGAACGGGAACATAAGCCATTAAAGACATATGGTTGTTGTTCCCGATCTAACGTCATGTTGCGGTTCCTGTTCAGGTCCGGGCCGGGGCATGGCATGTGACACTTGACGCAGTTCCGCATTTGGTAATACCAGTTCAGGACAGAGACCAAAGCAGCCCGCCAGACGGTCGCAGGGTCCGGGATTTGTCCGCATGAAAGGGAGGAACACACATGCGCGTGAACTTGGCTGGGGTACTCGCCGGGCTTGGGTTGTCGGTTGCGATCCCCACGTCGGCGCTGTCCCAGGAACTGACGATTTTCTGGGCGGAATGGGACCCGGCGAACTACCTGCAGGAACTGGTGAACGAATACGAGGCCGAAACCGGGGTCGCGGTCACGGTTGAAACCACGCCCTGGTCGGATTTCCAGACCAAGGCCTTTACCGAATTCAACGCCAAGGGGTCGGCCTATGACCTGATCGTGGGCGACAGCCAGTGGCTTGGCGCGGCCTCGACTGCCGGGCACTATGTGGACCTGACCGAGTTCTTCAATGCCAACAAGGTCGGCGACATCATGGCCCCCGCCACGGTCAAGTATTACGCCGAATACCCGGGCAACTCGAAGAAATACTGGGCGATCCCGGCCGAGGGCGACGCGGTCGGCTGGTCCTACCGGAAGGACTGGTTCAGCGATCCCAAGGAGATGGAGGCGTTCAAGGCCAAGTACGGCTATGACCTTGCCGTGCCGACCGACTGGAAGCAGCTCCGCGACATCGCCGAATTCTTCTACCGCCCCGATGAAAAGCGGTACGGCATCGCGATCTATACCGACAACTCCTATGACGCGATGGCGATGGGGTTCGAGAACGCGCTGTTCTCGTTCGGGGGCGAGTTGGGCAACCCGGAAACCTATGAGGTCGAGGGCTACATCAATTCCGACAAGGCCGTGGCCGCGCTGGAGGCCTATCGCGAATTGTATGGCTTTACCCCGCCCGGTTGGGCCAAGACCTTCTTCGTGGAAAACAACCAGGCCATCACCGAGGGTCTGGCGGCGATGAGCATGAACTACTTTGCCTTCTTCCCGGCGCTGCTGAACGAATCGACCAACCCGCATGCCGCCAGCACCGGCTTTTTCGCCAATCCGGCCGGGCCGGACGGCGACCAGTTCGCGGCCCTTGGCGGGCAGGGGATTTCGGTCGTCAGCTATTCCGAGAACAAGGAAGAGGCGATGAAGTTCCTGGAATGGTTCATCAAGGACAGCACGCAGAAGCGGTGGGCCGAACTGGGCGGCTATACCGCCAGCGCCGCCGTTCTTGAAAGCCCGGAGTTCCGCCAGGCCACGCCCTATAACGAGGCGTTCTATCAAACCATGTTCAAGGTCAAGGACTTCTGGGCCGTGCCGGAATATGCGGAACTGCTGAGCCAGATGAACCAGCGGATCTATCCCTATATCGTCGGCGGCGAAGGCACCGCGAAAGAGGCGCTGGATGCGCTTGCCGCAGACTGGACCGATACCTTCAAGAAATACGGACGGCTGAAGTAAGCCGCGAAGCTATCGGGAAGGGCGCAGCTTGCCCTTCCCGCCTTTCGACCCCAGGCGCAGACCAGACGTTTCGGAGGCCAGAGTGTCCCCCAGTTCTCAGGCCGCAGGCCCCGCCCTCCGATCCCGCGGGATGAGCGATCTTGCGATCCGCAACCTGTTCATCATTCCGACCATCGTCTTTCTGATCGTCTTCAACATCTTTCCGCTGATCTATTCGCTTGGCTATTCCTTTACCGATTTCCGCGCCTCGACCAACGAGCCCGCGCGGTTTGTCGGTCTGCAGAACTACCGCGATCTGCTGTCGGACCCGTTCATCTGGCGCAACTTCACGATCACGGCGAAGTATGTGCTGGTGTCGGTCACCGGGCAGGTGATCGTGGGTTTCGGCATCGCGCTGCTTCTGAACCGCGAGATTCCGTTCAAGGGGCTGCTGACCACGCTGCTGCTGCTGCCGATGATGCTGTCGATGGCGGTGGTCGGGCTGTTCTGGAAGCTGCTGTATGACCCCAGCTTCGGCATCATCAACTATGCGCTTGGCCTGGGCACCTTCGAATGGCTGGCGAACCCGGACGTGGCGCTCTATGCCATCGCGCTGGTCGATATCTGGATGTGGTCGCCCTTTGTCATGCTCCTGTCGCTGGCGGGGCTGTCGGCGGTGCCCAAGCACCTGTACGAGGCGGCAGCGATCGACCGCGCCTCGGGCCTTTACACCTTTTTCCGCATCACCCTGCCGCTGGTCGCCCCGATCCTGCTGATCGCGATCATCTTTCGCACGATGGAGGCGTTCAAGACCTTTGACCTGGCCTATATCCTCGCCAGCCAGCCCACGACCGAGGTGATCTCGATCCGGCTTTACAAGATGGCGTTTCAGGAATGGCAGACGGGCCTGTCCTGCGCCTTTGCCTATATCGTGCTGATCATGGTGCTGGCGATCACGAACATCTACGTCAAATACCTGAACAAGGTGAAGGAGCGCTAGATGGCCGCCGTCCGCACCACCGGCGAGGTTCTGCGCCACCGCCTGGCCGTCGTTTCGCTGGTCGTGATCCTGTTCGTCATGCTGGCCCCGATCCTGTGGATCACCGCCACCGCCTTCAAGCCGCGCAACCTGGCGACCACGGTGCCGCCCACGGTGTTCTTCACGCCCGAGGTCAGCCCCTTCGTCAAGCTGATGGTCAAGCGCAGCCAGTTGCGCGAGAAGCCGACCGAGGAACAGCTTGCCGCCGCGCCTTGGTGGGAACGGCTGGTGCTGGAAGGCGGCGAAAAGGTGGTGCGGTCGGGCAAGGGGGCGGTGCAACCCTCGGGCTACCCTTCGCGCTTTCTCAACAGCCTGATCGTGGCGACGGTTTCGACCGTCCTTGCCGTGTCGATGGGCACGATCACGGCCTACGGCTTTTCCCGGTTCAAGGTGAAGGGCGAGGATGACTGGCTGTTCTTCATCCTGTCCACCCGGATGCTGCCGCCGGTGGTGGTCGCGATCCCGATGTTCCTGATGTATCGCGCCGTCGGGCTGAACGACACGCATCTGGGCCTGATCATTCTTTATACCGCGTTCAACCTGTCGTTCTCGGTCTGGCTGATGAAGGGGTTCATCGACGAGATTCCCAAGGAATACGAGGATGCGGCGCTGGTCGATGGCTACACGCGCATGCAGGCCTTCTTCAAGATCGTGCTGCCCGAGGCGGCAACGGGCATCGCGGCGACGGCGGTCTTCTGCTTCATCACCGCCTGGAACGAGTATGCCTTTGCCCTCATCATGACCAACAAGCGGGCGCAGACGGCCCCGCCCTTCATTCCCAGCCAGATCGGGTCGGGTCTGCCCGACTGGACGGTGATCGCCGCAGGAACCGTGCTGTTCCTGCTGCCGGTCGCGATCTTCACCTTCCTGCTGCGCAACCACCTGCTGCGCGGCATGAGCTTCGGGGCGATCCGCAAATGACGCTGCGCGAGATCAACCACCGGGTCATCGTGCCCGTGTCGCAATGGGTGATGGTCCTGGGGATCGTGGCGCTGTGCCAGCCCTGGGTCGAGGTGCTGCACCGCTATGGGGTCACGATCATCCTTGTCGGCCTCATCGCCTTTTCGGTCGGCACCAAGTTCGCGCCACCCCCTGCGCGTGACGAGGACGCCACATGAGCCCGCGGATCGAGCTTGAGCGGGTGAACAAGCATTTCGGCCCGGTTCACGTCATCAATGACGTGAACCTGACGGTGCAAGAGCGCGAATTCGTGGTGTTTCTCGGCCAGTCCGGCTGCGGCAAGACCACCACGCTGCGTGCCATCGCGGGGCTGGAAACCATCGACAGCGGCGCGATCAGGATCGCGGGCCGCGCGGTGCAGGACACCCGCCCCGAGGAACGCGATATTGCTTTCGTTTTCCAGTCCTTCGCGCTGTATCCTCATCTGACGGTTTACGAGAACATGGCCTTTCCCCTGCGCGCCACCCGCACCCCGCGCGACGAGGTGGACCGCACCGTGCGCCGGGTGGCCGAGGTGCTTCAGACGTCGCACCTGCTGAAACGCCGGCCCTCGGCCCTGTCGGGCGGCGACTTGCAGCGCGTCGCCATCGGGCGCGCCCTGGTGCGCCAGCCCAAGGCCATGCTGATGGATGAACCCATCGGCAGCCTGGACGCCAAGCTGCGCGAGGAGATGCGGGTGGAGTTGAAACGCCTGCATGTGGAACAGGGATCGACCACGATCTATGTGACGCATGACCAGATCGAGGCGATGGCGCTGGCCGACCGGATCGTGGTGATGCATGCGGGCGTCTTGCAGCAGGTGGGCAGCCCGGAAGAGGTCTATGCCAATCCGGTCAACCTGTTCGTCGCGCAGTTCGTGGGCAGCCCGGTGATGAATGTGGCCGAGGTCAGCGTCACGGGGCAGGACGGGGCCGCGCGGGTGACGGTGGCGGGGGCGGCCGAAGGCTTTGTCTTTCCCGCCGCGCTGATCGACCGTCTTTCGGTCGCAGGGGCCGCCGACAAGCCGCTGTCGCTTGGCATCCGCCCCGAGGCGCTGGAGATCACGCTGGCCCCGCAGGACGGCGCGATCCCGGTCGAGGCGCATCTGATCGAACCGCTTGGGTCGCATGACATCGTGGACCTGAAGATGGGTCCGGGGTTTCTGCGTGCCCGCACGCGGGCCGGGCTGGTGCCGGGGCCGGGCACACAGGTCTGGGTCAGGGCCGACGCCGGACGCGCGCATTTCTTCGACAGCGGCAGCGGGCAATCCCTGGGGGTCAGGCTCTGATGGCCGAGATCGAGCTTCGCGGCATTTCCAAGTCCTTCGGCACCGTTCCGGCGCTGCGCGACATCAACCTGACCATCGCCGACGGGCAGTTCTTTGTGCTGCTGGGTGAGACGGGGGCAGGCAAGACCACCACGCTGCGCCTGATTGCGGGGCTGGATCGGCCAACCGAAGGCCGTATCCTGATCGACGGGCAGGACGTGACCGATTGGGGCGCCGCCGACCGCGATACCGCGCTGGTGTTGCAGCAATACTCGCTCTATCCCCGCTACACCGTGCGGCAGAACCTTGAGTTTCCGTTGAAATCGCCGATGCGCCGGGTGCCGCCCGACCAGATCGCCGAGCGCATCGCGCGGGTGTCAAAGACCCTGCGGATCGGGCATCTTCTGGACCGCAAGACCGACCGGCTGTCAGGCGGCGAGATGCAGCGTGTGTCCATCGGGCGGGCCATCGTGCGCACGCCAAAGGTGTTCCTGATGGACGAACCCCTGTCGGCGCTGGACGCCAAGCTGCGCGAAAGCCTGCGGGCGGAACTGAAAGACCTGCAGATGACCCTGGGCGAGACCTTCCTGTTCGTGACCCATGACCAGGTCGAGGCGATGTCGATGGGCGACCGGATCGGCGTGCTGAACAAGGGCACGCTGGTGCAGGTTGGCACGCCGCAGGAAATATACTCCAACCCCGTCAACACCTTCGTCGCCCGCGCCGTGGGCAGCCCGGCGATGAACCTGCTGCCGGGACGGATCGAAGGGGGCCGGGCGCAGCTTGGTCCCGGTCTGGCGCTGGACCATGCGGGCGGGGCCGAGGGCCGCGCGCTGATCTTCGGAATCCGCCCCGAGGATGTGGAACTTGCCACCGGCGCGCCGCTGCCTGCGACCGTGACCGATGTGGAAAACCACGGCGTCGAAAAGATCGTCACCCTGATGGCCGGGCCGCACCGTCTGCGGGCGACCGTGCCGGTGACCGTGCGCGTCGCCGCGCAGGATCAGGTCCGCATCGGCTGGCAGCCCGCGCGGGTGACCCTGTTCGATGAGGCGACCGGGCGCAGCCTGCGCCGCGCCTGACATTCGACACGGGAGCGATGTTTCCGGCGGCGCTTCCCTTCTGTGCCCGCCGTGCCGTGGCGCGCAAAGAGTCATCGAAATCCGGTGTTCACAGACATCTTGCTTGACCGGAATCATCAATCGCGTGAGGACTTTCGCCTGAGCGGCAGCGGCCTGCGGGCGCTGCCGGGGATGGAATATCTTCCGGGTAGGGGATGACGACATGCGGCTGACGACCTTGATCCTTCCGGCCCTGCTGCTGTTCGGCGGGGCCGCCATGGCACAGGATACCATCGTGCGCGACTTTCGGGTCGTGAAGGCCTGCGCAGGCGATGTGGCGACGCTGTGCGCGGGCGTCGAACCTGGCGACGGCCGGATCAAGGCCTGCATGAAGGACAACATGAGCAAGCTGTCGGCCGATTGCGTCGATACCTTCCTGACCGCCATGGCGGCAGCGCGCGAAACCGCCGCGACCCAACCCGTCCCCGTACCCGACACGCCCGAAAGCATGACCTATGAAAATCTGCGCGGCGTGATCTATTGCGAGGTCTGGCTGTTCCGGAATACCGCCGACGGCATCGCCGGGGTCTATTACAACACCTCTGCGCTGAACAACTCGGCCGACGTGAACAACACCTGCCCGGCCGATGCCTGGGCCAAGGTGACCGTCCCGTCGCTGGAAGCGGACTTTGACATCCTCGCCGCCTATCGCAACGGCCCTCGCGGCTGGACGATGGACACGATCACCCTGCCGGTCGGCCCGGTAGAAAGCTTTGACGGGCTTCAGGCGCGCTGGATGGGGCAGGGCCTGCTGCCCAAGGGCACGTCGCTGACCTCGGCCCACATGAACCCCTACACGCCGCTGCAATCGCACCGCAAGTCGAGCATGACGTTCCAGAAGGGCAAGCCGGTCTTCATCCTGGAAGATGCCGAAGGCACGCCCTGGGTGATGCAGGCTTTCGGGCAACTGGTGGACACGTCGCTGACCTATGACGGGCTGACCGACCTTGCGTCAAAGCTGAATCCTCCGACGGGCTGGAAGTACCGCGTGGCCGTGCTGGACCAGGACCTGACGATCAGCACGCCCGAAGGCTACAACTGGATCGTGCAGGACGAATTGCAGAACACCTACGACGCCTGCAAGGACAACGCCTGCAGCTTCCAGCCCTGAGTTCGGTGCATGGTGGCCGGACCCGCGCCCCGATACCATGCGGCCACCCGGTAGCCGCCCTTGATCTGTTGGAACCAAAGGAAGGGATCAATCATGACGACCCATCAGAAACGCTCGCCTGCCTTCTTGAAATCTGCCGCACTGATTGTTGCGATGGGACTTTGCCCCGCCGCGCAAGCGCTTGCCGACACCGCTGCCAAACCGGCAGCGGGCCTGACCAATCCCTGCGATACCCAGGGTGAAAACTGGCGCGGCAAGCCGTTTTTCGAGATTCTGTTCATGAACAAGGTTGCAGGCGGTCCGGGTGGCATCGGCAACTACTACAACTCGCTTGGAAACAGCTTTGAAGTCTCGGACGAGGTGATTGACGGGCGCTTCCGGTCGTTGAATGCCGAAACCCTGGCCAAGGAATACGGCAGCGACGGGGTCTTCTTCAACGGCCCGCGGCGGTTCGTGGCAAACGGCTTTACCGCGGTCGCCTACAATGACTGCAAACTGCGAGTGATCGACTCGATCCCGCTGTTCGTCTACGGCACGTTTGAGGTTCCAAGCTACGAAGACTTCGTGTCCGGGCCGCCGGTGGCCTACAAGGTGCTGGTGTCAAAGCGGACCAACACCTTCACCTTCAACAAGGGCGAAGTGGTGCACGAACTCGTCACCCCGGAGGGCGAGGTTTACACGATGTTCAGCCTGTCGCTGAAGGCCGATCCAAACAACACCATCGAGAACCTGCCCACCCTGGGCGACCGCCTGACCCTGCCAGAGGGGTGGACCTATCGCACCCGGACACTCGACGCGGATCTTGTCCTGTCGTCCAGCTATGATGCCGACCCGCCCAACACCATCGTCCTTGACCAGTTCGAGGGGAACTACCAGCATAACCCCGGTGCCAAGTAGGGGCTTGCCTCGTGCGCCCGGACAGTGGATCAACCGGCGAAGGGCGTTCGACGCGTCACAAGACCATGGTGCAGGCGTTGACCGCTTTACGCCTGCATCCAGCATCCGTCGGCAACCCCGATCACGGACATTCACGAAAGGGCCGCAGCCATGCTCACCAAACGCACGTTCCTGAAATCCGGTGTTGCGGCGGGCGCCGTGACCCTGGCCGGACCGATCTTTGCCCCCGGCCTTGCCCGGGCCGAAACCAGTCCCGGTTTCCTTGCTGCCAAGGACATCGCCGAGGCGGGTTACATCTTCGGCCTGCCCATCGTCATGAACTATGGCACGATGTACGAATTCACGGTCGACAAGACCTCGTCGCAGTACAAGGGGCCGTTCAACGCCATCGCCAACGAGGCACGGGTGTTCACCTACAAGGACACGTCCGTTCCCACGCCCAACAGCGACACGCCCTATTCGATGCTGTGGCTTGACCTGCGGGCGGAACCGATGGTGATCTCGGTCCCGGCGGTCGATCCGAAACGCTACTATTCGGTCCAGATGGTGGACGGAAACACCTATAACTACGGCTACATCGGCAGCCGCGCGACGGGCAGCGAGGCCGGCAGCTATCTGGTGACCGGCCCCGGCTGGACCGGCGAAAAGCCCGAGGGGATCGCCGCCGTGTTCCAGTCGCTGACGGATTTCTCGCTGGTGATCTTCCGCACCCAGTTGTTCGACGCCGACGACATGGACAATGTGAAGGCGGTGCAGGCCGGCTATGTCGCGCAGCCGCTGTCGGCCTTCCTCAAGCAGCCCGCCCCGCCGCCCGCGCCCGACGTCACCTTTCCGGTCTTTACCAAGGACCTCGCGAAGGAGGATTTCTTCGAATTCCTCGACTTTGCCCTGCAGTTCGCACCGGCGCGCCCGAACGAGGCCGACATCCGCGCGCAACTGGCCGAGATCGGGGTCGGCCCCGGCAAGACCTTCAACTTCAAGGACCTGTCCGTGGAACAGAAGGCCGAGGCCCTGCTTGGCCTGGCCGAAGGCAAGCGCAAGACCGACGAGGCGGCGAAGAGCATCGGTGCCCAGATCAACGGCTGGCGCGTGGGCGCAGCCTTTGGCGACGAGGCCTTCTTCAACGGCGACTGGCAGTTGCGAGCGGCCGCAGCGCAGGCGGGCATCTATGGCAACAACGCCGAAGAGGCGATGTATCCGCAGACCCGTGTGGACAGCGATGGTGCCGAGCTTGACGGCTCGAAGCACAGCTACACGATCACCTTCCCCAAGGACGGGCTGCCGCCGGTCAACGCGTTCTGGTCGATCACCATGTATGACGGCAAGACCCAGTTGCTGATCGAAAATCCGATCAACCGCTACCTCATCAACTCGCCGATGATGAAGGACATGACCACCAATGCGGACGGGTCGCTGACGATCCTGATCCAGAAGGACTCGCCCGGCAAGGACAAGGAGGCGAACTGGCTGCCCGCCCCCGATGGTCCGATCTACCTTGTCATGCGGCTGTACTGGCCCAGGACCGAAGCGCCGTCGATCCTGCCGCCAGGCAAGGGAACGTGGCAGCCGCCTGCCGTGGTCAAGGCGGGCTAGGCGGGGAAGCGGGCGCGATAGCGCGGCGCGACCTCGGGGTTGCAGAAGTTCAGGGGAAGGTGGCCGTCGAGGATGCGCAGCACCTCGTCGGCCGTGCCCTGGCCCATGCGCAGCATGCTGTCTTCGGTGATGCCCGCGACGTGCGGTGTCAGCATCACGTTCGGCAGGGCAAACAACGGGTGGTCTGCAGGCAGGGGCTGGGTGTCGAACACATCCAGTGCCGCCCCCCACAGATGCCCGCGCGCCAGCGCAGCGACCAGCGCATCGGTCACGATGATGGGGCCGCGTGCGACATTCACCAGCACGGCATCGGGCTTCATCGCGGCAAGTGCTGCGGCGTCGATCAGCCCGCGCGTGGCCTCGGTCAGCGGGCAGCAGACCACCAGCACATCGGATTGCGCCAGAAGGTCGGACAGCCCCACCGCCGCCACATCGGGCGGCAGGGTCCCGGGGCGGCGGGTATGGGCGATCACCGTCATGCCAAACCCTTGCGCCATGCGGGCCAGCGCCTGCCCGATATTGCCATAGCCCAGGATGCCCAGCACCCGCCCGCCAAGGTCGCGGTTGGTATCGGCCAGCCCGCGCGCTGCCGCCCAGCCCCGGCTGCGCAGGGCGCTGTCCACCTGACGGTATCGCCGCAACAGGGCAATGGCGGCAAAGATCGCATGTTCGGCCACGGTTGCGGCATTGGCCCCCGGCACATTCGCCACCAGCACGCCCGCCTCCGTCGCCGCCTCCATCGGCACCATGTCCAGCCCTGCACCGTGGCGCACGGCAGCGCGCAGGCCGGACGCGCGGGCAAAGTATTCGGGCGGCACAGGGGCCCGCACGACCAGCACCTCGGCCCCGGTGCCTTCGGCGAGCATTGCCGCCGCAGTCGGGCTGCTGGCAACACGGTAGTCGGACACCGCCTGCAGCCGTGCCGTCACCTGCGGATGCAGCGGGTGGGTGGAAAAGACCTGTGCCTTCATGCTGCACCGGCCTGAGCCGGGATTTGCCGACCCGAGATCAGACCCTTCCAGTAGCCTTCGGCCCCTTGCAGATGCGCGCTCATCAGCGCCTGCGCCAGATTGCCGTCGCGCCGCCGCAGCGCCTCGAAGATCTGGATATGTTCGGCATGGCTCTGGCTGCAGCGGGCGGGGTCGCTGAAATAGATCGGAAGGCGGCGGATGCCCATCGCGTAATAGACGCTGCACACGTTGTAGAAGACCGTGTTCTGCGTGGCCCGCACGATTTCCAGATGAAAGTCGCGATCTTCCTCGCCCAGGGGTTCATTGCGCCCGATCCGCTGTTCCGACCGGGCGATGACCTGTTCCAGCCGCGCAAAGTTTTCATCGGTGGCGCGCTGGCTGGCCAGTTCGGCCGCCTTGATCTCGTGGATCTTGCGCAGTTCCACCGTTTCGTAGATCTGGATCGGGTCCAGCGGCAACCCGGCCTTGGCGAACAGCGCAAGCGCATCGACCGAGGCAAAGTGCTGTGTCAGGTAGATGCCCGATTTCGCCCGCCGTTCCACGATCCGCATCGCCTCCAGCACGGCCAGCGTCTCGCGGATCTGGCCCCGGCTGACCCCGAAATGCTCGGCCAGTTCGCGTTCCGACGGGGTCCGCCCGCCATCCTCGCCGGACGAGGCGTAAAGATGCGCGGCCAGATCGGACAGCAGGTTCTTTTCGGACATCGGCAGCTTTCAGTTCTTCACATGCGCCTGCAGGAAGCCCTCGGATATGGTAAAGCCCAGGCCCGGTCCATCCGGGATCGCGATCATGCCATCGCGCGCGATCACCTCGTCGGTCACAAGGTCATGGATCATCGGGTTGGCACCGCAGGAATATTCCACGGTAAAGCTGGCGGGGCTTGCGGCGCACAGGTGCAGACCTGCAAAGAAACAGGGGGCACCGGCCCACAGATGCGGCGCAAAGCGCAGGTTGAAGCTGGCCGCGAGCGCGGCGATACGCAGGGTTTCGGTGATGCCGCCGCAGAAGGCCGGGTCAGGCTGGAAGATGTCCACCGCGCGCAGCACCGCCAGATCGCGGAAGTCAAAACGCGTCGCCTCGGATTCCCCCGCCGCGATGGGAATGGAGGTCGCGGCGCGCACCTCGGCCATGCCGGTCTTGTCATCGCCCGTCACCGGTTCCTCGAACCAGGCAAGGTCACAGTCCTGCACCAGATGCGCAAAGCGCCTGGCCCCGGCAACAGTATAGGTGCCATGCGCATCGACGGCGATTTCCACATCGGGGCCAAGTGCTTGCCGCGCGGCCTTCACGCGCGCGGCCGAGACATGCGCCGCCCCGTCCATCGCCCCCACCCGCATCTTCACGCTGCGAAAGCCGCCCTGATCGATATAGGACTGCAACTGCGCGCCGATCCTGTCCGCAGGTGCCCACCCGCCCGAGGCATAGGCAGGCAGCCGGTCGGCCTTGCGCCCGCCCAGAAGTTGCCAGACCGGCTGGTTCAGATGCTTGCCCAGAATGTCCCACAGCGCGATATCCACCGCCGAAATGGCGGCAATGGTCAGCCCGCGCCGCGCCAGTTGCGGCATCGCGTGGCCCGACCGTGCGGCCGACCCCGCGCGGGTGCCGTTGTACAGCATGTCCCAGATCGCCGAGATGTCGCCTGCGTGTTGCCCGATCAACTGGGGTGCCACCTCGGTGTTCAGCAGATGCACCAGCGCCGCATAATGCCCGGCGCTGCCTGCGGCATTCTTGCCTTCGCCCCACCCGACAAGGCCATCCTCGGTTTCAATCCGCAGGATGGCCGCGTCGAATGTGGTGAGCGTGCCGAAGTCGCTGCGGTGCTGGCGTGCCGCCTCGATGGGGATGCTGACCCACCAGGCTTTGGCGCTTTTGATCCGCATGACGCCTCCCTTGAGAACGACGCAGCCCCGGACGTGATCCGGGGCCTCTGCCCGGCAATGGCTACCGGATCAGGGGCAGAAGGGTTTCCGCCGTGATCCGCATCTGGCTGTCATAGAAGGATTCGGTCAGCAGGCTGGACCCGTGATCCTGAATGAACTTCAACTGTTCGGGCGAGATGTCCACCGGGTTGCGTTCGACCATGTCGGGGTACATCGTGGCGGGTGTGCGGTCCACCGGGGCGACGAATTCATTGGTCAGCGCGCCGTCATAGCCGATCTCGCGCAGCGTGGCGACAATGGCAGGCCAGTCGATGTGCCCAAGACCGGCGGCAAAACGGTTGTTGTCGGCCACATGGAAATCGAACAGCCGCTTGCCCGCCAGTCGGATCGCGTCATGAACGTTCGATTCCTCCATGTTCAGGTGATAGGCGTCCAGACAGACGCCGCAATCGGGGTGAACGGCATCCGCCAGCGCCAGCGCCTGGGCCGCGCGGTTGAAGAAATAGGTCTCGAACCGGTTCAGCGGTTCGATGGCCACGCGCACGCCGACCTTCTGGGCATGGGCAAAGCATTCCTTCGTGGCCTCGACCACCCAGCCCCACTCCTCGGCCTCGGTCCCGTCCGGCACGACCTTGCCGACGGTGGCGGGCACCAGGGTGATGATTTCGCCCTCAAGCTCCGAGATCATCGTCAGTACCGATTTGACATAGTCGACCGACCGGGCGCGCTGGCCTTCGTCGCGCGCCGCAAGGTTGCGTTCGCCCAGGGTCAGCGTCACCGCGCCCCAGCAGCGGATGCCGTGTTCCCTGAGCAGGGCGCGCGTTTCCTTGACCGGATACTGTGTCGGCTCGCCCGAAATCTCGATGCTTTCATAGCCGTATTTCTTGATCCGCCGCAGCGTGACCTCCAGCGGCTCGGCCCGCATCCAGTTGTGCGTTGAAAGGTGCATTCGATATTCCCCCTGATCCGGCGCTGTGGCCTGCATGCTGGCATCATCTGGTTCTACCAGATGCCTTGGCCAAAGGGTTAGCGCACCCGTCACGATTTCGCAAGATGGCTGAAGTTGCGCGGCGCTGCCTTGGCAAAATGCTGTAAAGACGCCTGAAAATCGGGGATTGCCAGGGACCGCCTGCCAGGGGCAGGGTGCAGGACGGGGGCATTTGGTAATACCAACTTGACGCAAGCCCCCGGACCCGCGCAGCATGCCGCAGCCAGGGAGAAGGCAAGAGGTGCGACGATGAAGATCGGCATGTGCATGTTCCTGTGGACCACCCACGTCACGGCAGACCACGAACCGCTGCTGCGCGACATCCGCGCGACCGGGTTCGACGGGGTGGAGATTCCGGTGTTTGACGGCGCGCCGGACGATTACGCGCGGCTTGGCGACCTGCTGGACCGGATCGGCCTGCAGCGGACCGCCGTGTCGGCGATGGGCGATCCGGGCCAGAACCTGATCGGCGACCGGCAGGCGCGGGCGGCCGGGATCACGCAGATGGGCTGGGCCATCGACTGCGCGGCGGCCCTTGGGGCCACGACGCTGAGCGGGCCGCTGCATTCGACACTCGGGCATTTCTCGGGTGCAGGCCCGACGGCAGAAGAAGTGGCGCGGTCGATCTCGTCGCAGCGTGCCATCGGCGACAAGGCGGCGGCGCGGGGCGTGACCATCGGGCTGGAGGCGTTGAACCGGTTCGAGTGCTATCTGGTCAACACGATGCAGGCGCTGTCGGACCATGTCGATGCCATCGGCCATCCGGCGATCCGCGCCATGTATGATACCTTTCACGCGAACATCGAAGAGGCCGACCCGATTGCCGCCTACGGCCGGCACCGTCGCAACATCGTGCATGTGCACATCAGCGAGAATGATCGCGGCGTGCCGGGGCGGGGCAACATTCCCTGGTCCCGGACCTTCGCCGCGATCCGCGCCTCGGGCTATGATGACTGGCTGACCATCGAGGCTTTCGGGCGCGGACTGCCTGCGCTGGCAGCGGCGACAAAGGTCTGGCGCGATTTTGCCGAAAGCCCGGAAGCGGTCTATCGCGAGGGGTTCACCCATATCCGCAACGGCTGGGACGCGGCAGCCGGGCAGGGGGCGCTGCCCCCATCGCGGCAGAGCCGCGATTCCCCCGGGATATTTGAAAACGGAAGATGACAGGGTCTGCTCAGGCCGTGCCGCCCCGGTTCCAGCCGCGGTTGGTGGTGCCGAACATCTCGTACCCTGTCTCGGTGATCGCCAGGGTATCCTCCAGCTTGAGAAAGCCGCGCCGGGGGTGAAGCATGGTCGTCTCGACGGACAGGACCATGCCGGGAAGAAGCGGCTGGTCGGCGTCGATGCCATCATAGGCAACGGGGTGGTTGGTCATCAGGAACGGCACCTCGTGGCTGATGAGACCCATGCCATGCGCGAAGAAATCGTTGCAGGCCGCGTTGGGCAGGGCGCGCAGCGTGGCTTCGGCATGGGCGATCATGTCGCCGCCGATCCTGCCGGGGCCAAGGCGCGAGAAGGCGGCCTGCTGCACCGCCTCGACTTCGGCCAGCAGGTCCTGCAACTCGGCGTCGGGCTCGCCCAGCACGCCCATGCGGCAGAGATCGCCGATGTAGCCCTTCCAGTTGCCGCCCGAATCAAGCGACATCACCTCGCCCTCGGCCCAGGCCTGGGACGAGGCAGCGCGGTTGTGGCTGGCCCCGAATGTGATGAGGCAATAGTCGAAATGCAGCCCGCGCTGCGTTTCCTGACGGCGCAGTTCCTCGATCACCTGTGTCTTGGTCCAGCCCGCGCGGGCGGCGGCCATGGTGGCGGTCATCGATTCGGTGATGAGTTCCGAGGCAGTGCGCAGAATGGCAAGCTCGGCAGGCGTCTTGATGGCGCGCATCCGCTCCAGCATGTGGGTCGCATCGACAAAGCTGGCCCCGGGCAGGGCGGCGGTCAGCGCGGTCCAGGCATCGGCGGGCAGGAAGGCCGGTTCGATCCCGATGCGCAGGCCCGCGGCACCGATCCTGTGCAGGTGGTCCGCTGCCATGCGGGCGGCGTCCGTGCTGCCCCAGCAGGCGGGCAGGAAGGTGGGCGTCCAGAACGGGTGGTTGGCATGTTCGCCCGCCTCCATCCGGTTGCCGATATAGGCGGTCTGGTCGGCCCGCCCTGCGCGATGGACGACGGCCGGCAGATAGCGGCTGTGGCCGATGGCATCCATCGCCTGAAAGAAGATGAACCGGTAGCCGCCCAGCAGATACTGCACGTTGTGCTTTGAGGTGACGACCAGCGCGTCAAGCCCCGCCGCCTCCATCAGGGCATCGATCCGGTCAAGGTCGGGTGCGGTCAGCGCCCCGTCGTTCCCTGCCTCTGCGGTATCCATCGTCATTCCCCCTTGGTCGGTGCCGGAAGAAAACACCAGGTCGCGTGCCCGGCCAAGGGAAAAGCGACGACGGCGGCCTATTCTGGTCGGACCAGTTGCCGGTCACCCGGTGAACCAGCGCCGCAGATAGGCCGACAAAAGCCCGGGATGGTCGGGGTACCATTGCAGGCAAAGGCTCATCAGATGGTCGTAGGGTCTTGGATGCAGGGTGAAATCGGGGCGGGCGGAAAGGCCGAGTCGGGGGGCGAGGATGGTCGCCAACAGGCGGTAGACATGGCCATTGCCGTCAACATAGGGGTGCGTGGTCAGAAAGTCCCGGGTCACCCCGGCCAGCGCGTCGAAGGCGGCATCGCCCGTTGGCGGAGTGGCCCAAAGGCCGGCGATCCGGGTGCCGAGCGCGTCCATCGCCGGGCCGACCGCCAGCGGCCCGGCGCAGAGATCCCGCGCGCGCAGGCCGGGGTGGCGGCGTGCCAGAAAGACCGCGCGGGCGGCGTTCGCCACGGGCGTTCCGGGCGTGCCGCGATACAGGCCCGCGATGTCGGGGGCCATATCGCCGAAGAGCGACCTGTGAAGCGGACGCGTATCGACCAGCAGGGCGCATTGTCCGGCCGCCGGCAGGGCTGCCAGAATGCCGTGAAGGCTTTCGCACCGGGCAGCCAGACCGATGCGCGCGCCGGCGTCGGCTTGCAGGTTGCGGGGCAGAACATGCGGCTGTGTCAAGGTTCGGTTCCCTTTGGCCCCCGGCACCTTTTCATCAAAGGGTTCATAGTTTGTTTCCGCCTTTTGCGCGAAACCGTGAGTCACGGCAGCATCGGGGGGACGAACGGCGATGGCAGATGCGGCGGTCGACGGGTCGGCGGACCCTGACGAGATTGCGGGCGGCGAGGGCGACGACCAGCTTTACGGACATGCCGGGGCCGATACGCTGCATGGCGACGGGGGCAATGACTCGCTGCACGGCGGGGCCGGGGATGACCGGCTTGACGGCGGGGCCGGCAAGGATGCGCTGACCGGCGGCACGGGGCGGGACACCATCGTGTTCCGCGACGGCTTCGACCATGATGTGGTGACCGATTTCGACCCCGCGCAGGACCGGGTCCAGCTCGCCTCCAGCGGGGTTGAGGACTGGAAGGGCGTGAAGGCCCGCCTGTCGGCCGCCGCCGACGGCAGCGCGATCCTGCGGCTGGACGACGGGTCCACCCTGCTGTTCCTTGGCGTCCCCCCCGAGGATCTGGACGAACGGCATTTCGACATTTCGCCGCCGCCGGTGTGCTTTGCCGCCGGCACATGGATCGACACGCCGGACGGCCCGGTCCGGGTCGAGGATTTGCGGCCGGGCGATCGGGTGCTGACGCTGGATGACGGCGCGCTGCCGGTGCTGTGGGTCTGGCGGCGCTGGACGGCATTCGGGCATGGGGCGCACCGGCATCAGCCGATGGTCATCGCGCCGGGGGCGATGGGAAACGGTCTGCCCGGAACGGCCCTGCGCGTCTCGCCGCAGCACCGTCTGCTGCTGGCGGGCAGCGGGCAGGGGGCGCAGGAACGCGGGGTTCTGGCCAAGGCCAAGGCACTGGACGGGCGGCCCGGGATCGCGCAGGACCGGACCTGCACCGCCGCCGATTACCTGCAACTGCTGTTGCCGCGCCACGCGATCGTCTTCGCCAATGGGCTGGCCGCCGAAAGCCTGTATCCCGGCCCCCTGGCGCTGCACAGCCTGGGCGAGGCGGCGCGCGTGCGGGTCGAGGCGCTGTTTCCGGGGATTTCGGTCGATCCGCTGGCAGCCTATGGGCCGATGGCGCGTCCGGTGATCGGTCTGCGGGCGGTTCAGGTGCTGCACCCGGAACAGGCCCTTTGCCCGCTGCCCTGCCGAAACCGGATTTCTGCCGCCTGATGCAGGCGCTGTTCACCAGCCGGGATGGCGGGGCGGGCTTGCAGGCGCGCGTGCTGGCCGCACTGGCCGAGGCCGGGCGTGCGGCGCGCGAGGCGCGGGCCGAGGTGCAGATCATGTGCTTTGCCTTCACCGACCCCCGGATTGCCGCCGAGATCGTGGCGCTGGCGCGGGCGCATCCCGGGCTGCTGATCCGGATTCTGGCCGACTGGAGCCAGGGCGCGCCGGGCGGTGCCGCGATGCTGGAGGCGCTGCGGCGCGAGGGGCTGGCGAACCTGTTCCTCAAGGTCAAGCTTGACATGCCGTACCGGTGGGATGCCGGGGCGGGACGGATGCGTTACAGCTATGGCGCAAGCCGGGGGATGCTGCATCACAAGACGCTGCTTCTGTCGGTCGAGGGGCGGCCGCGCCTGCTGGTTCTGGGCAGCTACAACTGGTCGGCGCGGGGGCGGCGGGCCTATGAAAACCTGCTGGTGCTGCGCGACAGCGACGATGTGGCACCGGTGATGGCCGCCTTTGCCGCCGAGTTCGAGGCGCTGTGGTCGGACCACAGGCTGACGGCGGCCCCCGGTCGGGCGCAGGTTGTGGCGGCGCGCCTGCGGGCCGAGGCCATGGCGGGCAAGGACCTGACAGAACCGGGTCTTCTGGCGGATGCCTTTGGTCTTGCGGGCAATCCGGAGGTCCCTGCGGTCGGGGCGCGGGCCATGGTCGGGGGGGCCTGCATCGCGGCCTTTTCCGGCAGGGCGCTGCTGCCGGGGCCGGGGCCGACAGCGGGCCATGCGCCCGCCAACGACCGTCGCGCGCTAAATCTTTTGCGCCCGTCGGGCCTGCGGCGACCGGCCCCGCTGACGCTGAACACCCTGGCACTTGAGGCGATCCGGTCGGTGCCGGATGGCGGCAGCCTGTCGGTTGCGATCTATGCCTTGTCGCCCCGCGTGCCGGAATTCGGGGCGCTGGTCGCGGCGGCGCGGCGCGGCGTGCGGCTGCGCGTTCTGATGGACGGGCAGATCGGCCCGCAGGCCGCAGCCGCCTTGCAGGGCTTTGCCGCGCGCGAAGCCCTGCCGCTGACGTGGCGGCTGACCGGGCGGCGGATGCACCAGAAATATCTGTGCAGCCCTGATGCCGCGATGGTGCTGACCGGAACCGCCAACATGACCGAAGACGCGGTGACCCGCCATTCCGACCACCGCGTGCTGTTTCGGGATGCACCCGGCCTGGCGGCGGCGTTCCAGTCCGATTTCGACGAGATATGGCGGCGGCTGCCGTCGCCGTGAACCGAAAGGAAAGGGGGGGAGGCCCGCCGGTTGCCCGATCTTTCGTCTGTGCTGTTCTGTTTGGTCCTTTCGGATGTTTCCCTGCGGGTTTGCTTTCTGTCTTTGACCCGATGGACCAGAGAATGTTGAAAGCAGCAGAAAGACGAAACGTCGAAACCGAAAACGGCTGGAAAGATCAGATCCTTGCGGGCCTCTGCATCGCACGCGCCGCAAGGGGCCGCGCCGATCAGTCGCCGCTTTGGTCTAGTCCGGCCGGGTTAAGGAAGGCTGAATCCCTTCTGTGCACTCCTGCAAGACTTATGCAGTTGCGAACCAAATCTGTGCATGAATGCGACTTGGCAACGCCCCCCTGCCGCGCCATCTCTGGCGTCAAGCGACCGGTAGCCCGGTCTCATCCCATGACAGGAGCGATCATGACGACGATTCCCGGCCTTCACCATGTCACGGCCATTTCGGGGCCGCCGCAGGAGAACCTTGATTTCTTTACCGGCACGCTGCGCCAGCGGCTGGTCAAGACCACGGTGAATTTCGACGCGCCCGACACCTATCACCTGTACTACGGCAACCGCGCGGCCCAGCCGGGCACGATCCTGACATTCTTTCCCTTTGTCGATGCCGGGCCGGGCAGGGCCGGGCCGGGCATGGCCAGCGCCTATGCCTATGCCGTGCCGAAAGGCGGTTTCGACGGCTGGATGGAACGGCTGGGCGACGCGGCGGTTGATTTCGACGGACCTTACGAGCGGTTCGGCGCGCGGGTGCTGACGCTGCGCGACCCCGATGGCGCGCCCGTCGAACTGGCCGAGACCGACTGCGTGTCGGACGAGGCGCTGGACGGGTTCCATTCGGTCACGCTCTGGCTGCGCGACCTTGCCCCCACGGCGCGGCTTCTGACCGATGCCTTCGGCTATGCCGATGCGGGCAGCGAGACGGCGGGCGGGATCGAGCGGTTGCGGCTGGTCGCACCGGGCCATGAGCGGGGCAACATCGTTGACCTGATCCGGTCGGATGCGCGCGCCACCGCACGGCCGGGGGCGGGCACCATCCACCATGTCGCCTTCCGCGCCCGCAATGACGCGGAACAGCGCGGCTGGCAGGACCGTCTGGCCGGGTTCGGCCATCGCACGACCCAGGTCATCGACCGTCAGTACTTCAACGCGATCTACTTCCGCGAACCCGGAGGCGTGCTGTTCGAGATTGCGACCGATCCGCCCGGCTTTACCGCCGACGAGCCGATGGAAACGCTCGGTCAGGCGCTGAAATTGCCCGCGCAGCACGAACCGCTCCGCGACCGGCTGGAGCGTATCCTGCCGCCCTTGCGGCGGCGGGCGTGAAACGGGCGGGGGCCCCGCCCGCACGGGCCGGATCGGGGCTGGTTCTGCTGCACGGTCGGGGCGGCAGTGCTGCCGACATTCTGGGCCTGCTGGAGCCTCTGGCGCTGCCGGATATTGCCGGGATCGCCCCCGAGGCCCCCGGCAAAAGCTGGTGGCCGACCAGCTTTCTGGCCCCGTCGGCGCAGATGGAGCCGTTCGTGATCCGGGGTCTGGCGGCGGTCAGGACCGCTGTCCTTGCGCTGGAATCAGACGGCGTGCCGCGCAGCCGCATCTGGCTGTGCGGGTTCAGCCAGGGTGCCTGTCTGGCGCTGGAGGCCTTTGCCCGCGAGGGCGAGGGTCTTGCCGGAGTATTCGGGCTTTCGGGCGGGCTGGTGGGCACCGGCGACGCGCCGGGCGGTCCGCAGGACGACCTTTATGGCCATGGCCCGAAGGCGTTCGACTATCCCGGCTTGCGGCCCGATGCCCGTGTCTGGATTTCGGTGCATGAAAACGATCCGCATATCCCGCTTGCAAGGGTCAGGCGCAGCGTCGAGGTTCTGTCGGCAATGCAGGCGCAGGTCTCGCACGCCGTGCACAAAGGGGCCGGGCATGGCATCCTGCCACCCGATCTGGCGACCATGCGCCGGTTTCTGAACGCCGGGCCAGACTGACGGCCGGCCTGCGGGACGCCAGGACCCAGGCGCGGCCGTCCCGCCCTCAGTCGTCGGACTTGACAAGGCGCAGGTGCGCGCGGCGAGGGTTCACGCCCGGCGCGGTTGCCCTGGGGGGCGCAAAGGTCGGGGCGGGTTCGGCAAAGCCGGGCTGCAGCGCGGGGGCCGCCGGTGCCGGGGCTGCCCGGGTCGGTGCATCTATCGCCTCGGTCACCTGCCGGGCAATCGCGAACCGGCGCGGGGTGCGGCCCACCGGTCCGACCGTGACAAGGCAGCCAAGCGCACGGTCGCACAGCCCGCCATCGCCGCGTACCGGCAGCAGGATCATCCGCCCCTCCAGGCTGGGCCGGCCGATGCCGCGTTCCCCCTCCAGCGCCAGTTCCACCAGCGAAGGTCCGGAAAAGACCTGTTCCAGAATGCCCTGCAACCGTTCACGCGCGGCAGGATCGAACAGCGCCGAAAGCGGCATGCCGCGCACTTCCATGCCCATCAGAACGGTCAGATGCATCCCCGCGATCCGGAACCGGCCCAGCCCCGGCGCGATCCGCTCGATCAGGAACACATGCTCCAGGGCGCGTTCCAGCCCGCGCGGATCGATGCCGGCGCGGTCCGGCAGGCCACCGGCGGGGCGCAACGCTTCCCAATAGCCGCGAACTTCCTGCAAGAGCCCGTATCCCGGCCCACCTTCATCTCCATTGCCCGTCATGCGCGTTACCTTGCCCCAACTTGTCCATCCCATCGCCCTGCTCCGATCCTGTGCCCGGCCTGACCGACCCTTCATGCGCGGCGCGTCCTGTGCGGCGCCTGCCTGCCTTTGCGGGGTTCCGGGCACGTCCGGTCTGCCTCGCAGGTCACGTCTGGCCTGTCACGATCCGGGCGCGGTTCCCCGCAGATCGGGGAAGCAGCGGCGGTGTCACGAGGTTAACGCTACGGCAAGAAAGGTTACCTGCGGGTAAAGATACACCTCTTGCACGCGGACGGGACAGAAATCCTGACACATGGTAAACCCGGCCCGAAGCGACAGAGGGGAAGAGCGGGCATGCTGGCATCAATGACGGGGCAGGCAAGCCGTACCGGGGCCGGGGCCGGGCATTCCTGGGCCTGGGACCTGCGGTCGGTGAATGCCAAGGGGCTTGACCTGCGCCTGCGCCTTCCCGAAGGGATCGAGGGGCTGGAGCCGTTGGTGCGGGCGGCACTGACCGCACGGTTCCAGCGCGGCAGCATCAGCCTGACCCTGCGCCTGACCCGCGAGGGCGAGGTCAGCCCGATCCGGATCAACCCGCAGGTTCTGTCGGCGGTGCTGGACGGGCTTTCGGTCGTTGCGCGTGCGGCGGCAGACCGGGGGATCGCGCTTGCGGCGGCAAGTCCGGCCGATGTGCTGGCCTTTCGCGGAGTCTGCGACAGCGGAATCGCGGTCGAGGTCGATCAGGCGGCGCTGCGCGCGGCGTTGCTGTCCGATCTTGGTCCGCTGATCGACGATCTTGCCGCCGTCCGTGCTGCCGAAGGCGCAGCCCTGGGGCGCATCCTGTCGGCGCAGGTTGACCTGATCGCGGCACTGACTGCCGACGCCGCTGTCGAGGCTGCGGCCCGGCGCGCGGCGATGGCGGGCAGCCTGCGCGAAAACCTTGCCCGGGTGCTGGGCAATGCCGAAGGGGTCGATGAAACCCGGCTGGCGCAGGAACTGGCGCTGCTGGCCGTCAAGGCCGACATCACCGAGGAAACCGACCGCCTGACCGCCCATGTCGCCGCCGCGCGGGCACTGCTGGCCGCCGAAGGCCCGGTCGGGCGCAAGCTTGATTTCCTGACGCAGGAATTCAACCGCGAGGCAAATACCCTGTGTTCCAAGGCGCAGAGCATCGCGCTGACGCGGGTCGGTCTTGACCTGAAGACCGTCATCGATCAGATGCGCGAACAGGTTCAGAACGTGGAATGACTATGGCGCGGCGCGGGCTTCTTCTTATCCTGTCCTCGCCCTCGGGGGCCGGGAAATCGACCCTGACGCGGCGGCTGATGGCCTGGGACCCGGCCTTGCGCTTCTCCGTCTCGGCCACCACGCGCGCACCCCGACCGGGCGAGGTGGACGGGCGCGACTATCATTTTCTGCAACGGGCCGCGTTCGAGGCGCTGGTTGTCGCGGGCGGCATGCTGGAACATGCCGAGGTGTTCGGAAACCTTTACGGCAGCCCGCGCGCCCCGGTCGAGGCGGCCATGGCCGAGGGCCGCGATACCGTGTTCGACATCGACTGGCAGGGCGGCCAGCAGATCCGGCAGGCGATGCGCGATGATGTGGTGTCGGTCTTCATCCTGCCCCCGTCGATGCGCGAACTGGAACGGCGGCTGCAGACACGGGGCCAGGACAGCGCCGAGGTGATCGCCGGGCGCATGGCGAAAAGCCGCGACGAGATCAGCCATTGGGCGGAATACGATTATGTCCTTGTGAACCATGACCTTGACGCGACCGAGACCGATCTGGTGGCGATCATCCGGGCCGACCGACTGCGGCGTGACCGCCAGCCCGACCTGTCGGCCTTCGTCCGCGCCCTGAATGCCGAGGAGGAGCCAAGATGATCTATGCACTGGACGGCCATGCCCCGCAGATCGACCCCGATAGCTGGATCGCGCCGGATGCCAACCTGATCGGGCGGATCGTGGTGCAGGCCGGGGCTTCGGTCTGGTTCGGCGCGACCTTGCGGGGCGACAACGAAGAGATCGTCGTAGGGCCGGGGTCGAACGTGCAGGAAGCCTGCGTGCTGCACACCGACATGGGCTATCCTCTGGTGATCGGGGCCAACTGCACCATCGGCCACAAGGCGATGCTGCATGGCTGCACCATCGGCGAGGGGTCGCTGATCGGCATGGGGGCGACGGTGCTGAACGGTGCGCGGATCGGGCGGGGCTGTCTGATCGGGGCCGGGGCGCTGATCACCGAGGGCAAGGAGATCGCCGACGGCAGTCTGGTGATGGGCGCGCCCGGCAAGGTCGTGCGGATGCTGGATGCCGCGGCGCAGGGGCGGCTGCTGAAATCTGCCGCCGGCTATCAGGCGAACATGCGCCGTTTCCGGGAAGGGTTGCGCCCCGTCGGGGGCTGAGCGTCCCGCAGGCGACAGCCGTCGCACTGCGCCTGCGGCAATGACGGACTGGCCCCGTCCCAAATGCCCACGGATCGCCCCGGGGTTTCCTGTTGGAATATTTGTTCCACGCTGATAGCCTGAAACAAAGCTGCGCAGTCAGGGACAGATCGCATGGATGACGCCGCAGGCCAGCCCGACCCGCCGTCTGCGCCCGTGACGGTAGAGGCATTTCGCGACCGTCTGGCCGGGTTGCCCGGCTCGCTTCCGAAACGTCTGCGCCAATGTGCCGATTACATCGCCGCGAACACCGACCGGATCGCCGTGTCCACCGTTGCCGATCTGGCCGCCGGGGCCGACGTGCCGCCTTCGGCGCTGATGCGGTTCTGCCGCCTCATGGGATTTTCCGGCTTTTCCCAGATGCAGCGGCTGTTCCGTGACGCCTATGCCCCCGGCTGGCCGGATTATGCCACCCGCTTGCGCAACCTTCGCGACACCGGGTCGGGCAGTCCGTCGGCGCTGGTGGCGGAATTCGTCGAGGCGGGGCAGGTGTCGCTGGAGACGCTGGCGAAATCGCTGGACGAGGCGGCACTTGCGCAGGCGGTCGGCCTGCTGGCCAAGGCGCAGATGATCCATGTGGTCGGGCTGCGCCGGGCCTTTCCGGTGGCGGCCTATCTGGCCTATGTGTTCGAAAAGATGCAGGTTCCGGCGATGCTGCACGACGGGGTCGGCAAGTTCGACCACCGGTCTGCGCTGCGGGCGGGGGATGCGGTGCTGGCCATCACCTTTGCGCCCTATTCCGAGGAAACTTTGGCGCTTGCCGCCGATGCCCGCGTGCGCGGCCTGCCGGTGGTGGCGATGACCGACCGGCTGACCAGCCCGCTGGCCCGGCAGGCGGATGCCGTGCTGACCGTGCCCGAGGTGGATTTCGGTGCGTTCAGGTCTCTGTCGGCCACGCTGGTGCTGGCGCTGGCGCTGGCGGTGGCCGTGGGGTCCGCGCGCGGCTGACCCGACCTTGCGGGAAAACAGCCCCAGGACGGAGAAAGACCTTTCGCTTGGCTCTGAAATGGAATAAATATTCCACGATAGCGGCGGGGCGCGACTCTCTCCCCGACCGATCCCGGGGAGAAGGCTTCATGAAGACCTTGGACGTCATCACCATCGGCCGCTCGTCCGTCGATCTTTACGGCGCGCAGGTCGGCGGGCGGCTGGAAGACATGGGGTCGTTCCAGAAATATGTCGGCGGCTCTCCCACCAACATGGCCACGGGCACCGCGCGTCTGGGGCTGAAATCCGCGCTCATCACCCGTGTCGGGGACGAGCACATGGGCCGTTTCATCCGCGAGGAACTGGCGCGCGAGGGGGTGGACGTGCGCGGCGTGCGCACCGACCCCGAGCGTCTGACGGCGCTGGTCCTGCTGGGCATCCGCGACGACAAGTCCTTTCCGCTGATCTTCTACCGCGAGAACTGCGCCGACATGGCGCTGGATGAAGGCGACATCGACGAAAGCTTCATCGCCGAGGCCCGCGCCGTCGTGGCCACCGGCACGCACCTGTCGCACCCGCGCACCGAGGCTGCCGTGCTCAAGGCGCTGCGGCTGGCCCGCAGGCACGGGGCGCAGACGGCGCTGGACATCGATTATCGTCCGAACCTTTGGGGGCTGGCGGGCCACGGGGCCGGAGAAAGCCGGTTCATCGCCAGCGCTGCGGTAACGGAAAAGCTGCAGACGACGCTGCCGCTGTTCGACCTGATCGTGGGCACCGAAGAGGAGTTCCACATTGCGGGCGGCACCACCGACACCATCGCGGCCTTGCGCGTGGTGCGGTCGCTGACGCCCGCGACGCTGGTCTGCAAGCGCGGGCCGATGGGGGCTGCGGCCTTTACCGGCGCGATCCCCGACAGTCTGGATGAAGGCGAATCCGGTCCCGGTTTCCCCATCGAGGTGTTCAACGTGCTGGGCGCGGGCGACGGTTTCATGTCGGGCCTGCTGAAAGGCTGGCTGGATGGTGAAGCCTGGCCGGTTGCGCTGAAATACGCCAATGCCTGCGGGGCCTTTGCGGTCAGCCGCCACGGCTGCACCCCGGCCTATCCCAGTTGGGACGAGCTGCGGTTCTTCCTGTCGCGCGGGGTGCAGGTGCCTGCGCTGCGCAAGGATGCGGCGCTGGAACAGGTGCACTGGTCCACCAACCGGCACGGGGCATTCCCCGACATGCGGGTGTTTGCCTTTGACCACCGCATGCAGATGGAGGCGATGCCGGGTGCCACACCCGACCGGATCGGCGCGTTCAAGCTGCTGTGCCTGCAGGCCGCGATCAGGGTCGCGGACGGCAGGCCCGGTCACGGTATCCTGTGTGACAGCCGTCTGGGCCGACAGGCGCTTTATGCGGCCGCCGGAACGGGCCTGTGGATCGGGCGGCCGGTCGAATGGCCCGGCTCGCGGCCCCTGACGCTGGAGCCCGAGATCGGCCCCGATTTCGGCGGGCTGTCGGAATGGCCGCTGACGCAGGTCGTCAAGGTGCTGTGCTTCTATCACCCCGACGACAGTGCGGCGATGAAGGCGGAGCAGGAGGCGGTGGTCCTGCGGCTGTACCATGCCGCGCGGCGCAACCGGCTGGAGATGCTGCTGGAAATCATCCCGTCCAAGGTCGGGCCGGTGACGGATGACACCTCGGCGCAGGTGATCCAGCGGTTCTATGATCTGGGCGTCTTCCCCGACTGGTGGAAGCTGGAACCCTTTGCCACCGCCGGCGCCTGGCAGAATGCCTGCACCGCCATCACCCGCAACGACCCGCATGTGCGCGGCGTGGTGGTCTTGGGGCTGGACGCGCCGGAAGCCGAGCTTGCCGATGCGCTGGCCCTTGCGGCGGCGCAGCCGCTGGTGAAAGGCTTTGCCGTGGGACGCACGATCTTTGCCGAGGCGGCGCGCGGCTGGCTGGCGGGTACGCTGGACGATGCGGGGGCGGTCGCCCTGATGGCCGCGAACTATGCACGGCTTTGCGCCATCTGGGAGGATGCGCGGGCCAGGGGGAGGGAGACGGCATGACGACGATCCGGCTGACGGCGGCACAGGCGATGATGCGCTGGCTTGCGGTGCAACAGACCGAGGATGGCGGGCGCTTTATCGAAGGCGTCTGGGCGATCTTCGGGCATGGCAATGTGGCGGGCATCGGCGAGGCGCTGCATGGCGTCCGCGACGACCTGCCGACCTGGCGCGGGCATAACGAACAGACCATGGCCCATGCCGCCATCGCCTTTGCCAAGGCGGCAAAGCGCCGCCGCGCGATGGCGGTGACGACCTCGATCGGACCCGGCGCGCTGAACATGGTAACGGCGGCAGCGCTGGCGCATGTGAACCGCCTGCCGGTGCTGCTGATCCCCGGCGATGTCTTTGCCGACCGCGCGCCCGACCCGGTGCTGCAGCAGATCGAAGTGTTCGGCGACGGCACGGTGACGGCGAACGACTGCTTCCGCCCCGTCAGCCGCTATTTCGACCGGATCAGCCGGCCGGAACATGTCCTGACCGCCCTGCCGCGCGCCTTCCGAGTGATGACCGACCCTGCGGATTGCGGGCCGGTGACGCTCAGCTTCTGTCAGGACGTGCAGGCCGAAGCCTTTGATTACCCGGAAAGCTTCTTCGCGCCGAAGGTCTGGAAGTTCCGCCGCCCCGAACCTGACCGGGACGAGTTGGAAAACGCCATCGCCGCGATCCGGGCTGCGAAAAAGCCGGTCATCGTGGCCGGGGGCGGGGTGATCTATTCCGGGGCCGAGGCAGAGCTTGCGGCCTTTGCCGGTGCCCATGACATTCCGGTGGTGGAAACGCAGGCGGGCAAATCCGCGCTGGCCTTCGACCACGGGCTGAACTACGGGCCGGTGGGCGTCACCGGCGCCTCCAGCGCCAATCTGGTCTGCGAGACGGCGGACCTTGTGATCGGCCTTGGCACGCGGTTTCAGGATTTCACGACCGGGTCCTGGTCGCTGTTCAAGAACCCGTCGCGGCGGCTGCTGTCGATCAATGTGCAGCCTTACGATGCCTACAAGCATGGGGCGCTGAATCTGGTGTCGGATGCGAAGGTCGCGCTGCAAGCCATTGGCAAGGCTTTGGGTTCGCACCGCTTCCCGGCCCCTGACGCAGGCCTGCGGGCCGACTGGTTCGCGGCGGCCGCGGCGGTCAAGGCAGCCCCGGCCCATGGCAATGCTCTGCCATCGGATTCGCAGGTGATCGGTGCGGTGCAGCGTGCCTCGGGGCCCCGGACGGTCATCATGGGCGCGGCCGGGTCGATGCCGGGCGAGTTGCACAAGCTGTGGGATGCGGCAGCGGGCGGCTATCACATGGAGTATGGCTTTTCCTGCATGGGATACGAGATTGCGGGTGCGCTTGGCATCAAGATGGCCCGGCCCGAGGCGGACGTGATCTGCATGCTGGGCGACGGCAGCTACATGATGGCCAATTCGGAACTGGCGGCGGCGGTGACGATGGGCATTCCCTTTACCGTCGTTCTGACCGACAA
>JAAFHX010000029.1 GCA_013297695.1 Rhodobacterales bacterium | reverse complement strand
CGGCGATATCCGCGCCATCTGAGCATCGGAAAGCAGGATCATCTCGGTCATGCGGCACCTCCTTGAGGCCGCGAGTGAATCAATGAGTTGTCCGATCGGCAAGCAGTTTAATGGGTCCAGAGCCTAGCGGGGGCGAACCCCGCCTGACGCAAGAGCCGTTAGAAAAACTAAAGTGTCCCGTCAGATCAAATGACTGATGTTCAGGGCACAAGATGGCTAGGTTGACGGTCGGAAGCGGAAATAAACCTCGAATTCAAATCGGTCGGTCCAAGCCCGGCTGGTGAAATCCGAGTTCAGTCCGAGGGGCACCTCTTCTCCAATGCGGCAGCCAAGGTGACGAAAAGTCTCCAAAGCGATGACCGCTGAAATGGCACAGTGTCGAAGGGAGGCTAAATCGTGGCAAAATCACCAGAGAGTTCTCAGGAAGTCGACGTTCTTATCGTAGGGTCCGGCCCGTCCGGCGGCGTTGCCGCCAAGATGCTTGTGGAAGCCGGGATGTCGGTTGTGACGCTGGAACAGGGCACCTGGTTCGATCCGGGCAACTATCCCGGCGACAAGAAAGAGTTCGAACTCGCCGGCGGCAAGCAGTGGAACCCCTCACCCAACGTGCGCGACAATGAACGCGACTATCCGATCAACACCAGCGAAAGCGATGTCGAGCCCTACATGCAATCGGCGGTCGGCGGCAGTGCCACGATCTGGGGCGGCCATTGGGTGCCGTTTCTGCCCTCGGATTTCCGGGTTCGCTCGCTGGACGGCGTGGCTGTAGACTGGCCGTTCGACTACTACGAAATCCTGCCGCACCTTGAGGCGGTCGAACAGTTGATCGGCGCGTCCGGCACCCGGGGCAACCCCGGCTATCCGCCGCAGGCGGGCTACCCCACGCCACAGATTCCGATCGGCAAGGCCGGGATGAAGCTGGCTCAGGGCATGGACAAGCTGGGCTGGCACTGGTGGCCCGGCCTGAACGGTATGCCTTCAGTGCCGTGGCATGGCCAGAACCCTTGCGCACGGCGCGGCACCTGCATGTTCGGCTGCCCTGAAGGGGCCAAATGGTCGCCCGATCTGGTGCTCTTCAAGGAAACCAAGAAGCTGGGTCACAAGCTGATCGCAGGCGCGCGGGTACGCGAGATCATCTATGACGAAAACCGCCAACGCGTGACCGGCGCGATCTACATCGACCAGAACGGCCGAGAGCGGCGGCAACTGGCCCGTATCGTGATCCTGTGCGCGAACACCATCGGCACGCCGCGTATCCTGCTGAACTCCACGTCGAAATCCTTCCCGAATGGCCTTGCCAATTCCAGCGGCCTGGTCGGCAAGAACCTGATGATGCACCCGTTCGGGCTTGTGATGGGGCATTTCAACGAGGATCTGGAAAGCTGGCGCGGCCCGTCGGGGCAGTTGATCAACACCCTGCAATTCTACGAAACCGACGAGAAGCGCGGCTTTGTGCGGGGGGCCAAATGGGGCGGCATGTCGGCCGGGGGCCCGCTGTCATCGAAGGGGTTCATCGGCGCGGAAGTCTTCAAGGAAGGCGGCAGCATCGAGGACGCCTGGGGCGAGAACTGGCACAAGATGATTGAGGCAAAGTTCGGCAGAACGGCGCTTTGGGCGATCATCGGCGAGGATTTGCCCGAGGAAACCAACCGCGTGGAAATCGACCCGGACCTGGTCGACAGCGACGGCATCCCTGCCCCCAAGGTCATCTACAAGACCTCGGAAAACTCTACCCGGATGCTGGAGTTCCACTCGGCCCGCGCGGCAGAATCGCTGGACGCGGCGGGGGCGGTTTCGACCTCGGTCATGCCGCAGATGCGCGAAAGCGGCTGGCATCTTCTGGGCACGGCGCGACTTGGCAGCGATCCAAAGGCATCCGTTCTGGACCAGTATGGCCGCAGCCATGACATTCCGAACCTCTATGTCTGGGATCTGAGCTCGTTCCCGACCGGGGCCGGTGCGAACCCCACGGCGACCCTGATGGCCGTGGTGCACCGCCAGGCCACCCATCTGATCAAACAAGCGCGCAACGTGGAGGCCGCGTGATGTCGAAGTTCAGCGATGAATTCCGGGCGGGTTATGCATTGCTCGCCGATTATCTGATCCCGGCCTACAACGGCAAACCAGCGGCCTCTGCCGTGGGCGTGCATCTGGCCATGCTGGATGAGGTGATGCGCATCCGCCCTGATCTGGAGGCAGGCTTTCGCCGTGCGGTCGAGGCATGCTCGGGCAAAGCGGTTTCCGACGCACTGAACGCCTTGGCGCGCAGCGATGCGGCGGCCTTTGGCGCGCTGACCACGGTCACCACCGGCGGGTACATGATGACGGATGAGGCCCGCGCTGCCGTTGGGTATCCGGGGCAGGATGCTGCCCCGTTCGATGCCCATGCGGTGCCCGAATACGTCACCAACGGCATGCTTGACCGGGTGATCCAGCGCGGGCCGATCTTCCGCGACACCAAAGGCCTGAAGACATGAAAATCGTCGTAATCCAGCGACTTGAGCCAGTTCTGACGGAAGAGCTGGAGCTTTCCGACGATGGCCGTGACATCGACCGCGAATGGATCGGATTTGCACTTAACCAGTTCGACGATCAGGCATTGGAGCAGGCGGTGCTGCTCAAGGAAAGTAACGGGGCCACCGTCACGGCGATTGCCATCGAAGACGAGGGCAGCGACAAGATGCTGAAGAACGCGTTGGCCCGGGGTGCGGACGCGGCGTTTCAGATTCCGCTGGACGCTGATGACGTGGAAAGCCGGTCGTCTCGGGCGCTGGCCCCGCTTTATGCTGCCGCGATCAGGACACTGGCCCCCGATCTGGTTCTGGTCGGCATTCTGTCGAACTCTGATCTTTATGGCGAGTTGGCCCCTTATCTGGGCGCCCATACCGGCTGGCCGCAGATCAGCGCTGTGACTGAGGTGCGGCTGGCGGCTGGCAAGGCAACCGTCCGGCAAGAATATGCCGGTGGCCGGGCGGCGCGGTTCGAAGTCGACACGCCCGTGATCATCGGCTTGCAGACCGCGATGCAGCCGCCGCGCTATGTGGCGGGCAGCAAGCTGCGCGACCTGTTGAAGGTGCAGATCCCAGAGCTGGAGGTCGACGGTGCACCTTCAGCGGACATGTCGCACGGCACAACCCTCGCCTTGCCGGATCAGAGCGCGGGTGCGGTGATGTTCGACGGCGACGCCGACGACATCGCAACCTCCATCCACAACCTGCTGAAGGAAAAGGGGTTCGTGCAATGACCATTCTGGTTCTGATCGAACATTATCAGGGGGGTGTCGCGGACGGCTCGCTTGAACTCCTGACCCTCGCACGAACGCTGGGCGGTCCGGTCACAGCCCTTGTGCTTGCTGGCAGCATGGCGGACGTGGCCACCTTGGCGGCAGGGCTTGATGCGGATACCGTGTTGGCCGTCGCTGCGCCTGCGGTGGCGCGTTATGCCTCATCCGTCTATCTGCGCAGTCTGAACGCGGCGATTGCGGCCTGCGATCCGGAACTGGTTCTGCTCAGCTATTCCACCGCCGGGATCGACCTTGCCGCCGGGGCATCGGTTGCCACGGGCCGCGAGATGGTGGCCTATGTCACATCCCTGACCCGCCACGGCGCTGGCTTTGCGGCATGCTCGCAGGTCTATGGTGGCAAGCTTCTTGCCACCTCGACCCTGCCTGCGCAGGGCATTGCGGTGGTGATGCCCGGTGCAGTCAAAGCAGGTCCGCGCAGCACTGGAGATGCACCGGTGCAAACCCTTACGGTTGATCTGGGTCCGGACGGCTGCATCCGTCATCTTGAAACGCTTGTGCCGGAATCGGGCGGTATTGATCTGACCAAGGCCGCCCGGATTGTCTGCGTTGGCCGCGCCTTGGGCAATACCGACAAACTGCCGATGGCCGAGGCGCTGGCAAAGTTGCTGGGGGCCGAGATTGCAGGCTCGCGCCCGGTGATCGACGCGGGCTGGCTGCCAAAGCCGCGTCAGATAGGCAAATCGGGCACCAAGGTCAAACCCAAGCTTTACCTGATGGCCGGGGTATCCGGTGCGCCAGAGCACCTGGAGGGAATGGGCGAGTCCGAACTGATCATTGCGCTGAATTCCGATCCGCGGGCCCCGATCTTTGGAAAGGCCCATTACGGCGCGGTTTGCGACATGTTCGAGGTCATGCCGACCCTGATCCAGAAGCTCAGCTAAGCGAAGGCGCCGGAACCGATGCAGACGATGCTTCTCTGGTTGGTGACTGTGGGGGCTCTGGCGGTCTTCGCCCGAAGGTTCTGGCTGAGGCTGGCGCCGTTGAGCCGGGCGCGTGCCGCCAACCGGACTGATCAGCCGATGGAACGTCTGACGGGCGCCTTGGCCGATATCGGGCTGCACCGGCGCCTGTTACGATTCACATGGTCGGGTGTGCTGCATTTTATGATTTTCACCAGCTTTCTGGTACTGTCGACGGCGATCCTTCAGGCCTTCGGGTCGGGTCTGTTCCCCGGCTTTTCCCTTGCCGTCATCGGGGGGGACACCTGGATTGCCCTGCTGCAGGATATCTTCGCGCTGTTGATGCTGATCGGTCTGGCGATGGCGGCCTGGCAGCGGTTCGTGCGCAAACCTGCCCGTTTCGTCGGATCGAAGACCGGGGATGCCACGCTGATCTATCTGTTGGCTGGCGGGATCGTGCTGACGATGCTGCTGGAATTCGCTACGGCCATCGTCATGTCCGGCGCTCCGCATGCCTGGCGGCCCGTATCGACCGTCCTTTCTCATCTCCTGATCGGTACGGGGATGACGGCGCAATCTGCAAGCACAGCGCATCTGGTGTTCTTCTGGCTGCACATCCTGATCATCCTGACCTTCCTGATCTATATTCCGGGGTCAAAGCACCGGCACATGATGCTGGCAGCGTTCAACCTATATTTCCGTCCCTTGACCCCCAAGGGCCAGCTTCCTCCACCGCCGACCAAGCTGGCCGAAGCTGACACCGGAACGGTGGAAACCTATCAGGATTTCACCTGGAAGGACCTGCTCGACACCCTGTCCTGCACCGAATGCGGACGCTGCCAGTCGGTTTGCCCGGCCTATGCCGCAGGCGCGCCGCTGAGCCCGAAATCGCTGATCATGGACCTGCGCGACGGGCTCTTGACCCATGAAGGCGTGATCGACGGCGATGCGCATCTGCCGATCATCGGCGGCGCGATCTCACAGGAAACACTGTGGTCCTGCACCACCTGCCGGGCCTGCATGGAGGTGTGCCCGGTGCATATCGAGCATGTGCCCAAGATCGTGCAACTGCGGCGCACCATGGTCGAGGATGGCGCGCTGGAACCGATGCTGCAAACGGCGATGACGAATTTTCAGTCGCAAGGCAATTCTTTCGGCAAACCGGCCAAGCAGCGCGCGCGCTGGACCAAGGATCTGAGCTTCAAGCCCAAGGACGCCCGCAACGAGCCTGTCGATATCCTGTGGTTCGTGGGCGATTTCGCCAGCTTTGATACGCGCGCGCAGGAATTGACGCGGATGGTGGCCGAGCTTCTGCACAAGGCCGGGGTCGATTTCGGCATCCTTTATGATGGCGAGCGCAACTCGGGCAATGACGTGCGCCGCGTGGGCGATGAAGGTCTGTTCGAGCTTTTGGCCCAGCAGAACATCGACACGCTGGCGGGCTGCACCTTCAACCGCATCATGACCACCGATCCGCACAGTCTGAACGCGCTCAAGTCGGAGTATCCCGCACTCGGGGCGAACTACGATGTGATGCACTACGCACAACTGCTGCTGGACCTGATCAAGGCGGGCAAGCTGACGCCACGGACCGATGCCGGGCTGACCGTTACCTACCACGATCCTTGCTACCTTGGCCGCTACAACGGCGGTTTCGATGCGCCGCGCGATCTGATGGCGGCCCTTGGTCATACGCTGAAGGAAATGCCGCGCAATCGCGAGAACAGCTTTTGCTGCGGGGCGGGTGGTGGGCGGATCTGGATGGATGACGTGGTTTTCAAGGAGCGCCCCAGCGAGAACCGGATCAAAGAGGCTTTAGAACTGGGAGAGATCACGCATTTCGTCGTGTCCTGCCCCAAGGACGTCGTGATGTACACCGCCGCCATCCAGAACCTGGGTGTCGGCGACCGTCTCGCCGTGCGGGATCTGGCCGAGCTTGTCACTTTGTCCGTCGCTTGATGCCGGGGATGGAACGCGAAATGGATCAGGGAATACGATGACCGAAGACATACTCAGGACACCGCCGAGCATCGCCTTCCTGGACAGCAATCTGGCGCGGTTCGCCACTGCGAATGGCTTTGCGCCGCAGGACTATGACACACTGCATCGCTGGTCGGTCAGTGATCTCGGTGGGTTCTGGTCGGCGTTGTGGGATTTTGCCGGTATCTTGGGCGACAAGGGTGAGACGGCCTTTGTGCCCGACGAGGCATCCTGGATGAAGGGCGCGCGGTTCTTTCCGCAAGCCCGCCTGAACCTGGCCGAAAACCTTCTGCGCGGAGAGGATGCCAGAGTCGCGGTCCACGAGGTGCAGGAAACCGGCGCGCATCGCGTGCTGACGATGGGAGAGCTGCGCGCGCAAGTAGGGCGGGTGGCCCAAGGGCTGCGGGCGGCAGGTATCCGGCCCGGCGACCGGGTTGCGGGCGTTCTTCCCAATACCATCGACGCGCTGGTGGCGACCTTGGCCTCTCTCGCCATCGGGGCCACCTGGACCTCTTGCTCGCCCGACTTCGGCAAGGCGGCGATTGTCGAAAGGATCGGGCAGGTCGCGCCGAAAGTGCTGTTTGCCGTGGCGCGCTATCGCTACGGCGGCAAGCTTCACGACATCGGGGACCGGATCGCCGAAGTTCTGGCAGCCATTCCTTCGGTCGATACTTTGGTACTGAGCGGTGAGGGCGAGGTAACGGGTGAAGCCGCGATCCGACAAGAGGCGTTCGGCACCGCTGCAGCCCTGGACTTCGAACGGCTGCCCTTCGATCACCCGGCCTATATACTCTACACGTCTGGCACTACGGGCATCCCTAAGGCGATTGTCCACCGGGCGGGCGGGGTGTTGCTGCAGCACCTGAAAGAGCATGTGCTTCACGGTGATGTGCGCCCGGGTGATACGGTGATCTGGTACACCAACACCGCCTGGATGATGTATCACTGGATGATCTCGGCCTTGGGGGCCGGGGCGGCGATCGTGCTTTACGACGGTGCGCCGATCCTGAAGGCAGACGCTGGGCTAGACCCGTCTCCCCTGTGGAATCTGGCGGAGAAGATCGGCGTGACGCATCTCGGCGTCAGCCCGAAATACCTCGCGACGGTCGCCGCCGAAAACTATCTGCCCGGCGCGCGCCATGACCTGTCAGGGCTGCGCAGCCTGCTGGTCTGCGGCGCGCCGACCCTGCCGCATCAGTTCGACTGGGTTTACAAGGCCGTAAAGCAGGACATGGTCTTTTCCTCGATCTCGGGCGGCACCGAGATTCTGGGATCATTCCTGATCGGCTCGCCGCTGCACCCCGTGCGACGCGGGCAGTTGACGGTCCCCGCCCTTGGCCACGCGGTTGCGGTTCTCGATGAACGCGGCATGTCGGTGATCGGCCGCAGGGGTGATCTGGTCTGCACCGAACCCTTCCCCTCGATGCCGCTCACCTTCTGGGGCGAAGGTGGCGACAAACGCTATCACGACACCTATTTCGCCGCCAAGGATGAGGTCTGGACGCATGGCGACGTGGCGGAGCTGACCTTTACTGGCGGCGGCTATGTGCATGGCCGTTCGGACAACACGCTGAAGCCTGGCGGTGTGCGGATCGGGATTTCCGAGATCTATGCCGTTTGCGAGACTTTCCCCGAGCTAGACGATTTCCTTGTGTTTGGCGCCACGCATGACGGCGACGAAGAGGTTGTGCTGTGCCTGAAACCTGCCACCGGGGCGGAATTGAGCGCGGCCTTGATCAAGACGCTGCGCAACCGCCTTCGGAATGAAGCTTCGCCCCGCCATGTGCCTGCACGCGTGCACATCGTCAGCGACGTGCCCTACACGATCAATGGCAAGCGCGTTGAAGGGGCGGCCCGGACCGTGGTCGCCGGTGGTGTGGTGAAGAACCTCGGCTCCATCGCCAATCCGGCTTGTCTGGACCAGTACCGCACCCTGAAACGGGAGGAGTCTCTGTGAGACACCTGATGCCAAATGTCGCAATTTCGGGCATCGGCGAGTTGAAGCCGCAGCGGCGCACCGATGGCGTCAATACCATGGACCTGCTGCTGCGGGTGTCCGCAGAGGCCGCACGGGATGCGGGACTGAGGCCGTCTGACATCGACGGCCTGCTGGTGGGCCCGCAAGTCGGTGAAACTCCGCAGCATGTGCCCGCCGCTGTCGCCGAATACTTCGGCATGCAGCCGACGATGGCGAATGTCGTGGATCTTGGCGGGGCTTCCGGTCCTGGCATGATCTGGCGCGCGGCAGCGGCGATTGCGGCGGGGCAATGCGAGACGGTGCTGTGCGTGTTGGGCAACCATCGCAACCCGACTGAGCCGCGATCGCCGAACCGCAACCCGGCGCGGGAATTTGACACGCCGTTCGGGGCGTCAGGGGCGAACACGTCTTATGCGCTTCTGATGCAGGCGCATATGGCGGCTTATGGCTGTTCAGCCGCAGATTACGCCCAGATCGCAGCAGGGGCGCGGGCGAATGCGCAACTGAACCCCATGGCCATCTTCCACGGGAAGCCTGCCGACATCGAGGAGATTCTCGCATCGCCGATGGTTGCGTCACCGTTGCATCTGCTGGAGATCGTCATGCCCGTTGCAGGCGGTGAGGCGGTGATCGTGACGACTGTTGACCGAGCCCTTCGCGGGCCGCACAGGCCAGTGGAACTGTGGGGCGCGGGAGAAAAGGTCACACACCGCGCGGTCAGCCAGGCACCCAGCCTGACCTCGGGACCGCTAAAGCCGGCCATCGCGCGAGCCTTGGGTCAAGCGCAGCTTACAATCCGAGATATTGATTTTCTGTCACTTTATGACTGCTACACGATCATGGTCGCCGCCACCATCGAGGATGCAGGACTTTGCGCACCGGGCCAGTTCGCCAATTGGCTGCGCGAAAACGGCGGCATGGGCCCCGAAGCGCGGCAGCCGATCAACACTCATGGCGGCCAGTTGGGCTTTGGCCAGCCCGATCTTGCAGGTGGGATGACACATGTTGTCGAAGCGGTGCGGCAATTGCGCGGCCAGGCCGCCGGGCGGCAGATCAGGAACTGCATGAGCGCGCTCGTGACCGGCAATGGCGCCACGATGAGCGAGGCCGTGGCCTTGGTTCTGGGGGTGCAGGCATGACGGTCGACCTGGCAAACCTCAGCGTTCCCGGACCCACCGCAAACTCTCTTACCGCCCCATTCTGGCAGGCCGCAGAGGCAGGGCGGCTGATGATCCAGCGCTGCTGTGCCTGCGACAAGTGGGTATTCTACCCCCGAGCAATCTGCCCGCATTGCTGGGCCGATGCGCTGGAATGGCAAACGGCCAGCGGCAAGGGCCGTCTGAAAAGCTTTTCGGTGATCTGGAAGCCGGGTCATCCGGGCTGGATCGCCGCCACGCCGTATGTGGTGGGTCTTGTCGAGCTTGCCGAAGGGCCGACCATGCTGAGCCACATTCTTGTACAGGCCAACGACGTTGCCGTCGGCGATCCGCTGTCCTTTGCCTCGACCAATATCGGCGGACGCATCCTTCCGTGCTTTGCACGCGAAGCCACATAGGGAGATGAAACAATGACCGAGAACGTTACGAAAGACGGCTGGGCAGGCGTCATCAAGGGCAAGCCCAGGGTCGGCCAGTTTGCCGAGCGGAGCCGGACGACCTCGATGCAGGACATCGTCTCGTTCACCGACATGACGGGGGACCGAAATCCCGTGCATTATGACGAGGCACTGGCCAAAAAGACCAGCTTCGGCAAGCTGATCGTGCAGGGCGGGGTGACAACTGGCATCCTTAACGCCTGCGTGGCCGAGGACTTGCCCGGCCCTGGCACGGTGTTTCTGAACACCACTATGAACTTCAAGAAAGCCGTCGGGGTCAACGAGACCATCACGGGTCGGGTCGAGGTGGTGTCGATGCGCGACGACAAGCCGATCTGCACACTGAACATCTCGGTGCGCGACAGCCTCGGCGATGTCTGCGTCGAAGGAACGGCGGTCACTTACACTATGCCACTGCAAGGTCTTTGAATGGCTGCCGAAGCCGCATCGGGTCGATGGTCGGTGTTGCTGGTCACCGGACTCGCGGTGATCCTGTCTTTGATGACGTGGTTTTCGGCGACAGCAGTTCTGCCCGATCTGGTGGCGCTCTACGATCTGACCCCGTCGCAGGCGGCTTGGCTGACCAACGCGGTGCAGCTTGGCTTTGCGGTCGGGGCGCTCCTGTCCAGCGTCCTGACGCTCGGCGACATCTGGCCGCTTACCCGGTTCATGGCGATATCGGCGGTTCTGGCGGGGATGGCGAACCTGTTTCTTCTGCTGGCCACGGGGGCGACAGGTGCCATTCTGGCCCGGTTCTTGACCGGGGTGGCGCTGGCTGGCCTTTATCCGCCCGCGCTGAAGTTCATCGCGACATGGTTTCTGACCGGACGGGGGCTGGCGATGGGGGCGATGGTGGGGGCGCTGACCCTGGGCTCCGCAATGCCACATCTGGTACGTGCGACCAGCGGCACCTTACCCTGGGAGGGAGTCGTAATTGCCTGCACCATCGGCAGCTTTGCCGCCGCATTGATCTTTGCCTTTTTACTTCGCGAAGGCCCGCATGCCTTTGCTCGCGCGATAGTAGACCTGACCCAGATTGGCGCGATCTTTCGCAACCGGCCGGTGATGCTGGCGAACCTCGGTTACTTCGGCCACATGTGGGAGCTGTACGCCATGTGGGGTTGGTTTCTGGCCTATGCGACCAGCGCGCAGGCGGGGGGTGCCGTTATCGCAATGGGAGCTCCGGGTTGCCTGATTGGCGGCCTCATCTCGGACCGGATCGGGCGATGCCGCACCACGATGCTGATGATGGGCATCTCTGGCACCTCGGCGCTGCTGATCGGCTTTGCCTATGACGGGCCTGCGTGGATCTTCGCCACGGTGGCGCTGATCTGGGGTTTCTCAGTTGTGGCCGACTCTGCGCAGTTCTCGGCGGCAGTCAGCGAGTTGTCCGAACCGCGCCTGGTCGGCTCGTCGCTGGCGTTCCAGATGGGGACGGGCTTTGCCATCACCATCCTTGCGATCTGGCTGACACAACACCTGGCGGTAGCCCTGGGGTCCTGGCGATGGACGTTCCTGCTGCTGGTACCGGGGCCGATGATCGGAGTCTTCGCAATGCAGCTGCTCAGAAACGATCCACGTTCCCGGGTGATGGCCGGGGGGCGTCGGTAACAACGCCCGCGATGCGCCAACCAAACAACAGGGATGACCATGAGAAACATCAACAAATTCTACATCGACGGCCAATGGGTCGCTCCTTTGGGCCAAGAAACGCACAGCCTGATCAACCCGGCGACCGAGGACGAGATTTGCCGGATCCCGATGGCCGATGCAGCGGATGTGAACAAGGCTGTGACAGCGGCGCGGCGGGCCTTCGCCGGTTTCTCGATGACACCCAAAGCCGAAAGGCTTGCCTTATTGCAACGGCTTCTGGCCCTGTTCAACGCTGCCTATGACGAAATCGCCGATCTGATGGTTAGGGAAATGGGCACCACCCGCGCCTTTTCGCACGCGGCTCAGGCCTGGGTCGGCCGCGCGCATCTGGAGGCGGCCATCGACGCGCTGGAGCGGGAACCGTTCGAGGAATGGCGCGGCAACACCCTGATCTCGAAAGAGCCGATCGGCGTGTGCGTTCTGATCACGCCATGGAACTGGCCGATGAACCAACTGGTGGTCAAGGCGGCGCCCGCGCTCGCCGCAGGCTGCACGGTGATCGCAAAGCCATCGGAGTATTCGCCGCTTTCGTCCATCCGCTTTGCCGAACTGGTGCACGAGGCAGGCTATCCGCCGGGGGTTTACAACCATCTGACAGGCTATGGCCCGGTGGCGGGCGAAGCGCTGGCGGGGCATCCTGACGTAGATATGGTGTCGATCACCGGTTCCACCCGCGCCGGGATTGCGGTTGCCAAGACCGCCGCCGATACTGTGAAGCGGGTGACGCAGGAATTGGGTGGCAAATCCGCCAACATCATCCTGCCCGATGCCGATCTTGAGACAGCGGTGCGCGCCGGGGTCGGGGCGTGCTTCATCAACGTCGGCCAAGCCTGCCGCTCGCCATCGCGGATGCTGGTGCCTGCGGGCACCATGGAGCAGGCCAAATCCATCGCCAAGGCGGCTGCCGAGGCGCACAGCGTCGGCAACCCGCTGACCGACGTCTCGATGGGCCCGGTGGTCAACGAAAAGCAGTACCGGCACATCCAGTCCCTGATCGAGGCCGGAATTGCCGAGGGGGCCACGCTGGTCACCGGCGGGCCGGGCCGCCCCGAAGGGTTGAACCGGGGCTATTACATCCGCCCGACCGTGTTCGGCGATGTGACCAACGACATGACCATCGCGCAGGAAGAGATTTTCGGGCCGGTTCTGGCGATCATCGGCTATCACGACGAGGATGACGCGGTCCGCATCGCCAATGATACGGTCTATGGCCTGTCCGGCTACATCCAGACCCCCGACATGGAAAAGGCCCGCCGCATCGCGCGCCGCCTGCAGGTCGGCACGATCTGGATCAACGGGGCGGACTGGTCCGCGACCGAGCCATTCGGCGGCTACAAGCAATCCGGCAACGGGCGCGAACATGGTGAGTGGGGTCTGGCTGATTACCTCGAAATCAAGTCCACCGCTGGCCTGCGCTGATCCATCAAACAAAAAGTAGACCCTGCCATGAGCCAAACGATCCCTTTCGAAGTGTCCAATACAGTCCAGATTGGCGCACGACGCTTTGAGGCTTCCCCCTTTCAGGACCGATGGATGACCCCAGACACGGTGCTGGGGGTCTATGCCGGGCGCTTCTACAGTACGCGCAACGACGATGACGCCGAGGCGGCCTATTGGAAATTGCGCCGCCAGGCGATGCTTTACGATGTCCCCGAACGCCCGGTCGAGATTGCGGGCCCCGACGTAGTGGCGTTTCTCGAGCGGGTCTTCTCGCGCCGCATCAGCGACCTGAAGATCGGGCGGGGGCGTTATGCCATCGCCTGTGCCCACAATGGCGGGCTGTTCATCGACGGCGTGCTGTTCCGGCTGGCCGAGGATCGCTTCTGGTATGTCCAGCCCGACGGGCCGCTGGAAACCTGGCTGCTTGCCCACAGCGCCGGCTTCGACGTGACGGTAAGCGATCCGAAGTCGCGAGTGCTGCAAATTCAGGGGCCTGCGTCGATGCAGATCCTGCACGCTGCGACGGAAGGTACCGTGACCGAGGAGCTGGGCTACTTCCATTCCGGCTTTTTCAGCGTGGGCGGGCAACAGGTCTATCTGTCGCGCACCGGTTGGACCGGCGAGATGGGGTATGAAATCTACACGCAAGGTGCCGCAACGGACTGCGGCAAGCTGTGGGATCACCTGATAGCAGTGGGTCTGCCCTTTGGCATGGGGTTCGGCAGCCTTCAATCCATGGGAATCCGCCGGATCGAGGCCGGGATTCTGGACAGCGGTTCGGATTTCGATCTGACGATGAACCCCTTCGAGGCCGGTCTGGGCAGCTTCATCGACCTGAACAAGCCAGACTTCATCGGACGCGAAGCGCTTATGTCCGCCCCGCGCGGCACGCGGCTGTTCGGCGTGACTTGTGCCGAAGTTGCTCCCGGTGCCCTTCAGCCGATCTTCGATGGCGAAATGCAGGTGGGGCGGGTGACCGTCGGCGCATTCTCGCCCTTTCTGAAGTCGGGCATCGGCTATGCACGGATGCATGCGGTGGGCGACTGGATGGGCCGCACGCTGTCGATCAGACTTGCCAGTGGTCAATCCGTTCCTTGCAAGATCGTCGACCTCCCGTTCTACGATCCGGAAAAGCGGATCCCGCGCGGCCTTGATCGCACAATCCCCTGAACTGCCAAGCCCGGACCAAATGAACAAGAGGAAAGCCTGATGGAACAGAAAACCGCAAACATCTTTACGCTTTATGGCTCGGATGGCAGTGGGTCTGCGGCGGTCGAGGCGCTCCTTGCCGTGGTGGACCTACCTTTCGTTCTGGAAACGGTCGAGCGGGACGCAAACGGCGCGTTCCTGCCCGGCTTCAAGGCCATCTCGCCGCTGTCGCAGGTTCCCGTCCTGCGGTTGCCCGATGGCTCGGTGATTACCGAGTCGGCCGCCATGATGATCTACCTCGCGGATCTTGTGCCCGAGGCAGGTCTGGCCCCGCGACCAACCGACCCCGAACGCGCGCGCTACCTGCGGATCATCCTGTTGTCGGCTGCCAGCACCTATCCGGCCTACCTGCGCTTTTTCTATTCGGACCGTTATTCGACTGATCCTGGAGGTGCCGCAGGCGTCAAGGCGGCGGCAGAGCGCGAAATCTGGCGCGACCTCGCTGTGTTGGGGCAACTGCTTGGCGAAAAGGAATGGTTCGCAGGCAACTTCAGTGCCGCCGACATCTATGTGGCGATGCTTGTAAGTTGGTGCGGAGATCTTGCTGCGCTTGCAGAGCGTGAGCCTGCCTTGTCGGCGCAATATGATCGCGTAAAGGCTCGCACCAAGGTCGGCGAGGTTTTCCGGCGCAATGGCCTCTGACCGCGCGAGGGGGAGGCGTCCCTACATCACGGCCAGGGATGCCGTTTAGTTTTTCTGATCTTCAGCCCTAGATCATATGATTCAAGCTTCTCCTTGACCTCAACTAGGTTTGGCATTGTCGAGCGGGAAAACTGATCTTTTGGCCATAGTCTCCGAAAGTCGCTTTCCTACAAGGCGGTCATGTCGGCCCCGGAGGAGGCCGTTCAAGACCAAACGTTGTCGAAGTTTGGGGAGGATAAAATGAAAATACTGGGCTCCGCTTTTGGCGGACTTTCGATCGCGCTTGCCATGTCGACCGTGGCTTTCGCAGGCGACTCCGAAACATGCAAGAAGGTGCGCTTCTCGGATGTCGGCTGGACGAACATCACTGCGACGTCTGCCACGACAGCCGCCGTATTGGAATTGATGGGCTATGAGCCAGACATTCTGCAACTTTCGATCCCGGTCACCTATGCGTCCCTGAAGAACAACGACATCGACGTGTTCCAGGGTTACTGGAAGCCGTCCATGGACGCCGACATCAAACCCTACCTCGAAGATGGCTCGGTCGAGGTCTTGCCGACCCCCAATCTCGAAGGTGCCAAATTCACCATCGCTGTCCCCACCTACACCTATGAAAAGGGCCTCAAGGACTTCATGGACATCACGAAGTTCAAGGACGCAGTGAACGGGAAGATCTATGGCATCGAACCTGGCAACGATGGCAACCGGCATCTCTTTGCCATGCTCGACGACCCGAAATTTGGGCTGAGCGGCTGGGAGGTGGTCGAAAGCTCGGAAGCAGGCATGATGGCCGAGGTGGCAAAGTCGATCCAGAACAAGAAGGACGTGATCTTCCTGGGCTGGGAACCGCACACGATGAACACCGTCTACGACATCAAGTATCTGACCGGCGGTGATGACCTTTTTGGGCCAAATTACGGCGGCGCAACTGTTTGGACCAACACCCGTAAAGGCTATGTTGCGGAGTGCCCTAATGTCGGCCAGATGATGCTGAACGTCACGTTCACCGTCGAGATGGAAGACGAGATCATGCTGGAGATAGACAAGGGTATGGCACCCAAAGATGCGGGTATCGCGTGGCTGAAAGCCAACCCAGAGATTCTGGACAAGTGGCTTGCTGGCGTGACCACGTTCGATGGCAGCGGTCCTTCACTAGACGCGGTCAAGGCGGGGCTCGGGCTCTAAGTCCGGCTCAGAGCAACGCACCCGCCATGGGTTGGTCGACGTCCCGTGTTTCTGCCCTTGCGGCAGATTGATCTGACGTCGGCCATCCGCCTTTCATCCACCATCCACACGGACTGGGCTCGCTTATGCAGTGGCTGTTTGAATTGATCACGGATAACAAGGTTCCATTGGGACTTTGGGGGAAATCGTTTTTCTCTTTTCTGACCCAGAATTTCGAATGGCTTTTCAACTCCGTTTCGATTGGACTTACCTTTGCGCTTGAAGGGCTGGCCGACCTTTTGCTTGCCTTGCCGCCAGTGCTTGTCATGGCGGCGCTTTCGCTTCTGGCCTGGTATCTGCAGAAATCCTGGAAGCTGGCTTTGGCAACGTTGATCGGTTTGGTGTTCATTGCAAATCAGGGGCTGTGGACTGAAACCGTTGAGACCCTCGTTCTGGTGGTCGCGGCGGCAGCCACCTCCATGACCATCGGGGTTCCGATTGGAATCTGGCTTGCGCACAACGAACGCGCTTACCGTATCGTCCTGCCAATTCTGGATTTGATGCAGACGATGCCCACCTTCGTCTATCTGATCCCGGTTCTGATTCTGTTCGGGCTTGGGGTAGCGCCTGGCCTTATCGTGACAATTATATTTGCCGCACCCGCGCCTATTCGCTTGACCCATCTGGGGATCACCTCGGTGCCAAAACCTCTGCTGGAAGCCGGAGAAGCCTTCGGCGCAAGCAAGCGGCAATTGCTCTGGAGCATCGAACTGCCTTCGGCCTTGCCAACGATCATGGCGGGGCTGACGCAATGCATCATGCTGTCCTTGTCGATGGTGGTCATCGCGGCACTGATCGGCGCCTCCGGATTGGGCAAACCTGTGGTGCGGGGCCTCAACTCGCTCAACATTCCCTTGGGCATCGAAGCGGGCCTGGCCATCGTTGTTCTGGCCATTCTTCTGGATCGCGTCTGCCGGGTCGGAAATGGGAGACAATCATGAACACCGCCGTCAGTTTCCGGGGTGTGGACATCATGTTCGGGATGAGGATACCCGAGGCATTGGCGATGCTGGACGCAGGGGCAAGCCGCAGTGACATACTGAGCAAGACCGGGACGGTTCTTGGGGCCGCGGGTGCGAACCTCAACATCGTCGAGGGTCAGATCAGCGTCCTGATGGGTTTGTCAGGCTCAGGCAAATCAACTCTGTTGCGCGGCGTGAACGGTCTGAACCGGGTTACCCGGGGCAGCATCCTCGTGCGCCATGCCGGTCAGGACGTTGATGTTGTGACGTGTTCCGCCGATACGCTGCGGCAGCTTCGCCAACAGACGGTGGCCATGGTCTTTCAGCAGTTTGCCTTGCTTCCCTGGCGCACTGTGTCAGACAACGTCGGCCTCGGGCTCGAGTATTCGGGTGTGCCGGAAGCTGAGCGAAAAGAGCGCGTTGCCAAGCAGCTCAAGCTGGTCGGGCTGGACCAATGGGCGGGAAAGCATGCTCATGAACTGTCAGGCGGCATGCAGCAGCGTGTTGGCCTTGCCCGGGCGTTCGCCACTGAGGCCCCGATCCTGCTGATGGACGAACCGTTCTCGGCGCTGGACCCATTGATCCGGACAAAGCTGCAGGACGAGCTTCTGGAACTTCAGGCAAAGCTGAAGAAGACGATCATCTTCGTCAGCCATGATCTGGAAGAGGCGCTGAAGATTGGCAACTGCATCACGATCATGGAGGGCGGGCGCATCGTGCAATCGGGGCAGCCCGAGGACATCATCCTGAACCCGGTCGACGACTATGTCCGAGAATTCATTGCCAATGTGAACCCCCTGTCTGTGCTCACCGCATGGAATGTGATGGATCATCTGAGCGACCTAGAGACCGACAGGGATGGGTGGATCTGGCTTGACGCCGGGCGCACGACCAGGGTCCAACTGGACGCCGACCGAAAGCTGCTAGCAGCCGAACGGAACGGCGTGGCTGGAACCTGTGTCTGTTGCGATGAGATCGAGACCCATAAGGATCCTGAGAGTCGGCCCGTATACTGGGCGCGCCCGGGCACGTCGCTGAAGATCGTTATGTTGGCAATTCACAGCACGGATGTGGCGCCCGTTGCCATTTTTGATGAAGAGGACCGCTTCATGGGATCGATCGGCGTGAAGAACGTTCTGAGGGCGATTCTGAAGAAATAGACCCCGCATGGCGGCAACACCGCACAGGTTTTGGAGCAACCGACAGTGCATCCGGCGTCGGTTCTGCCCTGCCGAAAGCAAAATGCTGCAATGAAGTCCGGTACCAAGCCGAACTGAAGCGAAAATGCCCTTCTTATACCGATCGGATCCACTTCGTTCGCCCAGCGGGTCGGTAAAAGTGACCTCCTATGATGCCGATTGGATCGAAGATATAGCCGGGTATTCGTGGCTGGCAACGAACCGAGGCTACGGCGAAATCTCTCCAGCCAGTACCGCGCGCCCATGCACCGCAAAGATCGCCGAAAACTTGGGGCATCCAAACTGTCGGACGGCGTTGAGGACGCGGGCGTCATAGGCAGACTGGCCGATCAACCTGCAGAGATCCGATTCATGAAACTGCCAATTCTTGCTCGGAGCCGCCGAAATCAGCCGGTTCAGTTCCAGGTCTTCCTGCGTCGATGCCCGCTTCGGCGCTGCATGCACAACTGGTTTTGCAGCGGAATCCGGGGAAGTCCGCCACCGCCGCATGAAACCCAGGAGAAACCCCGCCGGCACCGCGGCATTTCCTCGCGCCAGGTTGAACGCAAGGAAGCGCTCCCAGATGACCTGCGTATCGACGTTCCAACATGCGAGCGAAGCTTTCGCGACTTTGATCAGATCTGCCCAAGGTGTCCGATAGACGTTGGATGCTTCACCAATATCAATCCTCCCTGCAAAAATAGTTTTGTTCTTAGACTCTCTAGATAGTGATGTGTCGCCTGAGGTTGACACGAGATCTGGCGGCACATCGGCATCCTCATGGCACCCGAACCTGAACAGCCAGGGCGCAAACTTGCCGTTTGGCTTCCACCGGACCAGCGCCAGCCCGGACGCTGCAAGTTCGACCAGTAGCGCCGTCAGATGCTGCCGCGAAACCCCCATCTTCTCGGCCAGATGCGCCAGCGTGAACGCGGCCGTCCCGCGTTCGAGTCCGTTGTAGCCGTCTTTCCAAGCGATGCCGTCGAGGATGATCGTCGCGAGTTTATGGGCCGCCGTGGAGAGCGGCGTTTCGGTGATGCGGCGCAGAATGGCGCCGGTGGTGAGTTCCATGATGTGTCGTTCCGTCTTGGGACGACACCAGACCGTGAGGCGTGCAAAATTTCGTTCCGGCAAAGGCATTTGCCGGTTGAACGGACCCAATGCTCGCGCTAGATTCCCGCTACCACGAGGAAATCAGTGCGGCGTCGGGCCTATGGTCTGGCGTCGTTTCTGTTTCTGGGGGTCTCAGTCTTTCGATCGTCTCAGATCAGGCCAGCAGGTCAGGTCATCAGTAGCGCACTTCCTCGAAGCCATAGGTTCCCTCGTTGTCGGTCCAGTCGACGAAGACCCCGCGGAACCTGTAGTTCGAACAGGTCTCGCTAGGTCGGAACTTCGAGGCCTGAGGCACACTTGAAGGCGATGTGCGCCTCCAGCGAAACTCGCCCTGCTCGCCATAGGTGCCGGCGCGGATGCTGTAAGACGTGCTGCAGTCGCCATCCTTGTTGCGATGGCGCCAATATTCGATCTGAAAGACATGGATCGAACGCACGAAGTCGTAGACGGGGTCAGAGATATCAACATCCGCATGATCCTGAGCGAGATGAAGTTCGGCTGGATTGTCGGCCGATAACTGCGGGCGCGGTGCATCGTCCTCGCGGATCGCGATCTCGAACAGGCGCTCCATCGGAGCTTTCTTGCGGTCCAGTGAAGCGCGCATCGGGCAGTTCCAGATCTGTAGCGGCGGCTCGACCGGCCAGGGCGTGATCCGGGCGATGAACACGGCGCGGGCATGGGCGCATTCAGCCGAGGCTGGCCAGCCGCCTGCGAGGCAAAGAAGTATCGCGCAATCGACGGGGTAGGCTTTTGCCGGAGCCGCAAGAGAAAGGGATACGGCGGTCGCTGCGAGGGCGGCCGCAGCTTGTAGTCTTTTCATGCGAGTTTCCTTGTGAAGGTGCCGGGAGAGGAAGGGCAGGGGGACCTGATCTGGCGTGTTCAACCGTCAGGCTCTGAGCCGAGGGACTGGTAGTCGCGGATCGCGCGGTTGATCTCTTCGGACACCTCGTTTCGCGCGGCATCCAGACAGCGCAGATAGGCCTGCGCCTCATCGAAGTAGGCCGTGAACTCCCGCCCGATCTCCGTGCGATACTCGGCACGCGTGGCGGCATCGGTCACCGGAACGGGAGGGACCGGCGGCAGGCAGTCCAACGCCGTCGCGCCCTGAGCGACCCCGCCGACAGGCATCGTGAGCAGGGCGGCGGCGACAAGGCGAGCGCGTCTGGAGGGGAGAAGTGGCATCTGCGGTCCAGAGATTTCAAACCATGCGTATTAATTTCAAACCACCGCTATTGACGCAATAGTATTCTACCGCTAGTGGTGCCGTCACGTTGCGCGACGACATGTTTCTCATCAGCGCGACATGCACTATGTTCTGCCGTGAGCGTTTTGCTTCGGAAGGTGCCAACCCATGAGGAACTTGACCCCGGTGATCTTGCAGGCCGGACTGAAGGAGGCCCTGACCGAAGGCGGCATCGTCGAAGCCCTCTGTGTCGAGGACGCAAAGAAGGTTCTCAATGTCTGGCAAGGCACCTGGCGCATCCAGTTGCGCCTTGGCGACCAGACAGCCCTTCTGGTGATCTCACGCGGGCTCGAACCCCGGGAGTTCAAGACCGTCACCGGTCTTATCTCCTTCGCGGTCGAGTTGGGTCTGACCACGGTTCCCGTTCCTTTGAAGAAGGGCGAGAAGGCGACCTGGACCCATGACGTGGAGGCAGAACCTACCCCTTGATCTGACCCTCTGCGGCGGGCTGGCGCTTTGGCTTGTTGCCGGACAAAGTGCATTCGCAGAAGTCATCGATCTTGGGGCAGGAGCTGAGGACCTACGGGTTAGGGCCAGCGTATTGGATTTCGGGAAAGAGCTTCCCAAGCGCCGCGACCTCAGTGGTGCTCAGCCAACGGATCATGCTGAGACAGATGTCGATGACCAAAGTCTTGTCGTCCTCGCCTCATACGGCACATCCCGGAAGGGAAGGGGACCGCGTGGTACGGCCGAGATCGAGGATCTCGTTCTCGACGTGGGCGACGACTACCTCCGCCATCCAGCGCTGAAAGCGGCGGGACTTTCCGGGACGGAATGGCTCTCGCTCTTCCGAGCCAACATCGCTGTAGAATCCGCCTTCAATCCGGATGCGCGCTCATCGGTCGGGGCCATCGGCCTGGGTCAGCTGATGCCCGGAACCGCCGATCTCCTCGGTGTCGATCCCTACGATCCGGAAGATAACCTGCACGGCTCGGCCCGCTATCTCCTCGCCCAGCTTGAGGACTTCGGCTCTGCCGATCTTGCTCTAGCCGCCTACAACGCCGGACCCGAAGCGGTCCGCGACTATGGCGGCATTCCCCCTTACGCCGAAACCGAGGGCCACGTGGCCAAGGTTCTACGGCTGACCAACGCAACCCTCAGTTCGGAGTAATCCACATGTTCCGCAATCTTTTTGGCGCGCGCTTGCCGCGCCTGGCTTTGCACACCCTTTTGCTGGCCCTGCCTTTCGCGGCGATCCTCGCGGAGCCTGCCCTCGCACAGAACCTCGACCCCCTCGAAAACATGCTTCAGACCGTGGTTGATGCACTGACTGGCCCGATCGGCCGCCTGATCGCCATCCTCGCCGTCGTGGCTGCGGGCTACATGATGTTCACCGGACGCCTGAACTGGCCGCTCTTCCTCGCGATCTTCTTCGGTGTGGTCCTCGTCTTCTCGGCCGCGACCATCATCGACGGCTTTGCGGCCCCCTGACGCAGGGCGGGCAAAAGGCCGGGTGGCTTCGCACACCCGGCCTGGCCAATCCCCCGGACATTCGCCATGCATGATGCGCCTCTGTTTCTCGGCCTCACCCGGCCGCCGAAGATCTTCGGCCTGCCCATCGGCTATTTCGTGAGCCTGATGCTGGGCTCGGTCATTCCCTTCGTGGGCGCGAACGACTGGCGGTTCCTGCTCATCGGGGTCGTCGGCTATCCGGTCCTGTGGTTCGTGGCAGACCGCAACCCGAACCTTTTCGAGACGGTCGCCGTGGTCTTTTCCCGCACCCCGCGCACGCGAGGCAAGTCGGCCTTTGGCGGAGATCGCCATGTCAGCTGATCTCAAATCCCTCTTCCCGGCCACTCTGGCGCTTCGATCTGTCGTGCGGCCCGAGGACCTCGCAGCCGAGACCCTTGCACGGCACTTGCCGTGGCTCTCCGCACCCGCGGACAGTCTTATCCTGACCCGGCAGGGTGACCTGATCGCCTCCGCCGTTGTCGAAGGTCAGGACAGTTTCACGACCGAAGAGGGGGACCTCTCGCTCGCGACCACCTCGCTCGCGCGGCTGGTTGGCCAGTTGGGCGAAGGGTTCGGGTTCCACGTCTCCAAGCTGACCCTACCGGACGCACCACATCTGAAACCCTTTGATGGCGAGGGCACTGGGGCCGCGTTTGCTTCCATGGTTGACGCCCGCTGGCAAGGACATCTCCGTGCCCGCACCCTGAAACGCCGGGTGCTGTTGGTCTCGCTCATCCTGCGTCCCACCGCGCTGAAACGGGCTCCGTTGATCGGTGCTCTCTTCAAGGCGGCCTTCACCGGCGATCTTGGCCAGCGGATCGAACGCCTGAATGAAGCGATGGGGCTTTTGGCCGGAGCTTGCCAGGGTCTGGGCTTCCGGCGGCTGTCCGTTTCTTCCGGGGAGTGGCTCAGTCTCCTGGGCGTCCTTCTTGGGCAGCCCATGGCCAAAGTCCTTCCGATGCGCGGCCAGTTTCTAGCCGAGGCCGTGGCATCATCGCAGATGACCTTTGCTGGCAAGCAAGTGGAAATCGAAACTGGCGCCGGGCAGCGCTTCGGGACGATCTTCGGCGTGAAATCCTATCCGGCCCGCACCTGGGCCCGGATGCTCGACGCGTTGGAACTGCCCTACGACATTGTCATCACCAACAGCTTCACGCCCGCCCGCAACAACGAGATCGAAGAGCGCATCAAGCGCACGGCACGCCAGATGCGCGCTTCTGAGGATGCCGCTGAAACTCTGCGTCAGGAGCTTTACGAGGCCGCAGATAATGTCGCCTCGGGCCGTCAGGTCTTCGGCAAGCACCACCTGACCGTCATGGTCACGGCCGAGACCCCGGAACAGCTGGAGGAAGCCGCGTCCGAAGTCTGGCGGGCCGGACAGGACTGCGGGGCGACTCTGGTGCGCGAGAGCTTCGCCGCCCGCGCGGCCTGGTTCGCTCAGGCCCCGGGCAACTGGGCCTACCGCCCGCGCACGGCACTTCTGTCAGCCCAGAACTTCGCCCATCTAGCGGCGCTCCACCGGGTGACGGAAGGTCGCTCCAAGATGCAGTCGCCCTGGGGCGAGACAATCACGGCGCTGCCGACGGTCACCTCAAGCCTCTATCGCTTCAATTTCCACGATAAGGGCGAGCGCGGTGCCGAGCCGAGCGCCGGCCACACGCTGGTGTTGGGCCGCACGGGGTCGGGCAAAACCCTCGGCACGGCCTTCCTCATGGCGCAGGCGCGGCGCGTACATGCCCGCATCCTCGTCATCGACAAGGACCGGGGCCTCGAGATGGCCGTGCGCGCCTTGGGTGGCAGCTATTCCGCAATCCGGATCGGCGAGGCGACAGGCCTCAACCCGTTCCAGACCGAGACCGATGAGCGCGGAGCGGCATGGCTCACCGACTGGCTCGGAGACATCCTTGCAGGTTCGCGGTCTTTTGAGACAGCGCAAACCGTCAGCCTCAACGCTGCTGTCCGTCAGATCGTTTCGGCCGATCCGCGCCTTCGGACGTTTGACGGCCTTGCTACGCTCGTCGCCTCGACTGACGACGAAGGCGATCTGGTGGGCCGGGTCCGGGAATGGGGGCAGGGGGGTCGGCATGGCTGGCTCTTTGGCCCAGGTGCCTCCTCGGAGATCAGCCTTTCCGAAGATGTGGTCGGCATCGACATGTCGGAGATCCTCGATCTCGGGACGGAACGCTCGGCGCTTCTGGCCTACCTCTTCCGGCGCATCGAACGGGTGATCGAGGATCGCCGTCCGACCCTCATCGTCATCGATGAAGCCTGGAAGATGCTCGACGATCCGATCTTCGAAAAGCGCCTGCATGACTGGCTAGTCACGATGCGGAAGAAGAATGCCGTGGTGACGATGCTGACTCAGACACCGACGCACCTGACCCGGGTCAAGGTCGGCCAGATCATCGCGGAAAGTGTGGTGACCCAGCTTCTCTACCCGAACCCACGCGCCAACCCCGAGGACTACCGGATCCTGCGGCTGAACGAGAAAGAGGCCGAGTTCCTCTGCACGCCGACAGGTGGCCTGCGCCTCGCCCTGCTGCGCTCGGCCGGTGACTCGGTGTTCGTGAACATGGATCTCGCGGTCCTCGGGCCCGCGCTCGCCGTTCTTGGCGGCGGCCGATCCGGCGAAGACCGCGCCCCCTATGGCTGGCGCGATACCCCCGATTTCTGGAAGGACATGACGTGACCAGACGCACCCGCTTGATCCCCCTTTCCCTTCTCGGGGTCGCCCTCCTCTCCGCCTGCACTGGCGTCGAAACCGGTGCCGTATCCCCCTGCCACGGCCAGTTCCGGGCCGAGGGCAAGTATTTCGCGGCGCGGGAGCAAAGCGATGGCACGACGGTCATCGTCTCGACGATGAATGCCCCCGACGCGCCTTGCACGAACTGAGCCACCTCATGCGTCGCGCACCCCTCCTTCTCGGGCTTCTCCTCGGCACTGCGGTGCCCATGGGCCTCATGGCCCAAGGCGTGCCGATCATCGACGGCTCGAGGCTCTCAAACTTCATCTCGCGTCTTGTCGAACAGGCCGAGGATGCCGTGAAGCAGGGCGAGAAACTCAGCACACGCACAGAACTCAGCGAGATCGAAGACGAGCAGCTGGCCGCCTATCAACGCTTCCTCGCGGATACGACCGGCGTGACTGACCTCAGCAGCTTCGAAATGGGGACGGGAACCTTCCCCACGGCCGACGAAGTCTATCCCCTTGAGGAGACGAGCCCCGAAAGCCAGCGACTCTTTGGAGAAGGCGAGACGGTCGAGGCAATGATCATCGCTACAGCGGCGCGCTACGAGACGCACCCCGGTGTCGTGAAGGTCGGGCTCACGCCCACGACCTGGCGCATTCTCTTCCAGTCGCTGGTGAAACAGGAGAGCGGGTTCTCCAACGCGGCGATCAGCCCGGTCGGGGCCATGGGCTTCTGCCAGTTGATGCCGGGCACTGCCGCCGATCTCGGCGTCGATCCAACTAATCCGCTGCAGAACCTCGATGGTGGTGCACGCTATCTCGCGACTCAGCTCAACAGTTTCGGCCGGATCGACTTCGCACTCGCGGCCTATAACGCCGGGCCTGGCAACATCCAGAAATACGGCGGCATCCCACCCTTCGAGGAAACCCAGAACTACGTTCGCCGGATTTCGGGCTACTACGACGCGTACCTCTCGGTGATCACCGGCGCGGACGTGACGGGCACGCTGGCGGGCGTGGAAGGCGCAAGTGCGGAATGGGGCAACATGTCCTCGGCCTTCATCGGCTTTTCCGGCCAGCAGTCGGGGCAGATCGAGGCCGCGATGGCCCGGATCAAAGGGTTTCTCGAAGAGGCCAAGCCCCAGACCCCGAAAGAAGCGGTCGACCAGAACACCTACATGCTCGCCGAACGAGCGCGCCTCATGGCACTGACGCTGCGGCTGCGCGCGGGTGCCGTCAAAGTCGAGGCAGCGCGTGGGCTCTCCGACGCCGCGCAAGCCCTGCAATACACGACATTCTGGGAGTACACTCCGTGAGACCTGACGTCCTTCGAACGAGGGCGCGTCTCGCGCTCGCCGTCTGTGCAATGGTTCTGGCATCACCTCTTTTGGCCCAAGGGGTGCCTGTCATCGACGGCACCAATCTCGCCAAGAATATCGAGCAGCTGCAGGCGGCACTCCGCGATGCCGAAAACCAGATCGCGCAGATCGAAGAGTTGAAGAAGCAGGTCGAGACCGGTCTCGAGCAGCTGACCAACCTCGAAGGCATTCTCGGATCGATCTCGGGCCTGAACGAGATCGCAAGCCTTTACAATTCGGTGGAGGACCTGCGCTCGCGGGCGGCCAAGATCACCGACCTTTCCGGCTTCCAGGACGCACTGGCCATCGGGGATTTCGATGGGCTTCTGGACAGCCTTCTCGATGGCGATGTGACCATGGGCGACAAGATGGCCGCCGAATACATGCGCGACACGCTGGAAGGGGCCGGACTGACCTCGGAAACCCTGGCCGGGCTGTCGTCATCGGAGAACCCGCAGGACAAGCTGATCGCGACGACCGCTGCCACGAGTGCCACGGCCATGGGTGTGGCGCAGCTCTCCTACGAGGAAGCCGCCCAAAGCCTCGCGCGGATCGATGGCCTCGTGGACGAGATCGCCAAACAGGAAGGCCTGAAGGAAAGCATTGACCTGAACACGCGGATGGCTGCCGAGACCAACTACATGCTCGGCCAGATGTGGCGGCTGAACGCGGCTGCAGGGCTGGCTGCTGGGCAAACGGGTGTCAACTGGGCCGCAGAACAGGCCAAGGAAAAGAGCTTCTTCGATTACTCGGGGGCTGAATGATGCTGCGGGCGTCTCACCAGCTCGCGGCGGTTGTTGCCCTCGTCTGCTTTTCCAGCTTCGCTGCGGCGGAAGACTTCACCTCCTTGAGCGACGTCCAACTGGCCGAAAGAACCCGGGAAGCGGTTGTGGCGCAGAATGCGGAGGCCGCGCTAGACCTCCTGACCGAAATGCAGCGGCGCGGAACCGGGATCTTTGCCGCCGCAGACAGGCCTGCCTGCGAAGAGGTGATCGATCTGCCCGATGGGATCACCGATTGGAAGTTCCGCGCAGTGGCTCGCCAAGCCTATTTCCGCTTGGCGATGTCGCGGCGGCTTGAAGAAGGCTCCTGCGCTTGCCTCTTCGAGGGCTTCACCTTCGACGCCTTCATAAAGACCGCGTTGGGCAAGTCGACGGCGGAACTGACCGATGCAGACCGTCCGGCGCTGGAAGGCATCCGCAATGAAGATCGGCGTGCGACCGAGGCGCGATTTCGAGATCTCGAGCAAAGCTGCCGGGCCAAGTGATCCATGGCCATCATCGCCGACATTCTGAACCAGGTCGACGCCGCCGCAACTGCGGTTGGCGCAACAGCGTTTGATGCCGTGGCCGCCGAGATCGTGCCGGTCTTCCGGGTCGGATCGGTCCTGGTGGTGGCTCTGGTCGGGATCAACCTGATGGCACAAGCCGTGCCAATGACACTGCGCAACGGGCTCGGTCTGACGGTGCGGATCGCAGTCGCGTCGGCCTTCTTATCGTCCTGGACCAACTTCAATTCTGTTTACGGCGTTCTGACCAATGCCCCGAGCGAAATCGGCGCGGTGGTGATGAACGCGTTTGGAGACGGATCAGGCAATCTTTATGAGGGTCTGGATGCGCTTTACCTGCAAGCGCTGGATGTGGGTCAGGCGATCAGCCAGAACGGCAGCTACATCACCGGTGCCCTTGCGGGCCTCCTGATGTTCCTGGTGGCAGCACTCATGGCGACGGTATCGATCATCGTGATCTCGGCCGCGAAGATCATGATCGGCGTTCTCGTAATCTTCGCGCCGATCGCGATTGCCTGCACGCTTTTCAAGGTGACCGCCCCGCTTTTCGATCGCTGGGTAAACCTCGCACTCGGCTTTGCTTTCTACCCGATGCTGACCTCAAGCATGGCGGCCTTCACCATCGCGATCGCCCGTGACCTGACACCTGCCTCTTTGGCCTCGGTCGAAACCATCGGCGATGTCCTGAGCTTCGTCGTCGTCATGATGCTCGGCACCGGCCTCATGGCCATGGTGCCGACGATCGCGCAATCCCTCGCGTCGACCGCGACAGGTCTCGGCAGCGTCGCCGCCTCGACCTTCCGCACCGCCGACAGTGTCAAGGGTTACGGACGCACCGGCATCGCTTCGGGAATCGGAGCAGGCCGGGGCGCGGCTGGCTTGGATGCCGGTGGCCGCCGTCCATCGGACGCGCGCCTGAACGGCAATACCGCCGGTCAGATCGGGCGGTCCGCAGTTCAGACCGCAATGCGGCTTGCGAGCCGGACACCGGACAAGAGCTGATGCCCCAGAATTCGAGAAGTGGAGGACCGCCCATGGAGGCGCATGGATTTGATGTCGATCTCGTTCTGGAGCCCCGCCTCTCGGCCCGGCGCGCCTGGATCGTCGCGAGTGCCGCGGGCGGGCTTAGCCTGATCCTTGCGACCGCCTTGGTCCTCGTCCTGCCCTTGCGGGA
>JAAFHX010000027.1 GCA_013297695.1 Rhodobacterales bacterium | reverse complement strand
CGGTGATCATGTTCTTCACATAGTCGGCGTGGCCGGGGCAGTCGACATGCGCATAGTGCCGCGTCGCCGATTCGTATTCCACATGCGCGGTCGAGATCGTGATCCCCCGCGCCCGCTCTTCCGGAGCACCGTCGATCTGGTCATAGGCCTTGAATTCGCCGAAATACTTCGTGATCGCCGCCGTCAGCGTCGTCTTGCCGTGATCGACGTGACCGATTGTCCCGATGTTCACATGCGGTTTGTTGCGTTCGAACTTTGCCTTCGCCATCTTGGCCTCCTGGGTATCGTGGGCGGTGCGTGCAAGCACGCACCCTACGGGCGTACGGCTGCGGCCCGGTCTTTCACGGGGCGCGACTTAGCCACTGGCTCGGGGAAAATCAAGCATCAGTTGACGGCACCTGCCGGTGCCGGGTCGGCGGTGGCCGGGGCCAGCGGCGAGATCAGGATCGCCCCGGCCGCAGGTGCAGGCGCCAGCGGCGACGGTTGCGGGCGCGTCGTCCCCGCCGCCGGGGCAGCCGCCGTCGCAGGCGTCGCCGCCGCAGAAGTGGCCACTGCGGGCGCTTCGCCTTCGGCTTCGGGGTCCGGCACCGGGATGCCGGGGCCGAACCATTGCGGGTGTTCGAGGAACCAGTTCTCGATCACCTTCGCGGCGTTGTAGGACAGCGCGTCCATCTGTTCCTTCTTGCTGCGTGTCAGCCCGGTTCCGATCACCTGTTCACCCGACAGGCTTTCAAAGATCGTGAACCGTGTGCCGGCCCCGTTCAGCTTTTGCTGCCGTTCGTCGTCCCAGACGTTCACGGTGATGACCAGCACCGATTTCGGCGCGGCCAGAACCGGCACGCCGGGCGGGGCCAGCGCATAGCCTGCGACCGAAATGCCGATGTTGTAGAACCGGTCGCCGTCATAGCGCCCGAACCGGGCTTCGACCGCCTTGCCAAGCGCGGCCTCCCATTCCTCGGGCGTGGCATCCCGGCTGATGGGAACCTTCTGCGCATCGTCCGCCACCACGATGTTGAGGCCAAGGTCGAAGGGGCCAAGATCCACCGGCGGATCGGCCAGATCGCTGCGCCGTTCGCAGCCCGCCAGCAGCACCACGGCAAGGACAATGGCGGCAAGCCGCACCGGAAGACCAGGGATCATCGCATTCGCCCTTCAAAAGCTGTTCCCGGGATACAGGCCCCATGGGTGCGGCGCAACGGGTGGGGCGGCGCTTTGCGGGCGGTGCCGGGGCACTATATGCACAGGGCAACGTGCAGGGGGACCCGCGATGACCGTTCACCACCGCCCCGAGGCTTCCCCGGTTCCGGCGCGTGTGCCGCTTGCCACGGCACCCCTTGGCGTCTTCGGGTCGCTGGCGGCGGGGCGGCGCAATGTGCTGGAGCTGATCCCCGAACTTGCCACCCGTCTGCCGATCGTGTCGGGCCGGACGGTCAAGCGCTGGCACATGGTGACGGACCCGACCGCACTGCGGCGCATCCTGCGCGACCGGGTCGAGGATTATCCCAAATCCGTGGTGACCAAGCTGATCCTGGAACCTGCCATCGGCGACAGCCTGTTCGTGGCGGAAGGTGCGCAGTGGATGTGGCAGCGCCGCGTCGCGGCCCCGGTCTTTTCGCACCGAAATGTCTCGGCGCTTGGTCCGGTGATGACGGCGGCGGCAGACCGGGCCTGCGCGCGGCTTGCGGCGTCGGACGGGCGTGCGGCAAATCTTTACGCCGAGATGGTCGCGGCAACGTTCGAAGTGATCTCGGACGTGACCTTTTCCGACAACGAGGGCTTTGACCGCCAGGCGGTCCACAAGGCCATCGAGGGCTACATCAGCCAGACGGCGAAAGTGTCCTTTCTGGATGTCGTCGGTGCCCCGGCCTGGGTGCCGCGCCCGTCGCGTCTGATTGCCACCGGCCCGATGCGCGAGATGAAGCGGATGGCGGACCGGTCCATCGACCGCCGCCGGGCCGAAGGGGCCAAGCCGGTGCCCGACCTTCTGGACCTGTTGCTTCAGGGCGAGGACCCGAAATCGGGGCGGCGCATGACCACGTCGGAACTGCGCGACAACCTGCTGACCTTCATCGTGGCGGGGCACGAGACGACGGCCCTGACGCTGGCGTGGTCGCTGTATCTCTGCGCCTTCGACGAGGGCGCGCAGGCGCAGGCACGGGACGAGGCGCAGGCCGTGCTGGGCGACCGGACGGCGACGGCGGCGGACCTGCCGCACCTGCCGCTGGTGCGCCGGATCGTGGACGAGGCGCTGCGGATGTATCCGCCCGCCGCTTTCCTGTCGCGCACGGCACAGACGCAGGACGAACTTTGCGGGCGCGAAATCCGGCCCGGCGATACGGTGATCCTGCCGATCTATGCGCTGCACCGGCACCACCTGCTGTGGATCGACCCGGACCGGTTCGATCCCGCCCGATTTGCCGACCCGAAGGCCATCGATCGCTTTGCCTACCTGCCGTTCGGTGACGGCCCCCGGATCTGCATCGGGGCAAGTTTCGCGCTGCAGGAAGCGGTGATCGTGCTGGCCACGCTGCTGGCACGGTTCCGCCTTGCGCGGGTGCCGGGCAAGGACCCGAAGCCGGTGATGATCCTGACCCTGCGCCCCGAGGGAGGCGTGTGGCTTTCCGTCACGCGCCTGTGATAGGACCTTGCCGCAGCGGAAGGGGCTTGTGGGGGGTTTCGTTCGGCTGCCTGTAACACTGGAAGGGATACCGGGATGAGTCTGGTCGGAACTTTGGCGAAAGTGGCAATCGGCGTGGCGATTGCAAAAGGTGTCGGCTCGATGATGCAGCAAGGCGCGGCAGGCAGTGCCGGGCCGGGCGGAAGCGCCGGAACCGGGGGTCTGTTCGGCGGCCCGAATTCGCCGCAGGCGGCGAATGCCGGGGCCGGTGGCCTTGAAGACATCATGAAATCGGTGCTGGGTGGCGGGGCCGCGAGCCCCGGCACGGCGACGCGGTCGGCCGGGGGCGCGGCCTCGGGCGGGCTTGGCGGACTGCTGGAGCAACTGGCCGGGGCCGGTGGCGGCATGGCGTCGGGCGGTTCGGCGCAGGGCGGGATCGGCGGGTTGCTGGAGCAGCTTGCGGGCGGTGCCGCCGGTGGCGCGGGTGCGGGCGGGCTTGGCGATCTGCTGGGGCAACTGACCGGGCAGGGCGGCACGTCGTCAAGTTCGGCTTCGACGGGCGGCGGTCTGGGCGATCTGCTGGGCGGCCTGCTGGGGGCTGCCGGGGCCGGCGCTGCCGGCGGAGCCGCATCGAACGGCAAGAGCTTTGGCGATATCCTGAATACCGCGCTGCAGACGGGCGGCGAGCCGCCGGTGCCGCCGACGCCGCATCAAGAAGCCGCAGCGGCGCTGCTGTTGCGCGCGATGATCCAGGCGGCCAAGTCGGACGGCAGCATCGACGCCGCCGAAAAGGCCAAGATCATGCAGAACCTGAAGGACGCCACCCCGGCCGAGATCAAGTTCGTCAACGCGCTGGTTGCCGCCCCGGTCGATGTCGACGGTCTGGTGCGCGCCGTGCCCAAGGGGCTTGAGTCGCAGGTCTATACCATGTCGGTCATGGCCATCGATCTGGATAACCAGAACGAAGCCAACTATCTGCATGCATTGGCCCAGGGTCTGGGCATCGGCCAGAGCCAGGTAAACGCGATCCATGCCCAGCTTGGCGTGCCCGCGCTTTACGCCTGACCTGTAGCGGCGCGGCGGTTGGTCAGGTAAAGCGGTTGTCGCGCGGAAAACCGTGCGGCGGTGCCTTGCCGATCCCGCCGCGCCGCGCCACCCAGTCGGCGATGGCCGTTTCGCGCCGGGTCTGGCCGTTGGTCATCGTCCAGGACAGACCCTCGGCCAGGCGAAAGGTGGTCAGGTCGGACAGCCCGCCGTCGCGTTCCAGAAGCGGCCTGTCGCCCTTGAAGTTCAGGTATTTCTGCAGCCTCACGCCTTTGCCGCGCGCCATCTCGGGCACTTCGGTCAGCGCAAAGCAGATCAGCTTGCGGTTTTTCGAGATCACCGCGACGTGGTCACCCGCGACCACCCGGCAGACCGCCAGCCGCTCGCCCTCGGCCAGGTTCATCACCTGACGGCCCGCGCGGGTCTGCGCCAGCACCTCGGCCGAGGGCACGACGAACCCTTCGCCGGCGGTTGACGCCAGCAGCAGCCGCGCGTCGGGCCGCCAGATCGCCAGTTCGACGATCTCGGCCTCGTTCGGCAGATCGACCATCAGGCGCACGGGTTCGCCCATGCCGCGCCCGCCGGGCAGGCTTGCCCCCATCAGCGTGAAGAACCGCCCGTTCGACCCCACCAGCATCAGACGGTCTGTGGTTTCGGCATGAAACACAAACCGGCCTTCGTCGCCGTCCTTGTATTTCACGTCCGTCTCCAGCGGCTGATGCCCCTTCATCGCGCGGATCCAGCCCATCCGCGAACAGATCACGGTGATCGGCTCACGCTCGATCATCGCCTCGATCGGCACATCCTCGACCTCGCCCGCCTCGGCGAACTGGGTACGGCGCGCGCCAAGGGTGGTATGCTTGCCGAACTGGGCCTGAACCGCCTTCAGCTCTTCGGCGATGCGCCCCCATTGCAGGGCGGTCGAGCCAAGCAGGGCGTCCAGACCCGCGCGTTCCTTCAGAAGCGTGTCGTATTCGCGGCGCAGTTCCACCTCTTCCAGCTTGCGCAGCGACCGCAGGCGCATGTTCAGGATCGCCTCGGCCTGCACCTCGGTCAGTTCGCCTTCGCCTTCCGGAGGGGCCGACAGGGGCGAGACATAGTCCTTTTCCGAAGTCGCGCGCCGATGCGGCCCGCCCCAGCTTTCGGCCATCAGCGCGCGTTTTGGGTCGTCATCATAGCGGATGATGTCGATTACGCGATCAAGGTTCAGATAGGCGGTGATGAACCCTTCCAGAATCTCCAGCCGCGCATCGATCTTGTCCAGCCGCTGACGGCTGCGCCGGATCAGCACGTCGCGACGGTGGTCCAGAAAGGCGCGCAGCACCTCTTTCAGCGAACAGACCTTCGGCACCCGTCCGTCGATCAGCACGTTCATGTTCAGCGACACGCGCAGTTCCAGGTCGGAATTGCGGAACAGCATCCCCATCAGCATGTCGGGGTCCACCGTGCGGGCGCGGGGTTCCAGCACGATGCGCACATCCTCGGCGGATTCGTCGCGCACATCGGCCAGCGCGGGAACCTTCTTTGCCTGGATCAGTTCGGCCAGCCGTTCGATCAGCCGCGACTTCTGCACCTGATAGGGAATTTCGGTGACCACGATCTGCCAGGTCCCGCGGCCCAGGTCCTCGACCGTCCATTTCGACCGCAGCCGGAATCCGCCGCGCCCGGTGCGGTAGGCGTCAAGGATCGCCGCGCGCGGTTCGACGATGGTCCCGCCGGTGGGAAAATCAGGGCCGGGCACCAGCGCCACGATGGCCTCGTCGTCGGCATCGGGGTCGCGCAGCAGCAACTGGCAGGCGTCGATCAGTTCCTCCAGATTGTGCGGCGGAATGTTGGTCGCCATGCCGACGGCAATGCCCGAGGACCCGTTGGCCAGCAGGTTCGGAAAGGCGGCGGGCATCACCACCGGCTCTTCCAGCGTGCCGTCATAGTTCGGGCGGAAGTCCACGGCGTTTTCGCCCAGCCCTTCCATCAGAGCCTCGGCAGCGGCGGTCAGCCGGGTTTCGGTGTAGCGGCTGGCGGCGGGGTTGTCGCCGTCGATGTTGCCGAAGTTGCCCTGCCCGTCCACCAGCGGATAGCGCACGTTGAAATCCTGCGCCAGCCGCGCCATGGCATCATAGATCGCGGCATCGCCATGCGGGTGATAGTTGCCCATCACGTCGCCCACGATCTTGGCGGACTTGCGGAACCCCCCGCCCGACGCCAGCCGCAATTCGCGCATCGCATAAAGGATCCGGCGATGGACCGGCTTCAGCCCGTCGCGCGCATCGGGCAGCGCGCGGTGCATGATGGTGGACAGAGCATAGGTCAGATACCGGTCGCCCAGGGCCCGCCGCAGGGTTTCGGCGGCCAGAACGGGTTCGGGCGGGGACGGGTCCGGCGTGTCGGTCATGGACCGGGGTTTAGCCCGCAGCACGAGAACGGTCCAGCCGGATCAGGGGCCGGGGTCCGACGATTTTCCACCCCGCATCCGTTAACCCATGCTAAGGGACCGTTCGGAAAACAGCGGAATCGGATAGGCGATGTACAGGTTGCTGGCAGTCCTAGGCGCAGGTCTGTTTCTGACCCTGCTGATCGGCGGACGGGACGCCGGGCAGACCCGGTTCGGCCTGCAGGGTGCCTATGAGATTGCGGCCCTCAGGGAGGCGGCCCCGACGGTGCGGGTTGCGGCGGAACGCGCGGACCCGGTGACCGAGGCCGTCGTGGCGCGGGCCGACCCTGCCCCGAAACCCGACCCTGCCCCCGCAAGCACCCCCGGCCTGACCCAGATTTCCTTTGCGCCCGCCGCCGCCGCAACCGAGGGCGGAGACCCTCTGGCACCCGGGCTGACCCTGTCGCTGCCGCTGGTACCGGATGCTGCCGCGCCGGACCTTGCCGCGCCGGACCTTGCCGCGACGGAACCGGCCGCCGTGGTGGAGCCGGAACCGATGCGGATCGGCCGCGTGATCGGCACCCAGGTCAATCTGCGCGAACAGCCCTCGGCCAAGGCGGCGGTGCTTGACCGACTTGCGCGGGGCGAGGCGGTGACGGTGATTTCGACCGACGACAGCGGCTGGTCCCTTGTGCGGATCGAAGGCGACGGGGTCGAGGGCTATATCGCGTCTCGCTACCTCGCGGATGACACGGCGGGCAGTTCCCTGTTTCCGTCGGAATGACAGCGCAGGACAGCCACACGATCCGGCAGGGCGGGCAGATGCGGCAACGGACGGTCCTGATGACCGGCTGTTCGTCGGGGATCGGACGTGACGCCGCGCAGGGGCTGGCGGCGCGCGGCTGGCGCGTCTTCGCGACCTGCCGGGCCGAGGCGGATTGCGAAAGGCTGCGGGCCGAGGGGCTGGAAAGTTTCCGGCTTGATTATGACGACGAGGACAGCATCGCGGCAGCCGTGGCCGAGACCCTGTCGCGCACGGGCGGGCGGCTGGACGCGCTGTACAACAATGGGGCTTTCGCCTGCCCCGGCGCGGTCGAGGACCTGCCGCGTGGCGCGCTGCGCGCGATCTTCGAGACCAACCTGTTCGGCTACCACGACCTGACGCGGCGGGTGATCCCGGTGATGCGGGCGCAGGGGCATGGCCGGATCGTCAACTGTTCCTCGGTGCTGGGCCTTGTGGGCATGAAATGGCGCGGAGCCTATGTGGCGACGAAGTTCGCGATGGAGGGGCTGACCGACGTGCTGCGGCTGGAAATGCACGGCACGGGGATCAGGGTGATCCTGATCGAACCGGGCCCCATCACGTCCCGCATCCGGGCCAACGCGATTCCCCATTTCGAACGGTGGATCGACTGGCGCGGATCAGCCCGCGCGGCGGAATACGCGGCGCTGACGCAGCGGCTGTACCGTGACAGCGGGCCGGACAGGTTCGAACTGCCTGCAAGCGCCGTCACGGCAAAGCTGGTCCGCGCACTGGAAGACCCGCGCCCCTCACCCCGCTATTTCGTGACAACCCCGACCTACATCGCGAATCTTTCGCGGCGGCTACTGCCGACCCGCGCACTGGACTGGATGGCGGGGCGGGGCTGACACGATTTTTCTTCGCCTTTCGGACCCAAGCCGCTACATCACCGGGACAAGACCGGAAAGGCCGTCATGCTCGCGAAAGACCCGCTGTTCATTGTCGCTGCCATCGCAACACTGGCGGTGCTTGCCATCCTCATGATCGGGATCGGCGGCTTTGCGCGCGGCGGCGATTTCAACCGCAAGCACGCCAACCGGATCATGCGCTACCGCATCATCGCGCAGGCCATTGCGGTCGCGCTGATCGTGCTGTTTGTCGCCGTGCACAAGATGCGGGGAAGCTGATGGTCGTTCTGTCGAAAATCTACACCAAGACCGGCGACGCCGGGGAAACCGCGCTTGGCAACGGTGCGCGCGTGGCCAAGCATTCGATCCGGGTGAATGCCTATGGCACGGTGGACGAGGCGAATGCCACCGTCGGCATGGCGCGGATGCACTCGGAAGCCGAGATGGATGGCGCGCTGGCGCGCATCCAGAACGACCTGTTCGACCTGGGGGCCGACCTGTGCCTGCCCGACATGGAGCGTGACGGCGAACAGCCCTATACGCCGCTGCGCATGCTGGAAGGCCAGGTGCTGCGGCTGGAACGCGAGATTGACGCGATGAATGCGCGGCTGGAACCGCTGCGCAGCTTCATCCTGCCCGGCGGATCGAAGCTTGCCACCCATCTGCATGTCTGCCGCACGGTCACGCGGCGCGCCGAACGGCTGACGGTGGAACTTGCGACGATGGAAGCCGTTAACCCCGAGGCGGTGAAATACCTCAACCGCCTGTCGGACTGGTTCTTTGTGGCGGGCCGGATCGCCAACAACGACGGGCGCGACGACGTGCTTTGGGTGCCCGGCCTGACGCGTGAAGTCTGACGCGCAGGCCTGAAACGCGACGTCGCGACGTCGCTCTGCGTCGATTTTGATCTGTCGCCGCCTGGGGGAAACCGCTAGGTAAGCCCCAGTGAATGAACAGCGGGAGTTGGGGCCGATGAAAGTTCTGGTGCCGGTCAAGCGGGTGATCGACTACAACGTGAAGGTGCGCGTCAAGGCCGACGGTTCGGGCGTCGATCTGGCGAACGTCAAGATGAGCATGAACCCCTTTGACGAGATCGCCGTGGAAGAGGCGATCCGGCTGAAGGAAAAGGGCGTGGCGACCGAGATCATCGTGGTTTCCATCGGCGTGAAGCAATCGCAGGAAACGCTGCGCACGGCGCTGGCGATGGGGGCCGACCGCGCGATCCTGATCGAGGCGACGGCGGACGTGCAGCAGGATATCGAGCCGCTGGCGGTGGCCAAGCTGCTGAAGGCCGTGGTCGATGCCGAAGGCCCGGGCCTTGTGCTGTGCGGCAAGCAGGCCATCGACAACGACATGAACGCGACCGGGCAGATGCTGTCGGCGCTGCTGGGCTGGAGCCAGGCGACCTTTGTCAGCGAACTGGCGGTCGAGGGCGACCATGCCGTCATCACGCGTGAGGTGGACGGCGGGCTGCAGACGATCCGGGTGAAGATGCCGACCATCGTCACCGTGGACCTGCGCCTGAACGAGCCGCGCTATGCCTCGCTGCCGAACATCATGAAGGCCAAGAAGAAGCCGCTGGAGGAAAAGACCGCCGCCGATTACGGCGTCGATGTCACCCCGCGGCTGTCGGTCGTGAAGACGGTCGAACCGGCCGGGCGCAAGGCGGGCGTCAAGGTGGGCTCGGTGGCCGAACTGATTGCGAAACTGAAAGACGAAGCGGGGGTGATCTGATGGCTGTTCTTCTTCTGGCCGAGGTGATCGAGGGCAAGCTGGCGCTCGATTCCACCGCGAAGACGCTCGCCGCCGTGCAGGGCCTGGGCGAGGTGACGGTGCTGGTCGCAGGCACGGGCGGCGACGCGGCGGCGGCCGAGGCGGCAACGCTGCAGGGCGTGGCCAAGGTGCTGTTCGCCGATGACCACGTCTATTGCCACGGCATGGCGGAAGCCACCGCCGCGCTGGTCGTGCAACTGGCCGGGCCTTACGATCATATCGTCGCGGCGGCGACGGCCTTTTCGAAAAGCGTGCTGCCGCGCGTGGCGGCCCTGCTGGACGTGATGGTGATCCCGGAAGTGGTGGGCGTCGTGGATGCCGCGACGTTCGAGCGCCCGATCTATGCGGGCAACGCGATCCAGACTGTGCGGTCTTCGGATGCCAAGAAGGTGCTGACCGTACGGACGGCAACCTTTGCCCCGGTGGGCACGGGCGGGTCCGCAGCGGTCGAGAAGGTCGTTGCCGGCGCTGACGGCACCCTGTCGGCCTGGGTCGAGGACAAGGTGGCATCAAGCGACCGCCCCGAACTGACAAGCGCAGGCATCGTCGTGTCAGGCGGGCGCGGCGTGGGGTCGCAGGCCGATTTTGCGCTGATCGAACGGCTGGCCGACAAGCTTGGGGCTGCCGTGGGGGCGTCGCGGGCGGCGGTCGACTCGGGCTTTGCGCCGAATGACTGGCAGGTGGGCCAGACCGGCAAGGTGGTGGCACCGACCCTGTATGTCGCCGTCGGCATCTCGGGTGCGATCCAGCATCTGGCGGGGATGAAGGACAGCAAGGTCATCGTCGCGATCAACAAGGACGAAGAAGCCCCGATCTTTCAGGTGGCCGACTACGGCCTTGTCGGAGACCTGTTTTCCGTCGTGCCGGAAATGATCGAAAAGCTGTAGGCCGGGCCGTCCTGCGCCGCGTTCGTCGGGGCGCAGGTCACAGCAGGCGCAGCAGCCGGGAGGCGAGGGCGGCGGCAATCTCTGCGTGCACGGCAGGTCCGGGCACCAGCAGGGCGGCAGGCGCCTCCATCGGCCCGTAATTCATGCCACGCAGCCCTTGCGCGCGCGCGCCGGGGCTGCTGGTTATCTCCAGGTAATCCCGGCTATCGGACCGGATGGACGAAATCATTTCGACGTCCACCAAAACCGGGTCGCGGGTCAGATCGGGAACGGCTTCGGGCTGGCCTGGGGGCTGATCCGCAATCCACAACAGCAGGACCCGACCGGAAAGCGACCCCAGAAGGGCCTGCATCCTGCTGACCCAGGCGGAACGGAGTTCTTCGGCCACGATCAGGAACCGGTCCGGCGCGGCGACCTGCAAGGCCTGCAGCATATGGCGGGTAAAGTGGAACTCGGTAAAGTCCACCTCGCGGAACATCGACTTCAGAATGGGTTGGGCGCTGAGAAACCGGTCGTTCCGGCGCGGATGCACGGTATAGAACCGGTTGGTCAGGTTTGGTGCCCCCATGATCTGCACGATGCTGACCTGCGCCTGTGCGGCGATGGCAAGAACGGAGGGATCGTTGAGATAGACATCCGGCCCGGCATTTATGCAGCCCAGATTGACCATGCGCAGCCCCGTTGCGGCCTCGACCAGCGCCGGATAGGGGCGTGCGACAAACTTGCCATAGGTTGCCGTTCCGCCCAGCACGACACAATAGGCACGGTCCAGCGACCGTCGGGGACCCCGGAACAGCAGCTTGGACGTGCCGTATCGGCACGGGAAGTAATCCGGGGCACCGTCGCCCGGATACGCGTAAGCCATCACCCGACCCCAAGTCTTCAGTTCACCCATCGGTTACAGTGCAGCCAAGGTGTTTCCAAAAACCTAAACCGACAATTTGCGCGGCTTTTGCCGTGCTGCGCCGCAGCAACGCCCCCCTTGCACCGCTGGCCGCCCGGGGCCTAAGGTGCAGGGAGAAAAAAGGGGGGGCGTGGGATGGACATCCGCAGCGTGGGCGTCGTGGGGGCGGGGCAGATGGGCAGCGGTATCGCCCATGTCTTTGCGCTGGCGGGCTATGACGTCACCATGGCCGATGTGAACCAGGACAGTCTTGACCGGGCGCTGGCGCAGATCGACCGCAACATCGAACGGCAGGTCGCGCGCGGCAAGGTCACCGCCGAGGCCAAAGCCGCCGCGCTGGCGCGCATCTCGCGGACCATGCACCTGCCTGATCTGGGCGCGTCCGACCTCATCATCGAAGCCGCGACCGAGCGCGAAAGCGTTAAGGACCAGATTTTTCGCGACCTTGTCCCGCATCTGAAGCCGGAAACGATCCTGACCTCCAACACCTCGTCGATCTCGATCACGCGGCTGGCCAGCCGGACCGACCGGCCGGAAAAGTTCATGGGCTTTCATTTCATGAACCCTGTGCCGGTGATGCAACTGGTGGAGCTGATCCGGGGTATCGCCACCGATGCCGAAACCTTCCAGACCTGCCTTCTGGTCGTCGAGAAACTGGGCAAGACAGCGGCCAGCGCCGAGGATTTTCCGGCCTTCATCGTCAACCGCATCCTGATGCCGATGATCAACGAAGCCGTCTATACGTTGTACGAAGGCGTGGGGTCGGTGAAATCCATCGACGAATCGCTGAAACTGGGGGCAAACCATCCGATGGGGCCGCTGGAACTGGCCGATTTCATCGGGCTGGATACCTGCCTTGCGATCATGAACGTGCTGCATGACGGGCTGGCGGACACCAAGTACCGCCCTTGCCCGCTGCTGACCAAATATGTCGAGGCAGGCTGGCTGGGCCGCAAGACCGAACGCGGCTTTTACGACTATCGTGGCCCGGTGCCGGTGCCGACGCGGTAGCTTCCCGGCAGGAGCGGTGCGTGCAAGCACGCACCCTACCCGACGCCTGTAGGGTGCGTGCTTGCACGCACCGCCCCCGGGGTCAGGATGCGCCGGGCGCGATACGCTTGAACATCGCCATATCCACCCGCCGCCGCGCAGGTTCGGGTTCCGACAGGGCCAGCGTATGCGCACGAAGCCAGGCAAGGAAGCCGCGAGGGTTGCCATCCCACTGCCGCAGGATGCTGGCCGGGATCGGCTCACCGATAAAGGGGCGGCTTGGCCGGTTCAGCCCGCGCTTGATCTCGTGCAGCAGAAGCCCCTGGCGCAGGGTGGCCGAAATCAGGTTGGCGATCATGTAGGCCCGGCTGTTCTGCCCCTCGAACTTCATCGGCACAATGGTGGCCCCCGAGGCGCGGACCATCTTGTGGGTGAAGACGTTCCATTCCCCTTCGACGGCCGGGCCGAAGAAGGTTTCCGAATGCGCGACGCGCCCGGCCGGGAACAGGATGATCGCCCCCCCCGCCTTCAGATGCGCCATCGTGTCCTCGCGCATCTTCAGGCCCAGTTCGCGCGCATTGTCCTCATGCGGAAAGGGCACCGGGATCATGAACTGTTCGACCTCGGGGATGCCGGTCAGCAGGGATCGGGTGAGAATCTTGAAATCGGGACGGACGCGGTTGACGATTTCGGCCATGATCATCCCGTCAACCACCCCCGAGGGATGGTTCGCCACCACGACCAGCGGGCCTGTGGCGGGGATTCGGGCGATTTCTTCGGCAGGGGTGTCGATGCGGATGCCCATATGGGCGATGGCGGCCGGCCAGAACGGCGAGCCGAACGGCGCGCCCTTGCGTTCGAAATCCCGGATCAGGCGCAACAGCGTGTACTTCGCCGTCAGCCACTCTATCGCGCGGATCGAGCCGGCCTTGAGCGGGTTCTTGAACGTCCCGGCATAGCTGAGCCGCCGCATGTCGTAGACCCGGTTGCGGGGCCCGGCTTCGGGATATGGCGGCAAGGGGGTCTGTTTGTTCACCGCGCGTCCGCCTCTGTTTCAGCCGCCCGCTTCAGTAGTCTTCCCCGAACCGGTTCGCAACCAGTGCCTCAAGGGCATCTGCCAGCGCGTCAGCCTCTGCCCCGCTCGTTCGAACCTCAATAGAGCTTCCGCGCGAGGCTGCCAACATCAAAAGCCCCATGATCGAATCACCGGAAACGGTCATGCCGTCCTTCGTCACCTCGGCACGGGCGTCGTGCCGTTCGACAACCTCGACGAACTTGGCCGACGCGCGGGCATGAAGGCCCTTTTCGTTGACGATCCGGAAGGTGCGCGCCGTCATCCCACATCCCGCCGCGCGCCAAGGTCCAGCGCATTGATGTACTTGCGCCCCGAGTCGAGCGCCGCATCCACCGCGACCTGCACGCTTTGCGCGCGCGATTTCGCAAGCTTGATCAGAAGCGGCAGATTGGCACCGTAGATGATCCGACGGTCGGATTTGGCACAGGCGGGCAGCGACAGGTTCGAGGGCGATCCGCCGAACATGTCGGTCACCACCACGACACCGTCGCCGGTATCCACCTCGGCCGCCGCAGCCATGATTTCAGCCTGCTTTGCGGCCCGGTCATGGTCATCCTCGATCGAGATCGCGCGGACCCCGTCCTGTTTGCCCACCACATGCTCAACTGCCGCAAGATACTCTCGCGCCAGCCCGCCATGTGCGACGATCACGATGCCGATCACGCGACGATCATCCTGTTCCCGCAACCGGCGCGCCCTGCGGCCGGCGTTCCAGCTCCCGGTGGCGACGCGCCACCGGCCAGCCGGCCTCTGCCAGCACATTGCCCAGTTTTTCTGCGACTGCAACAGAGCGATGCTGTCCGCCGGTACAGCCGAAGCCGATGGTCAGATGTGCCTTGCCTTCGTCCAGTTGGGCAGGCAGCAACAGCAGGATCAGATCTGCCATCTTGTCGAGGAAAGGCTGGAACCGCGGGTCGGCGGCAATATGCGCCTGGACCTGCGCGTCGCGGCCGTCAAGGTCGCGCAAGGCCGACGACCAGTGCGGATTGCGCAGGAACCGGCAGTCAAAGATCATGTCCACCCCGCGCGGCACCCCGCGCTTGTAGGAAAACGACTGGACCGAGACCGCCATGCGGTTCATCTGGCCCGGCTGGTACCAGCGGACGATCTCGGCCTTCAGGTCATGCGGGGTCATCTCGGTGGTATCGATCAGGTGATCGGCCCGGGCGCGCACCGGCTCCAGCAGGTCGATCTCGCGCAGCACGCCATCCGCCGGCGTCGCGTCGGGGGCAAGCGGGTGGCGGCGGCGGGTTTCGTTGTAGCGCCGAATCAGCTCGTCGGGAGAGCAGTCGAGGTACAGCACCTCGGGCGTCAGGCGGGGGTCGCGGGTCAGCCGGTCGATCAGGTCGATCAGCGCGGCGGTGCTGAAATCACGGTTGCGCACGTCGACGCCAAGCGCCAGCGGACGACCGATCGGCGGCCCTTCCAGCAGCCGGGGGATCAGGGACAGCGGCAGGTTGTCGATGGTTTCATAGCCCAGGTCCTCCAGCGCATGGATGGCCGTACTGCGCCCCGCGCCCGACGGGCCGGTAATCAGCAGCAGGTGATCCTGTGCCAGCCTTGCCGCGGCCTGATCGTCCGCCATGTTGGCCCCCGCCGTCATGCCACGCGCCCGAATCTGAGATACTGCACCAGCGCAGCAGAGAAATGGGCGTCCGGCCGCGCCCCGACAAGGGCGATTTCGCACCCCGCGAGCAGGATCGCTGCAGCCGGTGGCAGGCGCATGTCGGGCGCGCGCTCCAGATCGGCCACCAGCACCACCGCCGTCTGCACAACCGGATCGGCGCGCAGGATGCCAAGGCCGCGTGCCTCGATCAGGCCAGTCAGCGGTGCGGGACATGTGGCGATCAGCGAATCGCCCCGGCGGACCAGATCGACGCGGTCATCGGCGACCAGCCGCGCGCCCAGTCCCATCATCTGCAGCGCCAGCGACGACTTTCCCGCGCCGGAAGGCCCCAGGATCAGCAGGCCCTTCCCCTCGACGGCAACACAGGTGGCGTGCAGGGTCACCGTGTTCCCCGGTCAGACCGGCAGCCCGACCACAAAGCGGGCGCCAAGCGGTTCCGACGTGATGTCGGCATGGGTCGGGCGAATGTTTTCGGCCCAGATCACACCACCATGCGCCTCGACGATCTGCTTTGAAATCGCCAGCCCCAGGCCGGAGTGGTTGCCGAACTCCTGTTCCGGACGCTCGGAATAAAAGCGGTCGAACACCTTGCCCAGGGCTGCCTCGGGGATGCCGGGTCCGGTATCCTCGACCACGATCAGCACGCGGTTGTCCCGCCGCCGCGCCCAGAGCCGGACCGCGTCGCCCTCTTCGCAGAACGAGATCGCATTGGTGACAAGGTTGACAAAGACCTGCGCAAGCCGCCCTTCAAGCCCGTCGATCAGGATCGGTTCGGGCGGCAGGTCGGTGATGAAATCCACCCCTGTCTCGGCCGCCTGCCGTCCCAGATGGTCGCCCAGGTTCGTCAGCGTGCGCAAAAGGTTGAACCGCATCGATTCTTCTCGCACAAGATCACTGTCCAACCGCGAGGCATTCGAGATGTCGCTGACCAGCCGGTCCAGGCGGCGCACGTCATGTTCGATCACGTCCAGCAGCCGGTCGCGCTGGTCATCGCGGCGGGCCACGCGCAGCGTGCCGACGGCAGACCGCAGACTGGCGAGGGGGTTCTTGATCTCATGTGCCACGTCGGCGGCGAACTGTTCGTTCACGTCGATCCTGTCATACAGGGCAGCAACCATGCCGCGCATGGCCTTGGACAGCCGCCCGATCTCGTCCGGCCGCTCGGCCAGGTCGGGGATGCGCACGCGCCCGCGCGTCATCTTGCGCGCATGCCGGTCGCGCCCCTGTTCGGCAGCCGAAGCCAGCGCTGCAAGCGGGCCGGTGATCGAGGCCGCCAGAAGAAGGCTGAGGGTGACGGAAACCGCGATGGCCCCGCCAACGACCGCAAGCAGGAACAGACCCTGTTGCCCTTCCCTCCGGGCGATCTCGCCGGGCCGGCTGGTCAGCACCACGACATCGGTCGCCCCGTTGCCCGCGCGCACCGGCGTTGCCACGGCAAGGATCGTTTCGCCGCCTGCCGGATCGCGGCTGCGTCCGGTCGCCGTTGCCCCGGCCTGCGTTGCCGCGACAAGCGACCTGGCCAGCGCCTCGGCGGTCAGCACCGGCAGGGCCCCGCCCCCGCCCGCCAGCGCCGAACCAAGGGCCTGCGCAAGTCCGGCCGCACCGGTGCCGGGCAGAGCGGAAGACGGCCCCGAACCCCGGCCGATCAGCCCATCCTCGGCATCAAAGACGAACAGTCCGGCACCCGGGCCGGGGTCCAGTGCGTCAACCACCCGCGCGACGGCGGCGGCATCCGGACCCGACTCTGCCGCCGCCATGGCAACCACGCGCGCGATCAGCCGCGCCTCGGTCTCCAGCGCGGCCTGGCGCTGCCCGGCGGGTGACAGGCGGAACGGGTTCAGCACCAGTGCCGCGCCCAGCAGAACCGCGACCACGGCCAGGTTCACCAGCACGATCCGCAGCGCAAGCGGAGAGCGCAGGAACCCCGGCACGGCGTGTCCGGGGGATTTTGCCTGCGCCGAAGTTCCGGCTTCGGTTGCGTCCCCGTCAAACCCGGAACCGACCCGCTGCGGCGGGGCATCGACCCGGGCAAGGCGCGGCAGGGTGGTCATTCCTCGTTATAGCGATAGCCGATGCCGTAGAGCGTCTCGATCGCCGAGAACCCGGGATCGACCAGCCGCATCTTCTTGCGCAGCCGCTTGATGTGGCTGTCGATGGTGCGGTCATCGACATAGACCTGATCGTCATAGGCCACATCCATGAGCTGGTCGCGGCTTTTGACGAATCCGGGCCGCTGCGCCAGCGCCTGCAGCAACAGGAATTCCGTCACCGTCAGGGCCACATCGCGACCGTGCCACGAGACCGAATGGCGCAGCGGGTCCATCCGCAGGGCGCCGCGATCCAGGATCTGGGTATCCTCGCTGACCGATACCTCGCCGGTGGCGATGGCATCCTGGCGGCGCAGCAGCGCGCGGATGCGTTCCACCAGAAGCCGTTGGCTGAACGGCTTTTTCATGTAGTCATCCGCGCCCATGCGCAGGCCCAGAACCTCGTCGATCTCGTCATCCTTCGAGGTCAGGAAGATCACCGGGATCGTGGACTTCTGACGCAACCGCTGCAGCAGGTCCATCCCGTCCATCCGGGGCATCTTGATGTCCAGCACCGCCATGTCGGGCATCCGGCGGCTGAAGGCATCCAGCGCCGACTGGCCGTCATTGTAGGTTTCGACGTCGAAGCCTTCCGCCTCGAGAGTCATCGACACCGACGTCAGGATGTTCCTGTCGTCGTCCACGAGGGCGATCCTTGACATGTGCGATGTTCCTGCAGGGGCTGCTCGGCCCGGTTTTTTCCACATACTCCGTATTCGTCTGCAGAGAATCAACAGCGAACTGAGAATCATCCGGACGGTGCCCAAGTCTTGGCCTCAATTTCCAAACGACTGCCTAATGCGTCCTATCGGAAAGCATGGTTGCGCTAACGTGCGGCTGATTGCGCTAACGTCTTCAAACCATTATTTTCAAAGGCAAACCCTGCGTGCTAGAAGAATATTGCGCGGCGGTTGCGTGGCGCATCAGGTCCGATCCCGGCGCAGGGCCGATCATTTTCATTCAGATGGTGCCGCCTGCCGTGCGGCCTTTGGAGCGTGCAGATGACGCAAGGACGCGTGAACCCCCAGGGAAAACTCGAGGATCAGGGCATCGCCGGGCTGGGGCAGGTCTGGTACAACCTGACCGAAGCTGCGCTGGTGAACGCGGCCGTCGCGCGAAAGGAAGGCCAGCTTGGTCTGGGCGGGGCGTTCCTCGTGTCGACCGGCGCGCATACTGGACGGTCCCCGAAAGACAAGCACATCGTGCGCACGGCGTCGGTCGAAGACCAGATCTGGTGGGGCAACAACGCAGCACAGTCACCCGAGGCGTTCGACCGGCTGTATGCCGACATGCTGACCCATCTGCAGGGGCGCGAAGTCTTCGTGCAGGACCTGTATGCCGGGGCCGATCCGGCGCACCGGCTGGACGTGCGCGTGGTGACGGAACTTGCGTGGCATGCGTTGTTCATCCGCCATCTGCTGCGCCGCCCCGAGCGCAGCGAGATCGACAGCTTCCTGCCCGACTGGACGGTCATCAACTGCCCGTCCTTCACCGCCGACCCGGCCCGCCACGGCTGCCGCAGCGGCACGGTCATCACCTTCAACTTCGACCGCAAGCTGATCCTGATCGCGGGCACGGCCTATGCGGGCGAGAACAAGAAGGCGGTCTTCACGCTGCTGAACTACCTGCTGCCGGAAAAGGGCATCATGCCGATGCACTGTTCGGCCAACCATGCCCCCGGCAACCCGGTCGATACCGCGATCTTCTTCGGGCTTTCGGGCACCGGCAAGACCACCCTGTCGGCCGACCCGTCGCGCATTCTGATCGGCGATGACGAACACGGCTGGTCGGATCGCGGCACCTTCAACTTCGAGGGCGGCTGCTATGCCAAGGTCATCAACCTGTCGGCCGAGGCGGAACCCGAGATTTACGGCACGACCCACCGTTTCGGCACGGTGGTCGAAAACACCGTCTTCGACCCCGAGACGCTGGAAATCGATTTTGCCGATGACAGCCTGACCGCAAACACCCGTTGCGCCTATCCGCTGGATTACATCTCGAACGCCTCGCCCTCGGGTCTGGGCGGTCATCCCAAGAACATCATCATGCTGACCTGCGATGCCTTCGGCGTGCTGCCGCCGATTGCGCGGCTGACCCCGGCGCAGGCGATGTATCATTTCCTGTCGGGCTTCACCTCGAAGGTGGCGGGCACCGAACAGGGGGTGACCGAACCGCAGCCGACCTTCTCGACCTGCTTCGGCGCGCCCTTCATGCCGCGCCGCCCCGAGGTCTATGGCAAGCTTTTGCAGGCCAAGATCGCCAAGCACGGGGCAAGCTGCTGGCTGGTGAACACCGGCTGGACCGGCGGTGCCTATGGCACCGGGCGGCGGATGCCGATCAAGGCGACGCGCGCCCTTCTGACGGCGGCGCTGGATGGGTCGCTGGCAGGCGGGTCGTTCCGCCGCGACCCGAACTTCGGGTTCGAGGTGCCGGTTTCGGTCTCGGGGGTGGACGGGGCCCTGCTGGACCCGCGCGGAACCTGGGCCGACCCGGTCGCCTATGACGCGCAGGCGAAAAAGCTGGTGGGCATGTTTGCCGACAACTTCGGCCAGTATGCCGATCACATCGACGCCGACGTGCGCGCTGCTGCCATCGGTTGACCCGGCGCGGTCGGGCCAAAAGGCCCGACCCGACTGCGGCAGGACCGTCGCGCCGGGCTGCCCCCGCGATTTCCCGGCGAAATCGGCTGCGACATATTCATTCGTATTCTTTGCCCTATGCGTTATTTTGTTGCCCAGCCACCTGAATCGCCCTAAGTGATGCTGCGCGTGCAAACACCGGAGAGCCTTGATGCCCCATGACGGACAGAACCTGACCCAGCCCGCCCTTCTGCCGGACCTGCTTGGGCTGACTGAAACCGCCCTCGCCCCGCTTGAGGCGCTTGCGGCGGTGGCACGGGAAAGACTTCGGGCCGAGGTCACGGTGAATGGTCGCGTCTCTGCCGCCGCGCTGGAAGCGAACCAGGTCGCCGCGCATGGCATGGCCTGGCTTGCCACCTATGCCGAGGCCTTGCGCCAGATGCAGGCCTGGGCCGTCCGCCTGAACGACCAGGGCCGGTTCGGCGAGATGGAAGGGCTGATCCTGCAGATCGGCTTCGGCGAATACCTGTCGCAGGCCGCAGGCGGCATCCCGATGAGCCAGACCGAGATCATCCGTCCGGTCGACATGGGTCTGTCGGCCCATGACCAGCGCGGGCTGATGGACCCCGCCGTGCAGCGCCTTTGCGCCGAGGGCAACAGCGTCGCCGCACGGATGCGGCTTGTGGAACTGATGTCCGACAACGCGGGCCGTGCCACTTTCGGGGCCTCGGGGCTGGACGAGGAACTGGAGATGATCCGCGACCAGTTCCGCCGCTTTGCCGACGAAAAGGTCGCCCCCCATGCCCATGGCTGGCACCTGCGCGACGAACTCATCCCGATGGAGATCATCGGGCAACTGGCCGAAATGGGCGTGTTCGGCCTGACCATCCCCGAGGAATTCGGCGGGTTCGGGCTGTCCAAGGCCAGCATGGTGGTGGTGTCGGAAGAACTGTCGCGCGGCTATATCGGGGTCGGCTCGCTTGGCACGCGCAGCGAGATTGCGGCCGAACTGATCCTCTGCGGCGGCACGCCGGAACAGAAGGCCCACTGGCTGCCAAAGCTCGCCAGCGCCGAGATCCTGCCGACCGCCGTCTTTACCGAGCCCAATACCGGGTCGGACCTCGGTTCCCTGCGCACCCGCGCCGTCAAGACCGCCGAAGGGTGGGAGATCACCGGCAACAAGACCTGGATCACCCATGCCGCCCGCACCCATGTGATGACGCTGCTGGCCCGCACCGACCCCGAGACGACCGATTACCGGGGCCTGTCGATGTTCCTGGCCGAAAAGATGCCGGGCACCGACGAGATGCCCTTCCCGACCCCCGGCATGACCGGAGGCGAGATCGAGGTGCTGGGCTATCGCGGCATGAAGGAATACGAACTGGGCTTCGACGGCTTCAAGGTGAAGGCTGAAAACCTGCTGGGCGGGATCGAAGGCCAGGGCTTCAAGCAGTTGATGCAGACTTTCGAAAGCGCCCGCATCCAGACCGCCGCCCGCGCTGTGGGCGTGGCACAGAACGCGCTGGAGGTCGGCATGCAATATGCCACCGACCGCAAGCAGTTCGGCAAGCCGCTGATCGCCTTCCCCCGCGTGGCGGGCAAGCTGGCGATGATGGCGGTGGAAATCATGATCGCGCGGCAACTGACCTATTTCAGCGCCTGGCAGAAAGACCATGACAAGCGCTGCGACCTCGAGGCCGGGATGGCCAAGCTTCTGGGCGCCCGCGTCGCCTGGTCGTCCGCCGACAACGCGCTGCAGATTCACGGCGGCAACGGCTTTGCGCTGGAATACCAGATCAGCCGCATCCTCTGCGACGCCCGCATCCTGAACATCTTCGAAGGGGCGGCCGAGATTCAGGCGCAGGTCATCGCACGCCGTCTGCTGGACTGACGCATCCGGCAAACCGTCGGGACAGGGTCTGCGGACTGTGCCCCGACTGTTTTGCCGCTGCGCAGCATTTTCTGCGCGCCACGCCTTGCACTTGGACAGGGCGCGGGTGAAAACGGAGTCAGGTCAGGGCGCGTCGCCCGGGGCCAGACCGGACGACAACCATGAAATCGAACCTGCAGGGCGCGCTTTTGTCGCTTGCGGCCTTTGGCCTCTATGCGACGCATGATGTCGTGGTAAAGTTCCTGGGCGAAAGCTATTCGCCCTTTCAGATCATCTTCTTCAGCGTCCTCATGGGGTTTCCCTATGTCACGCTGATGCTGATGCGCGACAAGACCGACGGCAACCTGCGCCCGCGCCATCCCTGGTGGGTGGGGGTGCGCACGGCGGCGGCGCTTCTGAACGTGGTGGCGGGGTTCTATGCGTTTTCCGTTCTGCCGTTGGCGCAGACCTATGCGATCTTCTTCGCGATGCCGCTGCTCATCACGCTGATGGCAATTCCGCTTCTGGGCGAGAAGGTCGGCATCCATCGCGGAATTGCCGTGGTCGTGGGTCTGATCGGTGTCATCGTCGTGTTGCAGCCCGGATCAGTGCCCCTTGGGCTGGGCCACCTTGCGGCACTGGTGGCGGCCCTCACCGGGGCCTTCGTCTCGGTTGTCGTGCGCAAGATCGGAAAGGACGAACGCTCCGCCGTCCTGATTCTCTATCCGATGATGCTGAATTTCCTGGCCACCGGGGCCATGATGCCCTTCGTCTATCACCCGATGCCCCTTGCGCATGTGGGCTTGCTGGCCCTCATGGCGCTGCTGGGGTTTGTCGCGACGATCCTGGTGATCGAGGCCTATCGGACAGCCCCCGCCGTGATCGTGGCTCCGATGCAATATTCGCAGATCATCTGGGCCGCCTTTTTTGGCTATCTTCTGTTCAACGAGGGGATCGACCTGCCGACGCTGATCGGAACCGCGATCATCATGGCCAGCGGCACCTATATCGTGATGCGCGAGGGCACGCCCAACGTGTCTGAAAACCGGCCCGTCCTGCAATCGCCGGCGCGTACCGTCGCCCCGGGCGGGTCACAGAACCGCTGAGGCAGGCCCGCCTCTCTGGGCTCTTGCAAAGCCCTGCCGTTCGGTTTAACCCCGCGCCACGGTCGGAGCGTAGCGCAGCCTGGTAGCGCACCTGCTTCGGGAGCAGGGGGTCGGAGGTTCGAATCCTCTCGCTCCGACCAAGAAAATCCCGGTATTGAACCTGAGGTGCGGCCTGTCGGGCAGCGCTTGTTGTCGCAAGGCAATGGTCAAGGCGTCGGATTGCCCGCTGCACGAAGCTCCTCCGCCGCGGACAACGGCAGACCGCAGAACGAACCTGCCCTCCAAGACCACGCCAGATGCCGGCCACGAACGAGGATTGGCGGAGAAGGTGGGATTTGAACCCACGGTGGGCTTGCACCCACGTCGGTTTTCAAGACCGGTGCATTAAACCACTCTGCCACTTCTCCGGAAGTTTCGTCATACCGGCAACTGACGGAAATGGGAAGACGCGAAGCAGGTCGTGCCCTTTCCTCGCCCGGGATCGGGGGGTATGATCATGGGGACGGTGTCATGCGCCGGTTTCCTGCCTGCGGGTCGGGGGTTTGACGGAACGGAACCTCGGCGGCACGCTGGCCCGGAAAACCTGCAGCGAAGGCGGCAGTTGCGGAACGGGCCGGTCGGATGCATCAGGAAGACCGGGCACGACTCCCGACCCGAACCCCGCGCCGTTCCGCCCCTGGAACGGACATATGCTGCAATCCCCGAGAGCGGAGGAAAAAACCCGTGCTGAGCCGTATCGCCCTGCTTCTTGCCCTGGGGGCGGCATTGCCTGCCCAAGCCTTCGATACCCGCGCCACAGCCGCATGGGTCTATGATTCCGGCACCCACACCGTCCTGCTGGACAAGAACGCGAACGAATCGCTGCCCCCCGCCTCGATGTCCAAGCTCATGACGCTGAACATGCTGTTCGAGGCGCTGCAGGACGGGCGCGTGACCATGGATACGACCTTTGCCGTCTCGTCGCATGCGCGGCAGATGGGCGGATCGACCATGTTTCTGAACGAACAGGACCGCCCCACCGTGCGCGAGCTGATCCATGGCATCATCATCAACTCGGGCAATGATGCCTGCGTGGTCGTCGCCGAAGGGCTGGCGGGCAGCGAGGCGTCCTTTGCGGCGCTGATGACCGAACGGGCCAAGGCGCTTGGCATGACGCAGTCGAAATTCGCCAATGCCTCGGGCTGGCCGGACCCGAACCACCGAATGAGCATGCACGACCTGGGGCTGCTGGCACGCCGCCTGATCGAGCAGTTCCCCGACTACTACAAGGTCTTTTCCGAGACGGAGTTCGACTACAAGGACCGCTCGCCAGCGAACCGGTTCAACCGCAACCCCCTGCTGAAGCTGAACATCGGGGCCGACGGGCTGAAGACCGGGCATACGGAAGAGGCAGGCTATGGCCTTGTCGGCTCGGCCGTTCAGGGGGACCGCCGGGTGATCTTCGTCATCACCGGGCTGGAAAGCGACACCGCCCGCGCCGAAGAGGCAGAGCGGATTGCGAATTGGTCGTTCCGTCAGTTCGTACAAAAGACCGTGGCAAAGGCCGGGCAACGCGTGGCCGAGGCCGAGGTCTGGATGGGGGATGCGGCGACGGTGGGCCTGGTCCCGGCGGAAGACATCTCGCTTCTGGTTCCGGCGCTGGTGCAGGAAGGAATGACGGCCGAAGTGATCTATTCCGGGCCGCTGATGGCGCCTCTGGAAGCCGGGCAGCAGGTGGCGGAACTGGTCGTGCATGTGCCGGACCTGCCCGATGCCCGCCTGCCGCTGGTGACCGAGGCTGCGGTGGGCAACGCGGGCTTCCTGCGCCGTCTGGGAACGGCGGCGACGGTCCTTTATGACCGCGTGACCGCCCCGACCCCGGCAAGCCCTGCCCCTGCCCCGGCAAGCTGAATGCCGCAAGGCGGGGCCTTCATCAGTCTGGAAGGGATCGACGGGTCCGGCAAATCCACGCAGGCGCGCCTGCTGGCCGACGCCCTGCGCCGGGCAGGCTTTCCGGTTGCCCTGACGCGCGAGCCGGGCGGCAGCCCGGGGGCCGAAGAAATCCGCAGGCTGGTGCTGGAAGGCGACCCCGACCGCTGGTCGGCGGAAACCGAGATCCTTCTGTTCACCGCCGCCCGGCGCGACCATCTGGAAAGGATCATCGGCCCGGCACTGGCGCGGGGCGAGGTGGTCATCACCGACCGGTTTGCCGACAGCACGCGGGTCTATCAGGGGGTGACCCGCGGCGATCTTGGCGGCATGGTCGACCGCCTGCATGACCTGATGATCGGGGTGGAACCCGACCTGACGATTCTGATCGATATCGACCCGCAGACGGGGCTTGCCCGCGCTGTCGCCCGCAAGGGGACCGAACAGCGGTTCGAAGACATGGGGGCCGAGATGCAGACCCGCATGCGCGCGGCATTCCTGTCGCTGGCGCAGGGAAACCCGCGCTTTGCGGTGATCGACGGGGGCCGGTCTGCCGAGGCCGTTGCCGCCGACGTTCTGGCACATGTGCTTGCGCATCTGGACCGCATCTGATGGCCCGCGCGCCCGAGGCCGACGCGCTGCCCGAACCCGACCGGGTCGAAGGCGCCCCACATCCGCGCGAGACGGGCGTGCTGTTCGGCCAGGCGGTGGCCGAGGCCGAATTCCTTGACGCGTTCCGGCAAGGCCGTCTGGCGCATGGCTGGCTGCTGACCGGCCCGCGCGGTGTGGGCAAGGCGACCCTTGCCTGGCGGATCGCACGCTTTCTGCTGGCCACGCCGGAAGACGATGGCGGCCTGTTCGCGCCGTCGCCGCCGGTCAGCCTGGACATCCCCGCCGACCATCCCGTCACCCGGCGCGTCACCGCCCTGTCCGAGGGCAGGCTGTTCCTGCTGCGACGTGGCGCGAATGACCGGGACACCGCCCTTTCGGCGGAAATCCGGGTGGAAGAGGTCCGCCGGATGAAGGGTTTCTTCCAGATGTCGGCGGCCGACGGGGGCAGGCGTGTGGTGATCGTCGACGCGGCCGACGAAATGACCGTGGCCGCCGCCAACGCGATTCTGAAAATCCTGGAAGAACCGCCGCCACGGGTCACCATGCTGCTGATAAGCCATCAGCCGTTTCGCCTTCTGCCCACGATCCGCTCACGCTGCCGCGAATTGCGGCTGGTGCCGCTTGGACCCGCCGACATGGCGCAGGCCCTTGCGGCCACCGGCGAGGCGGCAGATGCCCCCGAGGCGCTGGCCCAGCTTTCGGGCGGATCGGTGGGCGAGGCGCTGCGCCTGCTGCGGCTGGACGGGCTGGCGCTCTACGCGCAGGTGACCGGGCTGATGGCCACCCTGCCCCGGCTTGACCGCCCGCGCGCGCTGGCGCTGGCGGAAAAGGGCGCAGGCCGGGGGGGCGAGGCCGCCTTTGATGCGATCCTGCGGCTGATCGACCTGTTCCTGTCGCGCCTTGCCCGGACCGGTGCCACCGGCACCCCCCCGCCCGAGGCAGCCCCCGGCGAGGCCGCGCTGCTGCGCCGCCTGTCGCCAGACCCGCAGGCGGCCCGCGCCTGGGCGGAACTGGCGCAGACGCTGTCGCTGCGGGCACGGCGCGGCCGGGCGGTCAACCTTGACCCTGCCGCCCTTCTGTTGGATATGGTGCTGAAGATCGACGAGACGGCGGGCGCGCTCGCCCAGAGGTGAGCCGATGACCCCCCCGCCCGAACTTGTCGACAGCCATTGCCACCTCGATTTCCCCGATTTCGACGGCGAACTGCCGCAAGTCATCGCACGCGCCCGCGCCGCCGGGGTGACGCGGATGGTGACCATCTGCACCCGCCTGCGCCACGAACCCCGTGTGCGGGCGATTGCCGAGGCGCATGACGGCATCTTCTATGCCGCTGGCACCCATCCGATGAGCGCCGCCGAAGAACCGATGGCAACGGTCGAACAGTTGGTGGCGCTGGCGCGGCATCCGAAACTGGTGGGGATCGGCGAGACGGGCCTCGACTACCATTACAGTGCCGACAGCGCCGGGGTGCAGCAGACCAGCCTGCGGCTGCACATCGCCGCTGCCCGGATCACCGGCCTGCCTCTCATCATTCACGCGCGGGGTGCGGATGACGACATGGCGCAGGTCCTGTCCGAAGAATACCGGACCGGCCCCTATTCCTGCGTGATGCACTGCTTTTCGTCCGGCCTCGCGCTGGCGCGGGCGGCGCTGGACCTTGGCTTCTACCTGTCGATGTCAGGCATCGCGGCCTTTCCGAAGTCGCAGGACCTGCGCGACATCTTTGCCGCAGCCCCGCTGGACCGGATCCTGCTGGAAACCGACAGCCCCTATCTGGCACCGCCCCCCTTCCGGGGGCGACGCAACGAACCCGCCTACACGGCCCATACCGCCGCCGCCGGGGCGCAGGTCTTCGGTCTGCCGCTGGCCGAATTCGCCGCCGCCACATCGGCCAATTTCGACCGGCTGTTCACCAAGGCGGCCCCCGCCGCCCGGGCCGCCTGATGGCGCTGACGGCGACCATCCTGGGCTGCGGATCGTCCGGGGGCGTGCCGCGTCTGGGCGGGCACTGGGGCGACTGCGACCCGGCGAACCCGAAGAACCGCCGCCGCCGCTGCTCGCTGCTGCTGCAGCGCAGCGGACCCGAGGGCACGACCCGGGTGCTGATCGACACCTCGCCCGACATGCGCGACCAGTTGCTGGACGCCGGGATCGGCGAGCTTGACGCGGTGGCCTATACCCATGCCCATGCCGACCATGTGCACGGGATCGACGACCTGCGCCAGATCGTGTTCAACACCCGCCGCCGACTGGCCGTCTGGGCCGATCCGCCGACGCAGGCGTCGCTGCTGGCGCGGTTCGGCTATGCCTTCGTCCAGCCCGCCGACACGCCTTACCCGCCGATCCTGAACATGCACACGATCCATGGCCCCTTCACCATCGAAGGCGCGGGCGGGCCGATCGAGCTTGTGCCCTTTCGCGTCGATCACGGGTCGATGGAGGCGCTTGGCTTTCGCGTCGGGGGGCTTGCCTATCTGCCCGACGTGGTGGCGATCCCCGAGGAAAGCTGGGAAGCGTTGCAGGGGCTGGAGACCTGGGTGGTGGACGCGCTGCGCCGCACGCCGCACCCGACGCATGCGCATCTGGCGCTGACGCTGGACTGGATCGCACGGGCCGCCCCGCGCCGGGCCGTGCTGACCAACATGCATATCGACCTTGATTTCGCGACGCTGGAGGCGGAATTGCCCCCCCATATCCGCCCGGCCCATGATGGCATGGTGCTGGACATCCCCCTGGAATGACGGCGCTTCTGGACGTCATCCTGCCCGTCTTTCTGGTGATCGGTTTCGGCTATGCGGTGACGCCGGGCAGGCTGTTTTCGGATGCGGCGGTGGACGGGCTGATGCGCTTTGCCCAGACTTTTGCCGTGCCCTGCCTGCTGTTCCGGGGGGTGGCCAGCCTGGACCTGGGCGCGGCCTTTGACGCGCGCCTTTTCGCGGCCTTCTACATCGGGGCCTTTGCCAGTTTCGGGGCGGGCTTTCTGGGCGCGCGGCTGCTGTTCGACCGCCCGGTGACCGATGCCGTGGCCATCGGGTTCGCCAGCTACTTCTCCAACTCGCTGCTGCTTGGCCTGCCGATCACCGAGCGCGCCTATGGCCCCAACGCGCTGCAGGGCAACTTTGCCATCCTGTCGGTGCATGCGCCACTGCTCTATGCCTTTGGGATCACGGTGATGGAACTGGTGCGCAGCCAGGGTCAGGGCCTGTCGGCCGCCCGGCTGGCGCGGCAGGTGGCCCGCGCCATTCTGGCGGTTCCGCTGGTGATCGGCATCCTGGCGGGCTTTGCGGTGAACCTGTCGGGGCTGGCGCTGCCGGGCGCGGTCATGGCGGGGGTCAACATGATGGCGGCGGCGGCAATGCCCGCGTCGCTGTTCGGATTGGGCGGCGCCTTGGTGCGCTATCGGCCCGAGGGCGATCTGCGCGCGATTGCGATGGTCTGCGGCCTGTCGCTGATGCTGCACCCGGCGATCACCTGGGGGCTTGGCCGCTTTAGATCGGAAGAGCACA
>JAAFHX010000026.1 GCA_013297695.1 Rhodobacterales bacterium | reverse complement strand
GCGCCTTTTCCGACAACGAGGACCTTGCCCTGCTGTCGGGGATCAACCCGGAGCGTGTGGTGATGATCACCTGGATCATCGCCGCCACGCTCGCCACCATCGCGGGCGTGCTTTACGGGCTGGACAAGAGCTTCAAGCCCTTCACCTATTTCCAGTTGCTGCTGCCGATCTTCGCAGCCGCCATCGTGGGCGGCCTGGGCAGCCCCATCGGTGCCATCGCGGGCGGCTTCGTCATCGCCTTCAGCGAGGTGATGGTGACCTATGCCTGGAAGAAGGTGCTGGGCTATGTCTTGCCGGAAGGCCTGGCACCTGACGGGCTCGTGCAGCTTCTGTCCACCGACTACAAGATCGCGGTCAGCTTCACGATCCTCATCATCGTCTTGCTGTTCATGCCCACCGGCCTGTTCAAGGGAAAATCGTCATGAATACCCGGAACCTGATGCTGTTCGGGCTGGTCGGCCTGCTGTTCCTGCTGACCGGTTTCCTGCAAAGCTGGAACCTTGCGCTGCAGGTCCTGAACATGGCGCTGATCTCGGCGGTCATGGCGCTTGGGGTGAATATCCAGTGGGGCTATGCGGGGCTGTTCAACGTCGGCATCATGGGCTTTGTGGCGCTTGGCGGGCTGGCGGTGGTGCTGACCTCGGCAGCCCCGGTGCCGGAAGGCTGGGCGGCGGGGGGGCCGCGGCTGGTCGTGGCGCTGGTCATGGGGGCGGCAAGCATCGCAGGGGCGGTCGTGCTGTACCGGCGGATGCCGCGCGGGCGGCTGCGCGGCATGGCCGTTGCCGTCTGGCTGGTGGCGGGGTTCCTTTTGTACCGGTACCTGTTCGACCCTGCGGCAATGGCGGTCGAGGCGAACAACCCGGCCACCGCCGGGAACCTGGGCGGCCTTGGCCTGCCGGCACTGATCGCCTGGCCGGTCGGCGGTCTTCTGGCGGCCGCCGCAGCCTGGGCCATCGGCAAGACCGCCCTGGGCCTGCGGTCGGATTACCTTGCCATCGCCACCCTGGGGATCGCCGAGATCATCATTGCCGTGATGAAGAACGAAGACTGGCTGGCGCGCGGGGTCAAGAACGTGATCTCGCTGCCCCGCCCGGTGCCCTACGAGGTGGACCTGCAGAAAGACCCCGGGTTCCTTGCGCTGGTCGCCGACTGGGGGTTCGACCCGATGACGGCCTCGTCCATCGTGGTCAAGCTGGCCTATGCAGGGCTGTTCGGGCTGGTGCTGCTGGCGATCATCTGGCTGTCGGAAAAGGCGCTGCGGTCGCCCTGGGGCCGGATGATGCGGGCGATCCGCGACAACGAGGTTGCGGCCGAGGCGATGGGCAAGGACGTGACCCGCCGTCATCTGCAGGTGTTCATCCTGGGGTCTGCCGTGGTCGGCATCGCGGGGGCGATGATGACAACGCTCGACGGGCAGTTGACCCCGGGCACCTACAACCCGCTGCGCTTTACCTTCCTGATCTGGGTGATGGTGATCGTGGGCGGGTCGGGCAACAACTGGGGCGCGGTGCTGGGCGGGTTCCTGATCTGGTGGCTGTGGGTGATGGTGGAGCCCATCGGGCTATGGGTGATCGGGGCCATCACCTATGGCATGCCGGACGGGTCCTGGCTGAAGACCCACCTGCAGGACAGCGCCGCCCACATGCGGCTGCTGACCATGGGGGTGATCCTGCTGCTGGTGCTGCGGTTCAGCCCGCGGGGGCTGATCCCCGAGAAGTAGCGCGCGACGGGACTGCGGGCCGGGGGCCAGCCCCCGGACCCCCGGGATACTTCCGCCAAGATGAAAGCCTGGGCCGGCAGAGGTTCCGAGCGATCCGCGACATCCGGTGTCGCAGACGCGCATGATCCTTGATCCACCTGCGGCCAGATTGGCGCAAACAGGCTTCGGAGCACCTTTGCATGAAAACCCATACCCGCGTTCTGGTCATCGGCGGCGGCGTCGTCGGCTGTTCGGTGCTGTATCACCTGACCAAGCTGGGCTGGTCGGACGTGACGCTGATCGAACGGTCGGACCTGACGAGCGGGTCCACCTGGCACGCGGCGGGCGGGTTCCACACGCTGAACGGCGACACCAACATGGCGGCGCTTCAGGGCTACACGATCCGGCTTTACAAGGAGCTTGAGGCGATCACCGGCATGTCCTGCGGGCTGCACCATGTGGGCGGCATCACGCTGGCCGACACACAGGAGCGGTTCGACATGCTCAAGGCCGAACGCGCCAAGCACCGCTACATGGGGCTTGATACCGCGATCCTGACGCCGGACGAGGTCGCGAAGATGACCGATGGGCTGGTGAACACCGCAGGAATCATCGGCGCGCTGTATGACCCGCTCGACGGGCACCTCGATCCTTCGGGCACGACGCATGCCTACGCGAAGGCCGCCCGGATGGGCGGGGCCGAGATCATCCTGCACAACCGCGTGCTGTCCACCACGCAGCGCGCCGATGGCGGCTGGGATGTGGTAACCGAACAGGGCACCATCGTGGCCGAGCATCTGGTGAACGCCGCCGGATTGTGGGCGCGCGAGGTGGGGGCCATGGCGGGCATCTACCTGCCGCTGCTGCCGATGGCGCATCAGTATCTGGTGACCGACGACATCCCCGAGATCATGGATATCCTGAAATCGGGCCGCGAGTTCCCGCATGTGATGGACCCGGGCGGCGAAAGCTATCTGCGGCAGGAAGGCCGGGGCCTGTGCATCGGTTTCTACGAAAAGCCCTGCGAGCCGTGGTCGGTCGACGGCACGCCGTGGAATTTCGGGCACGAGCTGCTGAACGAACAGTTCGACAAGATCGAGGATTCCGTGACCTTCGCCTACAAGCGGTTCCCGGTGCTGGAACGGTCGGGCGTCAAACGGGTGATCCACGGCCCCTTTACCTTTGCCCCTGACGGCAACCCGCTGATCGGCCCGGTGCCGGGGTTGCGCAACTACTGGTCGGCCTGTGCCGTGATGGCGGGCTTCAGCCAGGGCGGGGGCATGGGCCTGTCGCTGGCGCAGTGGATGATCCACGGCGAGGTCGAACGCGACCCGCGCGGCTTCGATGTGGCGCGCTTCGGGAACTGGACGACGCCGGGCTATACCGTGCCCAAGGTGATCGAGAACTATCAGACCCGGTTTTCGGTCGCCTATCCGAACGAGGAAAAGCCCGCAGCGCGGCCGTTCCGCACCACGGCGATGTATGACATCTTCACCGGACTGCGCGCCGTCTGGGGCCAGCAATACGGGCTGGAGGTGGTGAACTACCACGCCCTTCCCGGCGAGCCGCTGTATGAGACGCCGACCTTCAAGCGGTCGAACGCCTGGGAGGCGACGCGCCAGGAAGTGCTGGCCGTGCGCAACGGCGTCGGCATCAACGAGGTTCAGAACTTCGGCAAGTACCGGGTGACCGGGCCGGGCGCGCGGGCCTGGCTGGACCGGATCATGGCCGGGCTGATCCCCAAGCCGGGGCGGCTGAGCCTGACGCCGATGCTGGCCGGCTCGGGCCGGATCATCGGGGATTTCACCGTCTCGTGCCTGTCGGAAGAAGAGTTCCAGTTGACCGCCAGCTATGGCGCGCAGGGCTGGCACGGGCGCTGGTTCGAACAGCATGCCGCAGAGGGCGTGCGGGTTGAGAACATCAGCGACACGCGCACCGGGTTCCAGATCGCCGGGCCGCAGGCGCGCGCGCTGCTGGCGCGCTGCACCCGGGCCGATGTGTCGAACGACGCCCTCCGCTTCATGGATGTGCGCCGCATGACGGTGGGCATGGCCGACTGCATCGTGCAGCGCGTCAGCTACACCGCCGATCTGGGCTATGAAATCTACTGCGATGCCGTCAGCCAGCGGCAGTTGTGGCAGACGCTCTGGACCGCCGGTCAGGACCTGGGCCTGCGCCCCTTCGGCATGCGGGCGATGATGAGCTTGCGGCTGGACAAGTTCTTTGGCTCCTGGGGCCGCGAGTTCAGCCCCGACTATACGCCCTGCGAAACGGGCCTCGACCGCTTCATCCGCTGGAACAAGCCCGCAGACTGGATCGGCAAGGCAGCGGCGACGCGCGAAAAGGCCGAAGGGCCGAAGCGCAGGCTCTGTGCCTTCGTGGTCGATGCCGCCGATGCCGATGTGGTCGCGTGGGAGCCGATCTGGCTCGACGGCGCGGTGGTGGGGTTCTGCACCAGCGGGGGCTTCTCGCACTGGACGGGAACGTCGGTGGCGATGGGCTTCGTTCCGGCCGACCGGGTGGCCGATGGCCTGGCGGTCGAGATCGAAATCCTCGGACAGCGACGCCCCGCGCGCCTGGTCACCGATCCGCTGTTCGACGCCGACGGCGCGCGGATGCGCGGCTAGACGAAGGCACCGGCGTAGGGTGCGTGCTTGCACGCACCGCCCCGCAGCGCCAGTCAGCCTGTCTTACCCTGCTGATCGTCTGCAGCGGCCTCGAAATCAGATGCATCATGGCGTTCGCGCAGTTGCCCCGCCGGGTCGCCCCAACTGCGGTTCACCATGATGCCGCGCCGGACGGCCGGGCGGGCATCGATCATCTGGGCCCACCGCAGCAGGTGGGCATAGCTGCCCACGTCCAGAAACGCGCCGGCATTGTAGGACCGCCCGAGCACCATGTTCCCATACCAGGGCCAGATCGCCATGTCGGCGATGGTATAGTCTTCGCCCGCAATATGCGTGCGCGTGGCCAGAAGCCGGTCCAGCACGTCAAGCTGGCGCTTGGTTTCCATGGCATAGCGGTTGATGGCATATTCGATCTTGACCGGCGCATAGGCATAGAAATGCCCGAAGCCGCCACCGACGAAGGGGGCCGAGCCCATCTGCCAGAACAGCCAGCACAGGCATTCGGCGCGCCCCGCCGGATCGGCCGGCAGGAAGGCCCCGAATTTCTCGGCAAGGTACAGCAGCATCGCGCCCGATTCGAACAGTCGGGTCGGCGGTGTGGTCGAATGATCCATCAGGGCGGGTATCTTCGAATTCGGGTTGACCGCAACAAAGCCGCTACCGAACTGGTCACCCTTGCCGATGTCGATGTGCCAGGCGTCATATTCTGCGCCGCTGTGGCCAAGCGCCAGAAGTTCCTCCAGCAGGATCGTCACCTTGACACCGTTCGGCGTGGCAAGAGAGTACAACTGGAACGGATGCGTGCCGACCTGCAGGGTGGCCTCATGCGTCGGCCCGGCTATGGGCCGGTTGGTCTTGGCGAAAACGCCGCCATTCTCGCTGTCCCAGGTCCAGACCTTGGGGGGAACATAGGCAGGGGTATCGGTCATGCGGGCCTCATGGGGTCGTCCGGAGGAAACGCGGCGCATGGACAGTGCGCCGTGCAGGCTGACCGATAGCATGTGGTGCACAGAGGAAAAATCCCTTGCAGCATGGCACCAGTGCACAGACCCTCCGCGCAAGGTGCGACAATGCCCGGCAGTTGCGCTAGGCTGGCCCGGCACAGGCCGGACCCTGACCCCGATGACCGAAACACCCATTCCCATGCCGACGATCCTGATCCCTGCGGCCGGCGCGTCGTCGCGGATGCGGGGAAGCGACAAGCTGCTGGAAGAGGTCGAGGGCAAGCCGCTTCTGCGGCGTCAGGCGATCATGGCGCTGGCAACCGGCTGCGCCGTGGTGGTGACGCTGCCGCCGGATCGGCCTGCGCGCGGGGCGGCACTGGACGGGCTGGCGGTGACACGGGTGATCGTGCCGGATGCGGCACTTGGGCTGTCGGTCTCGCTGGCGGCAGGGCTTGCGGCAATCGGCCCGGCACCGGCGGTGATCGTGCTGCTGGCCGACCTTCCCGAAATCTCGGCCGAAGACCTGAACCATCTGGTCGCCCGACATCGCGACCTGCCCGAAGCGATCCTGCGGGCGACCGCCCAGGACGGGACAGCCGGCCATCCGGTGCTGTTCCCGGCCTGGGTGCTGCCCGAGCTTGGTGCAATGACCGGCGACAGCGGGGCGCGCGCGCTGCTGCGAGGTCACGCCGACAGGGTTGTCGCGGTGGCGCTTGCGGACAGGCGCGCGGTGACCGATCTGGATACGCCGGAAGACTGGGCCGCCTGGCGCGCGCGCTAACCCGGACGGATCAGGCCGCCAGCATCGCCCGCGCCTCATAGGCCTTCAGCGACCGGCGAGCCGCCGAGAATCGGGCCCCGGCGAGCAATTGCGGAAAAAGCCGCGCGATCTCGGCCCGCTGACCGGCATCCATTCCCGCCAGCACCCGGTCACCCGGCTGAAAGCTTTCGGTCCAGGCACCGTCAGACAGGATGATCTCGTGCCGGTCGAACAGCAGATGCAGATAGCTGACCTGCCCCACCTGTGCGCGCGTGATGCCGGGCTGGCCGACCAGATGCAGCGCGGCCACCAGCACTTCATGGTCGCCGAACAGCAGTTCGGCCCGCGCACCGGCCAGAAGAACCCTGTGTTGCGGCGAGACCAGCATGTCACGGTCCGGGGTGCCATGACCAAGCGCGCCCTGCCCGATGCGCACCGGCACCAGGAAGGGCTGGCGAACCAGCGTCCCGGTCTCCAGGTCCTTGCGGCCGATCCAGCGCAGCGGGCGCAGGCCGCTGTCGCGGGTCAGCACGCGCATGCCGATGCACAGGTCCTCGACCGCGACGGGGCCTTCTGCGGTGACGATCAGCGTACCCGGCGTAAAGCAGGGCACGACCGTCTCGATCTCGGAAAAGCGGGTGGTGCCGGTGACCTTGCCGCTGCTGTCGAGATACTCGATGGTGCCGCTTTCGGCATCTGCGGCATCGTGCAGAATCCGCACGCGACCCGCGCCGGTCAGGTCGAGCGTATCGAAATCCTCGCCGCCCCGGCCCCCGTCGATCACGTCGCCAAAGCCGTCGGCAGGGCCTGCAATGCGGATCGTGTCACGACCGTCGCCGCCAAGGACCGTGTCGGCACCGGCACCGCCGGTCAGCGTGTCGTCGCCGCTGCCGCCGTCCAGCCTGTCGTTGCCCGCATCGCCGGCCAGCGCGTCGGCACCGCCTCCCCCCAGCAAGGTATCGGAACCGTCGCCCCCCGACAGATCATCCGTGCCCGCGCCGCCGTCCATCGAATCCGCCCCGACGCCGCCGGACAGCCGGTCGTTGCCACCGCCCCCCTGAAGCGTGTCGTCGCCATCCTCGCCCGACAGGGTATCATCGCCGGCAAGACCGCCGCCCACGGCAGTGCCCAGAAGCTGGGTCTGGACGCCGCCGGGCGTGGTGACCGTGGCGTTCAGAACCTCGGCCCCCGTGTTTTCCCACATCCGCACTTCGATGTCGTAGGTCTGCCCGGCGGCAAGCTTCACATCGCCGTAGCGGGTGGTGGCACCCTGGTGGAAATCGTTGTTCAGGTAGTCCCTTGTGCCGCCTGTCTGGTTGGCAAAGCTCAGCGGCTTGCCGTCGGTGTCGAACAGCCGCAGCGTCGATCCATCGTCGGACGTGGTGGCAAAGCGGTAGACCCCGGCCTCGGTGGCGGTGAAGGTGCTTTTCATCACCACGCCATAGTCTTCGGGATTGTCGGCAGACCCGCGCGCCGCCTGCACAAGGCCGCGCGTGTCGAAATTCGTGGTCGTGCCTTCGGCGATCAGCCGGCCCTTTTCGATGGAAAAGGCCTGATCGCCCGAGGGGCCGAAATCCTTGTCGAAAATCTGGTAGGACCAGGTTCCTGTCTCGCCGCTGTCGCCCTGCAGCAGGTCGTTGCCGGTCCCGCCCGACAGCAGGTCATTGCCGCCCCCGCCCTGAAGGCTGTCATGGTCCGCCCCGCCCGACAGCGTGTCATTGCCGGAACCGCCCGAAAGCGTGTCATTGCCGGAACCGCCCGACACAAGGTCGTTGTCGGCACCGCCGGCCAGGGTATCGGCACCAAGACCGCCAAGGATCGTATCCGCCCCCGATCCGCCGTCGATCCGGTCTGCTTCGCGGCTGTCCGCTGCCGTGCTGCCGCTTTCCGCTTTCGGGCTGTCGCCCTCATCGGGCGTCGTGCCCGAATCGCCGACCAGAAGGTCCGCGCCCGCCCCGCCGTCCAGCGTGTCCGACCCGGCCCCGCCGGTCAACGTGTCATCTCCCGCACCGCCCGAAAGCCGGTCAGCCCCCGCGTCACCCGCCAGGCGATCCCTTCCGCCGCCGCCGAACAGGCTGTCGTCGCCATCCTCGCCCGACAGGGTATCATCGCCGGCAAGACCGCCGCCCACGGCAGTGCCCAGAAGCTGGGTCTGGACGCCGCCGGGCGTGGTGACCGTGGCGTTCAGAACCTCGGCCCCCGTGTTTTCCCACATCCGCACTTCGATGTCGTAGGTCTGCCCGGCGGCAAGCTTCACATCGCCGTAGCGGGTGGTGGCACCCTGGTGGAAATCGTTGTTCAGGTAGTCCCTTGTGCCGCCTGTCTGGTTGGCAAAGCTCAGCGGCTTGCCGTCGGTGTCGAACAGCCGCAGCGTCGATCCATCGTCGGACGTGGTGGCAAAGCGGTAGACCCCGGCCTCGGTGGCGGTGAAGGTGCTTTTCATCACCACGCCATAGTCTTCGGGATTGTCGGCAGACCCGCGCGCCGCCTGCACAAGGCCGCGCGTGTCGAAATTCGTGGTCGTGCCTTCGGCGATCAGCCGGCCCTTTTCGATGGAAAAGGCCTGATCGCCCGAGGGGCCGAAATCCTTGTCGAAAATCTGGTAGGACCAGGTTCCTGTCTCGCCGCTGTCGCCCTGCAGCAGGTCGTTGCCGGTCCCGCCCGACAGCAGGTCATTGCCGCCCCCGCCCTGAAGGCTGTCATGGTCCGCCCCGCCCGACAGCGTGTCATTGCCGGAACCGCCCGAAAGCGTGTCATTGCCGGAACCGCCCGACAAGGAATCCGCCCCCGGGCCACCCTGCAGCCGGTCGTTCCCCGGCTTGCCCCCGGGATCGCCGGCCTTGTCGTCATCCTTGGGTGCCATCGCCCTACCCCGCCCTGCCGCCTTACCCGACCGGACGGTACCCGGGCACCCCTTAAGGGCCGGCTAACAGGCGCGTGCCTTGGGCAATCGCGACCGGGTCTGCCGGTCTGCCCGGCCTGCTTGGCAGCCACGGCCTTGGGTGCCCGCTGCGCGGACCATGCGGCTGCCGGGCCGGTGCGTCGAATGCCGGGTGCAGGGGGCGTTGCAATACGGCACGCCGAGGTGCAAAGGGGCATCACCCCTTGCGAAAGACGCGACTGCGGCAATGTCGATCCCCCTCACAAAGCGCCGGATCACCCGACGGACCGACCGGGCGACCCCCCGATCCGGGGGGCTGCGATGATCCCGGCCTGGAAGCTGCGCCGCGAGCTGCGGCGGCTGATCGACCAGATTGTCAGCCTGCCTGCCCTGATCCACGAACCGATCCGGCAATCACGCTATGATGCCACGCTGCGAAAGGCGCTTGAGCTGCGTGACGGCGGAGCCCCTGCGGCGGAAAAAATCTGCGTGTTTCTGGTGTATCAGCCGGACGCCGTGCCGCCGAGCGTTCTGCTGACCTGTGCCTGGCTTCGAAGCCGGGGCTATGCGACGCTGCTGGTGGCGAATGGCGGGCTGCCCGAGGCCGCCATGGCGCAGCTTCACGGGCTGGTCTGGAAGGTCCTGTCGCGGCCCAACTTCGGGTACGATTTCGGCGGCTATCGCGACGGCTTGCTGCAGGTGGCGGCGATGGGGCTTCATCCCGAGCGGCTGGTGATCCTGAACGACAGCATCTGGCTGCCGATGCACGACCGGACCTGCCCGCTGACGCTTGCCGAGGCGATCCCCGATGCGATCACCGGCCTGCTGATGCACACCCGGCGCGGCATTGACCAGCCCGACGCCGAAGGCATGATCGAAAGCTATTTCTACTCTGTCCCGCGAAAGGTTCTGGCAGATGCTGCGTTCTGGCAGTTCTGGCAAAGCCTGCGGCTGTCGAACGTGAAGGCGCGGGTCATCCATCGGGGCGAGCGCGGATTTTCCAAGGCCATGCATGCGGCGGGCATCCCGCTGGCGGCCCTGTCGTCGCGCCGGATGTTCCTTGCAAGGATCGCCGCACAGGACGCGGCCTTCCTGCGCCTGACGCTGCAGCACGCGGCCTATATCGACCCGCCGCTTGCAGCCGAAGGCACTGCCCTGCTTGCAGGCTATTGCGCCGACGACGCATGGCGCGAACGGGCGCTTCGGCATATCGAGGCGACGGTGATGCGCCGGCGCTTCAACGGGTCGTTCTATGTGGCGGCCGACCGGCTTGGCCTGACCAACTTCATGAAGAAGAACCGCGGCGCGCTGTTCGTGCCGATGCGCAGCGCCGCCCTGCGGGCCATCGAGTGCGGCGACCTGCCGTGCCCCGACGCCACGATAGTCGACGAGATCACACAACTGGACAGGTGACCGCCCCGGTCGTCCCGTCGGCTGCTACCAGTGTTCGCCCAGGACAATCGGAACCGCAGTCACGGCATGTTTCTTTGCGAACCGCATGTACATTCGGCCATCGCTTTCCTCGTGCCTGTCATACCAGCCACCATAGTGCAGCCAAAGGTCCCGGCGCATCACGAACTGCATCAAATCGATCTGGCCGTGTTCGACGGGAACACCGCCGAACAGGAGGGAATGTGTCTCTGCCAGTTCACGGACGCGACGATAGGCACGACCTGCCGGTACAAGCCCGCGCATCAGCACGGCATAGATCAGGATTTCATGCTCGGTCGCCGGAAAGTACTGCTGCCCCATCGTGGCCGTCCCGAAGACCCGATCAAACCGCTTGAGAACGCTGCGCACGAAAACCGGCTTCTGGCGGCGCACCAAAGACCGGACCTCTCCCTCCGCAGCAGCCTTCAGCCGTTCGATCAACTGCGGATAAAAGACATTGTCGGCATTTGTATGGATGATCCATCGGCCGGTCGCCGCCCGGATGCCCCGGTCGCGGTTCGAATGGCCCCAGTCGTTGGCGCGCGCGTCCGTGATGTGGAAACGGGTCACGGGATGGACATCGAGCCCGGCCACGTCCTGCGCATAGGTCGTGGACTTCGGCCCGTCATGATAGACCAGAACCTCGAAATCCTTGCAGGTCTGGGCGGCAAGGCAGGCCATCTTGCGGCGAAACACGGCGCGCGACACAGAGCCTTCGTAATCCGCCACGATGACCGAAAACATCGGCGCTTCGGTGATGTTATCGGTCATCGGGATGGCCCGGGCGACAGGACCTGGCATCCGCATCGCGCCCCGTTCGCTTGCTCCACCGCAGCCGCCCCCACCCTAAAGCCAGACATCGGACGACGGGCGAAGCTGCCCGTTGCGGCGCAGGTGGCCGATCTTGCCAAGCCGGTTCGACAGCCGCACCCCATGCACCGGAAGGCGCCGGTACCACGGAAACTTCTGCACCGCGAACTGGCCGACGCCGTTGATCGTGCTGACGCCGCCGTCATCGACATGGCTCGGAAACGGCTCCAGCCCGAAATGGCGGAAGTGATGGATATGGATCCGGTCAAGCTCGTGGTCGATGGGCCGGGTGATCGGCAAGAGCGAGGGCAGCAGGCGCGCCGCCAGATCGCGCCGGATCAGATAGGCGCCAAGCCCGGTCGCCGGCCCGACATAGGCGTTCACCTGCCACCTGCCCGCCTGCCCCTGGCGGACCGGCTGTTTCGCCCGTATCCGGTTGAGCTTGAGGAAATCCCACCGGTCCTCGATGCCCATCGCGGTGGCCAGAGCCTCGGGGAATTCGTCGTGAAAGACGACGTCGTCTTCCATCACCAGCGCCACGCGGCTGCCGGTTTCCAGAAAGGCGCGCCAGACGGCAAGATGCGAATGATAGCATCCGATCTCGCCCGGAACGACGGCGCGCCCGGTGTTGCGCCGGAATGCAGACTCGTCAAGCGACGGCGTCAGCCGCTCCCACTCGGCCCGGCCGTCGATTGCCGGGAACAGCACCGGCGCAATGTCAAGCTGCCGCAACTGGTTCAGGCTGCGGTCGCGGCGGGCGACCGATGCCGGAAGATTGATCAGAAAGGCGGTCACTCCAACCGGCAAAGGCATCTGTCCGTCCCGTTTCCCGCAGCGTCAAATCGTCTTGCAAGCCAGAAGGTCCGCCGTGCGCCTGCGGCGTTCCTGTCACGTTTCCGACTGGTTACAGCGCGATGCCGCAGATTGAAAGCCCGGGGACCACGGCGAAATCGGCAGGCGGCGGAACGGCAGCGCAGTTGAATGTGGTTTCTCGCCTTGCAATCCACTATGTAGGCGATCCAACGGGGGCAAACGGCTGTCCGGCCCCGAAAGATGCCCCGAGGGGCAATTCTGGAAAGCGTGACGGAATGCTGGGTCTGCTAAAGAAGTTCTTCGACCGGCTGATACCCGGGATGTATCAGTCCGACATCTGGCGCCTGCTGACCGAAAACATCCACGCACAGCGCAAGTACTACACGGTCGCCATCATCGCGATGGTGATCGTGGCCTATACCACGTCCTCCGTGGCCTGGATAATGCGCTACATCGTCGATGCGATGACCGTGCCCGAAAACCAGGGCATGGTCATGGTGGTCGCGGGCGCTGTCGCGGGCATTTTCGTGGTGAAGGGTTTTGCCACCTATGTCCAGATCGTCGCCCTGGCACGCGCCGGCAACCGGATCGTCGCGCGCCAGCAGGTCAAGCTGTATGACAAGCTGCTGCGGCAGGGCGTGTCCTTCTTCAACCTGACCGAATCCTCGGACCTGCTGATGCGGGTGACCCAGTCGGCGCAATCCGCACGGGCAATCGTCGATCTGGTCGTGACCTCGTTTGTGCGTGATCTTCTCACGCTGGTCGGGTTGCTGATCGTGATGTTCTGGCAGCAGCCCCTGTTGTCCACCGTATCCGTCGTCATCGGACCGATCGCGATCATCGGGGTGCGGATGCTGCTGACATCGGTCCGCAACATCATGCAGCAGGAATTGGCCTCGCTGGCCGAGATCATCAAGGTGATCCAGGAAACCTCGACCGGCATCCGGATCATCAAGGCCTTTGCGCTGGAAGACCGCATGGCAGAACGCATGGCCGGCGCCGTGCGCGACGTGGAAAAGCGGTCGAACGCCCTTGTCCGGATTGAGGCGATCACCAGCCCGCTGATGGATACGCTGTCGGGCTTTGCCATCGCCGCCGTGGTGGCGCTGAGCGCGGTCAAGATCGCGGGGGTCGAAGGCACGACGCCGGGGCAGCTCATGTCCTTTGTCACGGCGCTGCTGATGGCCTATGAACCGGCCAAGCGGCTGATGCGGATGCGGATCACCATCGAGGCCAACATGGTCGGCGTGCGGATGATGTTCGGCCTTCTGGACCAGGACGAAACCATGGCCGAGGCACCCGATGCCCGGCCCATCGGCCCGGGGCCGGGGCGGGTGGAGTTCCACAAGGTCTGTTTCGAGTATGGGGCCGACCGGCCGATCCTGCAGGACCTGTCGCTGACCTTCGATGCGGGCAAGACAACGGCCCTTGTCGGTCCGTCCGGCGGCGGGAAATCCACCATCCTGAACCTGATCCTTCGGCTGTACGACCCGCGCCACGGCGAGGTCCGCATCGACGGGCACGACCTGCGCCAGGTCACCTTTGCCTCGCTGCGCGACAAGATATCCTTCGTGGGTCAGGACACCTTCCTGTTTTCGGCCTCGGTCGCCGACAACATCCGCTTTGGCCTGCCCGGAGCCACGGAAGACGATGTGATCGCCGCCTGCAAGGCCGCGAACGCGCATGAGTTCATCGAAGCCCTGCCGCAAGGCTACCGGACCGCGGTCGGCGAAAACGGGGCCTTCCTGTCGGGCGGGCAGAAGCAGCGGCTGGCGATTGCACGCGCCATCCTGCGCAACGCGCCGATCCTGCTCTTGGACGAGGCGACAAGCGCGCTCGACAGCCGGTCCGAGGCGCTGGTGCAGGAGGCGCTGCAGCACCTGACCCGGGGGCGCACGACCATCGTGATCGCGCACCGCCTGTCGACCGTGCTGGGGGCCGACAAGATCTGCGTGATCGAGGGCGGGCGGCTGGTCGAGGAAGGATCGGCGACGGCGCTGCTGAACCGCAACGGGCTGTTCCGCAGCCTGCATGACCAGCAGTTCGGCCCGCAGGACAGGCGCATCAGCGCCTGACCTGCTGGGTTGTCGTCCCAGACTGCCCCACTTACCCGACGCACCGACCGAAAGCCCCCGTCCCGCCATGACCCGAAGCCTGCTGTTCATCACCGGCACGCGCGCCGATTTCGGCAAGCTGGAACCTCTGGCCGCAGCCGCCCGCGACGCAGGTTTTGCCGTCAGCTTCTTTGTCACCGGCATGCACATGCTGGACCGCTACGGCCGCACCAAGCTGGAAGTGGCGCGCTTTCCCGGGGCCGATGTGTTCGAGTTCCTGAACCAGCGCATCGGCGATCCGCAGGATGTGATTCTGGCCAAGACAGTGCTGGGCTTTTCCGATTTCATCGCCGAACACCGGCCCGATCTGGCGATTGTCCACGGCGACCGGATCGAGGCGCTGGCCTGCGCGCTGGTCTGCGCCACCAATTACGTCCGTTCCGCCCATGTCGAGGGCGGCGAGGTATCGGGCACCATCGACGAGGTGTTCCGCCACTGCAATTCCAAGCTGGCGACCCATCATTTCGTGTCTTCGCCCGAGGCGGCGCGGCGGGTGATGGCGCTTGGCGAACCGGCTGCGTCGATCCATGCCATCGGCTCGCCGGAACTGGATTTCCACGCCCGGCCTTCCGGCGTGACGCTGGCCGAGGTGCAGGCGCATTACGGCATTCCCTGGGAGGATTACGGGATTGCGGTGTTCCATCCCGTGACCTCCGAGGCGGACACCATGGGCGCGCAGGCACAGGCGCTGTTCGGGGCGCTGGAGGCTTCGGGGCGGCGGTTCGTGATCGTGGCCCCGAACAACGATCCGGGGTCTGAAGCGATCTTTCAGGTCATCGGATCGCTGCCGAAAGACCGGTTCCGGCTGATCCCGTCGATGCGCTTTGCCCATTTTTCGGAACTGATGAAGAACGCGGCCTGCATGGTCGGCAATTCCAGCGCGGGCGTGCGCGAGGCCCCGTTTCTGGGCATCCCCTCGCTGGATGTCGGCAGCCGGCAGACGAACCGGTCGAATGCCCCCTCGATCACGGTTGCCGCAGCCGGCGACCGGGGCGCGATCCTGACGTTTCTGGCGGACCACTGGGGCCGCGCCCACCCGCGCCACAGCGCCTTTGGCGAAGGGCTGGCCGCCGACCGGTTCGTGGCCGTGCTGCGCGACCCCGCCTTCTGGGACCGGGGCCTGCAGAAAAGGTTCTCGGATCTTGACTGACCGCACCGGAGCGCTGCTGCGGCTTTACCTGGGGGCCACGGCGCTGTGGTCGGTTCGGGCATGGAAACATCTGGACCGGCGTCGCCAGAACGGCAAGGAGCACCCCGACCGCTGGCGCGAGAAAGCGGCCGACCGCATGGCCGACCGCCCCGCAGGCCCGCTGGTCTGGTTGCATGCCGTGGGTCTGGGCGAAGTCATGGCGCTGCGCGGACTGATCGATGCCCTGGCCGGGGCGCGCCCCGACCTGAACTTCCTTGTCACCTCATCCGCCCGCGCCTCGGGCGAGGTGTTTTCCACCGCCCTGCCACCGCGCACCATCCACCAGTACCTGCCGCTGGACGTGCCGAAGTTCCGTCGCCGCTTTCTGGACCACTGGCGGCCCGACCTGTCGGTCTGGTCGGAACAGGACCTCTGGCCGGGCCTGATTGTCGAGACGGCGCGGCGCGGCATTCCGCTGGCGCTGGTCAATGCCCGAATGGGTGACAGGGCGTTTCGGGCACGCAAGCGGGCGCAGAGCCTGTACGCAGACATCTACCGGCGCTTCCGGCTGGTGTCGGCGCAGGACGCGGCGACGGCGGCCCATATCGCCGCACTCGCACCCGGGGTTTCGCCGGATGTTGCGGGGTCTCTGAAGGCCGCCTGTTCGGAACTGCCCGACAGTCCCGACCGGGTCGTGATCAAGCAGCAGCTTGGCGGGCGGCTGACCTGGGTCGCCGCCTCGACCCATGCCGAAGATGAGGCGGTGGCGCTGGCCGCACAGGCGCGGCTGTTCGCCGAGGACCGCGCGCGCCTGCTGGTCGTGGCCCCGCGCCGACCCGAGCGGGGGGCCGAGATCGCAGCCGCCGCGCAGGCCCTGGGGCTGGAAACTGCGCTGCGGTCCCGGGGCGGGGTGCCGGGGCAGACGGTCGCGGTCTGGGTCGCCGACAGCTTCGGCGAGATGGGCCTGTGGTATCGGCTGTGCGCGGTGGCGCTGATCGGCGGCACCTTCGGCGCAGTCGAGGGGCACAACCCGTGGGAGGCGGTCCGGCTGGGAACGGCCGTCCTGCACGGCCCGCGCACCGCCAATTTTGCCGCCGACTATGCCATGCTGACCGAGGCGAAGGCCTGCCGTCAGGTGACCGACGCCGGGGCGCTGGTCGCTGCCATCGACGCGCCCGACCTTGTGGCACTGGCGGCGCGGGCGGCGGGGGTGCAGTCGCAGGCGGGTGCCGCCGTCGTCGCACTGCGGGACCGCCTGCTGGCCCTGATACCCGGCTGATCGGGAATGGCCGCGGCGTTCCCTTCGGCCCGGATGCGGCTGTTCCTGCCGGTCTGGTCCCTGCTCTGGACGCTTGGCCTGCCGCTGATCTGGCTCTACCTGCGCCGCCGCGCCCGGCGCGACCCCGATTATGGCCGCCACCTGGACGAACGGCTGGGCCGCTACCCCCGCCAGATGCCTTGCGCCGTCTGGGTCCATGCCGTGTCCCTGGGCGAGATACGGTCGGCCCTGCCTCTGATCCGGGCGCTGCTGGCGCAGGGGGAAAAGGTGGTGACCACCCATTTCACCCCTGCCGGGCGGCGCGAGGCCCAGGCGGTGCTGGCCGATGCCATTGCCGCAGGGCAGGTGTGCTGCGTCTGGATTCCGCTGGAACTGCAATGGGCCTACCGGGGGTTCTTCCGTGCCTTTTCGCCGAAATACGGGCTGGTCATGGAAATCGAGGTCTGGCCGCGCATGATCGCGGCCTGCCGCCGCGCGGGCGTGCCGCTGTTCATGTGCAACGCGCAATACCCGTCGAAAAGCCATGCCCGCGACACCACGCGGCTTGGCCTTCGGGCAGAACTGATGACCGGCTTTGCCGGGGCGCTGGTGAAATCCGACCTGCAGGCGCGGCGCTTTGCCAGCGTCGGCGTCACGAACATCGCCGTCACCGGCGAGTTGCGCTTTGACCAGCCGGTGCCCGCCCGGCTGGTGGCCAACGGCCTTGCGCTGCGCGACTGGCTGGGGGCCGGGGCTCGGCCCGTCGTGGCACTGGCGTCGGTGGTCGAGGGGGAAGACCCGCTGATGCTGGACGCCATCTTCGCGGCCCGCGCGGCGCATATGGCGGCAGGTCTGGCACCACCGCTGTTTCTCTACATCCCTCGCGCTCCGGAACGCTTCGCCACCGTCGCCGCGCTGATCGCCGCGCTCGGGCTGGTGTGCGGCCAGAGGTCAGCCTTGCTGGACGCCAACCTTCAGCCCAAAGGCCCCGCCCCGGCGCTGGACGTTCTGCTGTGCGACTCCTTGGGCGAGATGTATGCGTGGCTCGCCATGGCCGACCGCGTCGTGGTGGGTGGCGGCTTTACCCCCAAGGGGTCGCACAACATTTCCGAGCCGCTGGCGCTTGGCCGCCCCGTGATGGTCGGCCCCGACATCCACACCATCGAATATCCGGCGGTCGAGGCGGTTGCGGCAGGGGTCTGCCGCCACCTGCAGTCGCCGGGTGATCTGGTCGCCGCCCTGTCGCCGGGCGCGACGGACCCCGACCCTGCCGCCATCGCGGCCTTCTTCGCCGCCCATTCCGGCGCGGTGGCCAAGACGCTGGACGCGATCCCGCGCCTGCTGGCCGCTACCAGGCGCTGAAGCCGCCGTCCACGTTCACCATCTGCCCGGTCATGTAACCCGCCTGCGGGCTGCACAGGAACAGCATCGCATCTGCGATCTCGTCGGGCTGCGCCATGCGACCGGCCATGATGAGTTCCCCGACCCGGCGCTGGAACTCTTCCGAATGGCCGTTGAACACCGCGCCCGGCGCGATGGTGTTCACTGTCGCCTGACGAGGTGCCCAGTAACCGGCAAGCCAGACCGTCAGCCCGTGGATGCCCGCCTTGGTCACCCCATAGGCCGAAAAGTTCTTGAACGGCATGCCGTCATAGATCGGGTGATGTGCCCCGTTGAGGGCATACATCGAGGCGACGTTGACCAGTGTGCAGGGCCATTTGCCGACGATGTCGCGGTCCATCTGGCGCGCCACCATGAAGGCCCCGGTCAGGTTGGTGCGCAGCGTGCGTTCGAAATCCGCCACGCTGGTATCGGCGAAATCGGGAAAGGGCTTGCCCGCGCCCATCAGCATCTCGCCGGTGATGGCGGCATTGTTCAGCACGACGTTCGGTTGCCAGCCATCGGCCAGCACACGGGCAAAGATGCGGGTCACCTGTTCCTCGTTGCCCACATCAAGCTCATAGAACCCGAAATCCGGGTTCGCCCCATGCGCCGCCACCAGCGCCTCGGCCCGCGGACCGGCCAGATCGGTCGCCACCACCCGCGCCCCCGCCGCCAGCATCCGCCGCACATAAGTGGAGCCCAGCACGCCCCCCGACCCGGTGATGAAGACCGTCCGCCCCGCCAGTTGCGCCGTCATGCCTCGAGTCTTTCCTTCATGAGATATTCCACCCATTTGAAATCGAACGCGGAATCGATGTCGACACAGCGTTCGGGCGGCATCAGGTAGGGGATCACCCGCCCCTCCCAAAGGCCCGACGCCCGCCGCAGATAGCCGGGCCCCACGACATAGGTCGAGGCCGCATGTTCATAGACCACCGGTGCCTGCTGGCGCGCCACCACCCCGCCCGGCAGCGGTTTGGACACCTGCAGCGCCCCTGTCGCATCCGGCTCCACCAGATTGAAATAGGGGTTCTTGCGCGCCTCGCAGCAGGACATCACCATGTCGGGGGACTGTTCGGCGAACAGGACCAGCGCGTTGGCGATATCCTCGGGCAGCCGCAGCGGCGAGGTGCAGTCAAGGTCAAGGAACGCCGTGGCCGGACCGGTGATCGCCTCGCAAGCCTCCAGCGCGTGCTGCCAGACGCCCCATTTCCCCGCCGTGTCCGTCGCCAGATGCGCCGGGCGCAGACCGATTTCCAAGGCACCTTTCGCGACAGCATGGGCATAGATCGCCTCGTCATCGGTCGAGACCACAACTGCATCCACCTCGGGGCAGGCGAACAACTGGTCCAGCGACCAGTCGATCAGCGGCTTGCCGCAGATCGCACGGAAGTTCTTGCCGGGAAGGCCCTTGGACCCCTTTCGCGCGCCGATATGGCCGATGATCATGCGTAGTCCCCTGTCACCCGGCCGGTAAAGGCCCGCGTTTCCCAGGCCTGCGCGATCCCTTCGCAACTGGCCGCAACGCGATCAAGGCGCGGCAGATGTTCGACATCCGACACCGCTTCACCGGCGACCAGATGCAGGAAATCGGCCATCGCCGCAAGGAACATCTGGTTGCGCTCGAACGGCAGGTCAAGCACCTGCGGCCCCTGCCCCCGGTCCACCGTGTAGCGCGCGGCGATCAGGTCGAAATCCGCAACCAGGTCGCGCCCGCGCAGGCAGATGCGGCGAAAGCTGACCGGCGACAGGTAATCCATCGCCACCGATCCGATCAGGCCCGGCCCCTGCAGCGCGATCCGGCTGGCGAAATCCACGCGCGGAAACCCCGCATGACCAAGGCTTTGCACCGCGCCCACCTGCGCCTGCGGCAGCAGCGTCAGGGCCATGTCGATCTCGTGGCACAGGTCCAGCAGCACGCCGCCGCCCTGCGGCAGGGCGGCATAGCTGGCCGCAAAGCTCCAGTTCCGGCGCCACAGCCGCACGTCATGGCCGATGCCGAAGCTTGCGTCATAGACCCCGGTCAGGTCCAGCCGCGCCAGCGCGCGAAAGGCCGGATGCCAGCGCATCATGAACCCCGCCATCGACCGGTCGGCCACCGGGGCCGCCACCGCCATCAGGTCGGCAAGCGCGGACCGGTCAAAGGCCAGCGGCTTTTCCACATAGACCGGCAGGCCCATCCCGGCACAAAGCGCCACCACCTCCAGCCGCACCTGTGTTGCCGTTGCGATGACCGCCGCCTGCGGCTGCGCTGCACGCAGCGCGGCGGCGGTAAAGCCGCGCCATGGCAGAACAAGCGCCTCGTGCCCCAGCAGACCAAGGTTGGTCGCATGGCGTTGCCCGATGGACCCCGCGCCGATCACTGCAACCCGCATCGCCACCCCCCGGCCCGTTGTGCAAGCCCGCGAACCTTACCCGGTGCCGCACGTCATCGCCACACCCGTCAACCCCGCACCCCCGAACGCGGACGATGCCCCCCACGTGACCACCGCGCGTTCCGGCCCGTCTTACTGGCGCAGGTCGGGCAGGATGGGTCGGCGTGCCGAAAGCCAGGCCGGAACCAGCGCGAGGATCAGCGCAAGGCTGAGGAATGCCGCGACCATCTGGACCTCGGTCCAGCCGATCCCTGCGGCAATCCGCAGGTCGGTCCGGGCCGACAGCACGGCCGACAGCGCGACAGCCGCCCCGAGGCCAAGGATCAGGCCCAGCACGGCCCCCAGGGCGATCAGCGCCGCCGCATAGCTCCATACCACCGCCAGCACGAACCGGACCGGCGCGCCGATGGCCCGAAGCAGCGCCATGCTGCGCGCAAACAGGCGCATGAGCAGCACGAGCCCCGCCAGCACACCGATTGCCACCATCGCCTGCGTCGCGACGGCAAGGACCGACATCGCGGCCCGCACATCGGCCAGAAGACCGTGAAGCTGCGACAGGACCGTGCCCGGAAAGATGCTCATCATGTCGGCGGTCGTGTAGCGGGACTTCAGCGCATAGTTTGCCCAGACCGCATCGGCCCGGACCAGGATCGCCGGAGTTCCGGGGAAATAGGCGGCGTCGAACGGCGGGCCGATCCGGTCGCCCGCGCCGGGCGCATGCCCGCTGGCCAGCCCGTGCACCTGCCAGACGCCTTCCACCGGCACGATGATGGCCCGGTCCCAGGGACTGTGGGTGCGGGCCATGCGTCCGACGACCGCATACTCTGCCTCGCCATGCGCGTCCGCCTCGGCCGGCGGGCCGTGGCCATGGGCGGGGTGAAAGCTGTCGCCAGGGGACAGCGGCACATCCGCGCCCACCACCGCCTCGGCGGCGGTCCGGAACATCCGCCCCGCCTGCAGCGGGCCGGACAGATGGGCCACGAAATCGGCGGTACTGCCCACCACCGGATGCCCGTCATGGCTGTCGCCGAAGGCCAGCGGCGCGGCAAGGGCCACATCCGGGTCGGCAGCGATCCGGGCATATTGCGCGCCGGTCAGAAGCGGCATGTCTGCCGCCTGCAGATAGACGGCGGCAAGCATCAGGGTGATCTCGCTGCCCGGTGCGCCGATCACCAGATCGAACCGTGCCGCCGCTTCGGCCGTGCCGCGCCGGATCGCGCGTTCCTGCGCCGTCAGCCCGACACCGACCGCCACCGAAGCGGCCATCAGCAGCACGAACACCGCATTGGCCCCGCGAAACCGCCACAGCATCGCCCCGACCAGCGGCCCCGGCGCATAGCCCCGCCGCAGGACCAGCCCGACCAGAAGGCCCGGCACCAGAAGCGCCGCCGTCACGATCCCGTCCTGCACCGGAACCGGCAGCGATTGCCACAGATCGCCCATTTACACCGCCCCATCCGCAACCAGCCGCCCATCGGCGAAATCGATCACCCGGTCCATCCGCGCAACCACCGAAGGGTCATGCGTGACCACGATCAACGTGCGTCCGCCCGCCGCCGCGACCCGCACCAGGTCTTCGGCCAGCGCATCGGCATTGCCCCGGTCCAGCGCCGCTGTCGGCTCGTCCGCCAGGATCACCGCCGGGTTCCCGGCCAGCGCACGCGCCACGGCAATGCGCTGCCGCTCGCCCCCGGAAAACGAGGCAACACCGCGCACGCCCACATCGCCCAATCCCAGGCGCGCAAGCCAGCCTGCCGCGTCCCTGCGCAGGCCGTCCCGGTCGGCCCGTGGGGCAAAGGCCTGGGCGATTGCGGCATTTCCGATAGCCCCGAGTTCGTCGAACAGCAGAAAGTCCTGAAACACGATCCCCAGATGCCTGCGCCGGAACGCGGCCCGCCCGGCCTCGGTCTGTGCCGCGATGTCGGTGCCGCCCCACCGGACCGCCCCGCGCTGTGGCCAGACCAGACCCGCAAGCACCTGCAGAAACGTCGATTTTCCCGCCCCCGAGGGGCCGCGCACCGCGACGCGGGAACCGGGCGCGATGGAAATGTCACCCACCGAAAGGATAACCCTGCCATCGGGCGCGACCACCTCGATACCCGTGGCACGCAGGGCAGGAACCGCTGTGGCGACCGAAAGGGCGTCAGGCACGGTCGGTCACGGCCTCGACAATCCGCACCCTGGAATAGAAGCCAAGGTCCGGATCGACATGGTCGCCCAGTTCCAGGATGCCCCGGGTCACGATGGGCACATTAAATGGAAAGACCGTCACGATCCGCCGTTCATAGACGGCAAGGATATCGTCCGGCCAGGCCTGGCCGGGTTCGCAGAACGGACAGACCGCCATCGGCATCTTGGTCAGGACATAGAACTGCGAGTCGGCCTTCAGCGGCGGGGCCATGAACCCGGCAATCGACAGGCGCTTGCCCTCATGCGCAAGGGCAAGGTCGGAAAATGACAGGTCGTGGTTGTACAGGTCGCGCAGCCTGATCGGCCCATCCTGCGCCACGGCGCGCCACGGCGCGGCCGTGACGGCGCAGAGCGCCAGCAAGACAGGGCGGCGATGCATCGGCGGCCTCCTTTCGATGGTCCTTGGCCGAACGGCGGACGTCGGCGAACCTTAACGCAGGAACGGGCCCCCATGGCAGGGGCCCGTTCCGGTCAGCGAAGACCGGGTCTTCGGTTACTGTGCGTTCACGGCATAGTTCATGACGTGGAAGATCACGTTCTGCTCGATGGTGCCGCCGAACAGATGCGCCCAGGGACCCTGTGCGAACACCATCACGTCTTCGCCCGAATGGGTTTCCGACGTCATCGGAATCAGCGCCTGCTGCAGATAGTCGGGGTCCATCGCGATCTCGTTGGTCAGATCGGCCGGGCGCGTGCCCGAAAAGCTGCCGTCGGCCTGTTCCACCAGCACCGAGCCCGCGCCGTTCAGATAGCCCGCCACGGTATAGGGCTTGCCGTCGGCGGCGGTTTCGGGTGTGCCGGTATGCTCGACCCCCGCCTCGTTGATCTCCATGCACAGCCCGGTGATGGCCGACCCGCGCCCGCAATAGCCGTTGAAGCTGATCGCATGCTCATGGTCGGCGGTCACGATGATCAGCGTGTCTTCGGCGCTGGTCAGTTCCAGCGCCTTGCGGATCGCGTCGTTGAAGGCCACGCCGTCCACCAGCGTGCGGTGCAGGTTGCCTGCGTGGTTGGCGTGATCGACCCGGCCCGCCTCGACCATCAGGTAGAACCCGTTGTCGTTGGACTGAAGCGACTTGATCGCCGCTTCGGTCATCTGGGCCAGCGACGGCTCGCCCGACCGGTCCTGTTCGTATTTCATGTGGCTCGGCTCGAACAGGCCCAGGATCGGGGCGTTGTTGCCCAGGGTCAGCGCCATGAAATCCACATCGTTCTCGACATACTGGCCGCCAAGCGCCTTCACCTCTTCGGTGATGTTGCGCCCATCGGTGCGCTTGCCCGGCTTGCCTTCGCTGTCGGTCACGGTTTCGGGCAGGAAATGCTGGCGACCGCCGCCAAGGGCAAGGTCGATGGTCCCCGCCTTCATGGCGTCGAACAACTGGGCCGCAATGTCCTTCTGCGCACAGCCCTCGGGGATCGAGGAGTTGTCTTCCCAGTCGCGGTTCACCGTGCGGGCATAGACCGCCGCCGGGGTCGCATGGGTGATGCGCGCGGTCGACACCACACCGACCGACTTGCCGAGCTGGGTGGCGATGTCCGAAAACAGGGTCATGCTGGTCGCCAGACCGGCAGCGCAATCGCCGACGGCAACCGAATCGGGCATGTTGATCAGGTCGTTCTTGGTCTTGACGCCCGAGTTCATCGCGGCGGCCGTCGGGGCCGAGTCGGGCGTCTGGCCATTGGTCGAATAGGTCTTGACCAGCGCCGCATAGGGAAAGGCCTCCTGCGGCTGGACGTGATCGTCACCAAGGCCGCCCAGCTTCTGCCCTTCGAACAGGCGGATGGCATAGTTCGTGCCCACGCCGTTGCCATCGGCGGTGAACAGAATCACGTTCCGTGCCTTGTTGGTGTTCGGCTGCACGGCCAGCCGTGCGGCGATGGTCGCCTGCCCGGCCTTGAACCAGGCATTTTCGGCCTGGGCCAGGTCCTGGGCTGCGGCGAAAGACGTCAGTCCGAGAACGGCTGCAGTCGAAAGAAGGAACTTTTGCATTCTGGCGCTCCGCTGTGGTTCGATCCCGCCAAACCCTAGGCAAAGACCATGACAACGGGATAACGAACCCGTGTCGCACCGGCAGATCGCGCCTGTGCCCGCCCTGCACGCAGCGGTGCAGTTTCAACGCTGACAGTCCACACACCCGGTCCGGGGCACGAACTGACAGGTCGCACCCGTCCCGAAGAAATCCGTGGCAGTGGTGCCCGAGGCGAGATTCGAACTCGCACACCTTGCGGCGGAGGATTTTGAATCCCCTGCGTCTACCGTTCCGCCACTCGGGCCACCTTCGGATCGTGTAATCGCCCGGTTTCCCGGCGTCAATTGCCGCAGGGCGCGGGCGGTCAGAAGTTCTGCGGCACCGAGGTGTCGCAATCGGCAATCCGGCCCGACTTCAGCCCCTTCAGGAACCAGCCTTCGCGCTGTGCAGACGTGCCGTGCGTAAAGGTATGCGGCATCGGGCGCTGCCCCGCGTTGCGCTGAAGCGTGTCGTCGCCGATCTGGCGCGCGGCGTTCAGCGCCTCTTCGAAATCGGCGCGGTCGATGGTGCCGAACTGCTGTGCCGCCGACCGTGCCCAGATGCCCGATAGGCAATCGGCCATCAGTTCGATCTGCACCGACATCTCGTTGCTGGCCTGCTGCGACGCCTTGGCGCGCAACTGGTTGACCTGCCCCAGAATGCCAAGCTGGTCCTGAACCTGATGGGCCACCTCATGCGCCACGACATAGGCTGCCGCAAAGTCGCCGCCGGCGCCCAGTTCACGCTCCATCGTCGTGAAGAAATCGGTGTCGAGATACACCTTCTTGTCACCGGGGCAGTAGAACGGTCCCGTTGCCCCGCTTGCGCCACCGCAGGGGGATGCGGTGCTGCCCTTGAACAGCACCAGCGTGGCAGGGGTGTACTGGCGGTTAAGCTGTTCGCGGAACAGCCGGGTCCACACCTCTTCGGTATCGGCCAGCGTGACGGACACGAATTCCGCACGCTCGCGGTCCTGCGCCGTGATCTCGGTGGACGAGGTGATCGCGCCGCCCGACGTGCCCAGCAGGGGCGAAACGTCAACCCCCAGGAACAACCCGATCAGCAGCACGGCCACCGCGCCCAGACCGCCGATGCCTCCGGCCCGGCCGACCGACATGCCGCGGCGATCCTCGATGTTGCGGCTGCCCCGCCGACCTTTCCACTCCATCCCCTGCCCCTTTGCCGACACGCGCCCGGACCTGTCGGAACCGTAAACGCCGCCTGCGGTTGCGGCTACAGAATTCACGCCGGGGCATGGGGATCAAGCCGCTGTGACTTCCGGTTTGTGCGGGCTGCGCATAAGGTCGCGGCAGATTTGCCCCGGAGTGGACCATGACCGCCGACCGCAAGACCCTGATCCTGACGGCGGCCGGCGGTTCGCTCGCGCTGTTGTTGGGGGCTTTCGCGTTTCAATATCTGGGGGGGCTCGCCCCCTGCAAGATGTGCCTGTGGCAACGCTGGCCGCATGCGGCCGCCGTGCTGGCCGGGGTTCTGGCGCTGCTGCTGCCGGGGCGCATCCTGCCCCTGATCGGCGCGGCGGCGGCGGCGGCGACATCGGGGATCGGGCTGTATCACACCGGCGTGGAGCGCGGATGGTGGCAGGGGCCGACGACCTGCACCTCGGGGCCGATCGCGGGCGTGACGCCCGAAGACCTGCTGAACCAGATCCTCGCCGCCCCCATGGTCCGCTGCGACGAGGTGGCATGGTCGATGCTGGGCCTGTCGATGGCCTCGTGGAATGCGCTGCTGTCGCTTGGGCTGGTCGCGATCTGGCTCTGGGCGGCGGCAACACCGGCACTCCGGACCGCGTGACAGGCTATCCGGCACGCGGTGCCGCCTGCTAGACAGGCTGCAAGGCAGAGATAAGGAGACCGCCATGAGCCACGCGATCCTGATCGGGGCACCGATCGACAGCGGCCAGCGCCGACCGGGCTGCCTGATGGGGCCTGCGGCCTATCGCGTGGCGGGCATTGCCCCGGCGCTGCGCGATCTTGGCCATACGGTCGAGGATTTGGGCGATCTGACCCATGGCCCGCTGCCGCAGGCATCGCATCCCAATCCTGCCGTGCATTCCCTGCCCGAGACCCTGGCCTGGACCGAAACCCTGTCCAGGGTCACCGAAAGCGCCATGGCGCGCGGATTGCCGGTGATCCTGGGGGGCGATCATTCGCTGGCGCTTGGCACGGTGGCGGGGGTGGCGCGGCATGCCCGAGGGGTGGGGCGACCGCTGTTCCTGCTGTGGCTGGACGCGCATTCCGATTTCCACACGCCCGAGACGACAACCAGCGGCAACCTGCACGGCACGCCCGTCGCCTACATTGCCGGGCGGCCCGGCTTTGCGCCCTTTCCGCCCTTTCCGCTGCCCGTTCCGCCCGCGCAGATCTGCCTGTTCGGCATCCGTTCGGTCGATCCGGCGGAACATGCCGCCCTTCTGGACCATGACATCGCGATCAAGGACATGCGGGTGCTGGACGAACTGGGCATCGTGGCCCCGCTGCGGGCTTTCCTGGACCGGGTGCGGCTGGCGGGCGGGCTGCTGCACGTTTCGCTGGACGTGGATTTCCTCGATCCGTCGATTGCCCCCGCCGTGGGCACCACGGTGCCCGGCGGCACGACCTTTCGCGAGGCGCATCTGGTCATGGAACTCTTGCACGAAAGCGGGCTGGTCAGTTCGCTCGACCTTGTCGAGTTGAACCCGTTCCTTGACGAGCGCGGTCGCACGGCGCTTCTGATGGTGGACCTTGTGGCCAGCCTGATGGGCCGCAAGGTGTTCGACCGCCCGACCCAGAACTATTGACCCGAGGCTGTGATGACCCTGAACCTTGTGCCCTTCGTCAGCGTCGACAAGATGATGAAGCTGGTGCTTCGGATCGGGATCGAGCGTGTCCTGACCGATCTGGCCGCCGAGATCGAGACCGATTTCCGCCGCTGGCCCGATTTTGACAAGACGCCGCGCGTGGCCAGCCATTCGGACGTGGGGGTGATCGAACTGATGCCCACGTCGGACGGCGAAACCTATGGCTTCAAGTATGTGAACGGCCACCCCGCCAACATGAAACAGGGGCTGCAGACGGTGACGGCCTTCGGGCTTTTGGCCGATGTGGCCACGGGCTATCCGCTGCTCTTGTCGGAAATGACGATCCTGACGGCGCTGCGCACGGCGGCGACATCGGCCATGGCCGCGCGGCATCTGGCCCCGCCCGGGGCGCGGGTCATGGCGATGATCGGCAACGGCGCGCAGGCGGAATTCCAGGCGCTGGCCTTCCAGGCGGTCTGCGGGGTGGAAGCGGTCCGGCTGTACGACATCGACCCGGCGGCAACGCGGAAATGCGCCGCCAACCTGAAGGGCCGGGGGCTGGAGGTGGTCACCTGCGCCAGCCCAGAAGAGGCGATCCTGGGCGCGCAGATCATCACCACCTGCACCGCCGACAAGAACTATGCGACCATCCTGACCGACAACATGGTGGGGGCCGGCGTGCACATCAACGCCATCGGCGGCGACTGTCCGGGCAAGACGGAACTGGCCCGGGATATCCTGCTGCGGTCCGAGATTTTCGTGGAATACCCGCCCCAGACCCGGATCGAGGGCGAGATTCAGCAACTTGCCGCCGACCATCCGGTGACCGAACTCTGGCAGGTGATGACGGGCCGCGCGGCAGGACGGCGCGATGCGGCGCAGATCACGCTGTTCGATTCGGTTGGCTTTGCCATCGAGGATTTCAGCGCGCTGCGCTATGTGCTCGCGCAGGCGCAGAAGACCGGGCTTTACGACAATCTCGACATGATCGCGGACCCCGACGACCCGCGCGACCTGTTCGGGATGGTTCTGCGCGCCGCCGTCTGACCCAGGCGCACCGCAGCCCCGGACTTGATCCGGGGCCTCCTGCTGCGGAACGGCAGAGGCCCCGGATCACGTCCGGGGCTGCGGCGCACTGTCGTCAATGCACCCGGAATTCCCCCACCACATTGCGCCATTCGCCCGGCGCGATCAGCTTGCGATGGGTAAAGCGCACCGAATGCAGCGGGCCTTCGATTTTTTCCTGCCAGAACTCGATGAAGCCGAACAGCTTGGGGTAATCGGGGGCCAGATCGTAGTCCTGCCAGACAAAGCTGTTCAGGACATTCCGGTAATCCGGCATCCGGTAGAACAGTTCGGCCGTGGTCAGCCCGAAGCCTTTCAGCATCAGTTCCGTCTCGGTCTTGCGCATCGACAACCTCCGCTGCTTTCACTCCTTTCAAAATGATGCCAAGCCCCGATTTATTTTCAATGAAAACATGATGTTGGCACTCTGCCGCTTTGGCTGCCAGAACGCGCCTCCGCGCGCCATTGCACCCCATATCCGCGATGGTCTATAGTCATCGCAACAAGATGTAGCGGCCCGCCAGAAAAGAGCAGTCAACGTGAGCGACAGCCCGGAAGATACGGAAAAGACGGACGAAACGCCCCGAAACCCGCATCACGGGCCGCAGGTGTCCATCGCCGACGAGATGAAGACGGCCTATCTGGACTACGCGATGAGCGTGATCGTCAGCCGGGCGATCCCCGACCTGCGCGACGGGCTGAAGCCGGTGCATCGGCGCATTCTTTATGCAATGTATGAAACCGGGAACACGCACGACAAGAGCTACCGGAAATCGGCCCGGCCCGTGGGCGACGTGATGGGCAAGTATCACCCGCATGGCGATTCGGCGATCTATGACGCGCTGGTGCGCATGGCGCAGCCCTTCAGCATGTCGCTGAAGCTGCTGGACGGGCAGGGAAACTTCGGGTCCATGGACGGCGACAACCCGGCCGCCATGCGCTATACCGAGGTGCGGATGGACAAGCCCGCCGCCTTCCTTCTGGCCGACATCGACAAGGACACCGTCGATTTCCAGGACAACTATGACGGCAAGGACCGCGAGCCGACCGTCCTGCCCGCGCGCTTTCCCAACATGCTGGTCAATGGCGCAGGCGGCATTGCCGTTGGCATGGCGACCAACATTCCGCCGCACAACCTGGGTGAAGTCGTCGATGCCACGCTCGCGCTGATCGCCAACCCCGACCTGTCGTCCGAGGCGCTGATGGAGATCATTCCCGGCCCGGATTTCCCGACCGGGGGGATCATCCTGGGCCGGTCCGGCGCGCGGAAGGCCTATCTGGAAGGGCGCGGGTCGGTCATCATCCGGGCCAAGGCCCGGGTCGAAGAGATCCGCAAGGACCGCTTCGCGATCATCCTGGACGAGATTCCCTATCAGGTGAACAAGTCGCGCCTGATCGAGATCATCGCCGAACAGGTCCGCGAAAAGCGGATCGAGGGCATCGCCCATGTTCAGGACGAAAGCGACCGGATCGGCGTGCGGGTGGTGATCGAGCTGAAGCGCGACGCGACGGCGGATGTGGTGCTGAACCAGCTCTGGCGCTTCACCCCCATGCAGACCAGTTTCGGCTGCAACATGCTGGCCTTGAACGGCGGCCGGCCTGAACAACTGACCCTGCGCGATTTCCTTACGCATTTCATCACCTTCCGCGAGGAAGTGGTGGCGCGGCGCACGGCGTTCGAACTGCGCAAGGCGCGCGAACGCAGCCATGTGCTGTGCGGTCTGGCGGTTGCGGTATCGAACGTGGACGAGGTGGTGGCCACCATCCGCTCCTCGCGCGATCCGGCCGAGGCGCGGCAGCGGCTGATGACGCGGGCCTGGCCGGTGGGCGACATCGCCGAATACATCCGCCTGATCGACGATCCGACCCATACCGTGAACCCCGACGGCACCTACAACCTGTCGGAGATTCAGGCCCGCGCGATCCTCGACCTGCGCCTGCAGCGCCTGACTGCGCTAGGCGTCAAGGAGGTCACCGACGAATTGCAGGACCTGGCCGCGAAAATCCGCGACTATCTGGAAATTCTCGGCTCGCGCGACCGGATCATGGGCATCATCGCCGCCGAACTGACGGAAGTGAAAGAGCTTTTCGCCGTGCCCCGCCGGACCGAGATCGTCGATTGGGCGGGCGACATGGAAGACGAAGACCTGATCGAGCGCGAGGACATGGTGGTCACCATCACCTCGGCCGGCTGGATCAAGCGCACGCCGCTGGCCGAATTCCGCGCGCAGCGGCGGGGCGGCAAGGGTCTGTCCTCGATGGCAACGAAGGAAGACGACGTGGTGACGACGCTGTTCGTCGCCAACACCCACACGCAGCTTCTGTTCTTCACCACCGACGGGATGGTTTACAAGCTCAAGACCTGGCGGCTGCCGCTGGCGGGGCGGCAGGCCAAGGGCAAGGCCATCGTCAACATCCTGCCGATCGACGTCGGCGTATCCATCGCCGCGCTGATGCCGGTGGACGTGCCCGAGGCCGAGTGGGAC